>SVED01000001.1 GCA_015057515.1 Lachnospiraceae bacterium
TATAAAAGTAAAAAGCTGTCAAATGATTCAGTAGTTGATGGAGAATAATATGAAGATTGATATTGTAATTCCGTGGGTGGATGGTATGGATCCGGCATGGCAAGAGGTTAAAAATGAATATACTGCCAGTGAAGGTACGGACCATGGTATCAATCGTTATAGGGATTGGGATTTGTTAAAATATTGGTTTCGTGGTGTAGAAAAATTTGCACCTTGGGTAAATAAGATACATTTTATTACCTGGGGTCATACTCCGAAATGGCTAAATAAGGATGCAGATAAGTTAAACATTGTGTTACATCAGGATTATATTCCTGAGCAGTTTTTACCAGTGTTTTCATCACACCCTATAGAGTTAAATATGCATCGCATAGAGGGGTTGGCTGAGCAGTTTATATATTTTAATGATGATATGTACCTTATCCGTCAGGTTAAGCCAGAGGATTTTTTTAGAAATGGTCTTCCTGTAGATACAGTTACAGAGGTACCTCTTAGATTTAATCCTGGAGGTGTGGATCACATTATTGGTAATGACATGCTTATTATAAACAAGCATTTTTCCAAGGGGCAGGTAATATCTTCCAACAAGAAGCAATGGTTTAGTTTAAAGGCAATGAAGTCTACTTTGAAAAATATATATATGAAGCCTGTAAATGGTTTTTCGGCTTTTGATAATCCTCATGTGCCACAGGCTTTTTGTAAAAATGTATTTAATCAGGTTTGGGACAAGGAAAAAGAGTTGCTGGAGCAGACGTCATCTCATCGTTTTAGAAGCAATGAAGATGTAAATCAATGGTTGTTTAGGTATTGGCAGTTTGTTACAGGTCAATTTGTTCAGGTAAAGGATATATCCGGCAAGTTTTTTTCCATAGGAAGAGATAATATAGCCATAGAAGAGGCTATATTAGGTCAAAAATATAATACAATCTGCTTAAGTGATGATGACATAAGTCTTGATTTTGAGGAAGAAAAGAAGAGTCTTCAGGTATTATTTGAAAAAATATTACCAGAAAAATCCAGTTTTGAATTATAAAGGATAGTTATGAAAAAGTATCAAATTAAGGAAGTAAAAGAAATATATAACCACGCTGGTAGCAAAGCGGTGGAGGATGCATATAACTTTGCTAAGGAAGCAGGGTATGAAACTTTATATATTAGACAGAGGACAAAGGATACAGGTATTATAACCCTAATAAGGAATCAACTGGGATTTTGGTTTGATTGGGTTAAGGTTCTCTTCACTGTTAAAAAGGGTTCAATAGTGCTCATTCAGAATCCATTTAAGAGAAAACATCTTGGTAGATTTACCATATTAAAACAATTGAAAAAGATAAAAAAATGTAATATTATATCTCTGGTTCACGATATAGAAGAACTGAGAGTATCATACTATAGAGACTATAGTACTACAGAGTTTGAATTTATGATGGGGAACTCGGATTACTTTATTATTCACAATGGCAAGATGAAGAACTATCTCATGGAAGAAAGAGGTTTTGCTGAGGGTAGCCTGGTGGAGCTTGGCATATTTGATTATGGCTTTGATGGTGACTTGAATGACAAAAACACACCGGAAGCAGATGTGGTAATCGCAGGTAATTTGGAGTCTCAAAAATGTCCATATATTTACAAGATGTCTGGCTTGGACAATAGATTTTCACTTTATCTATATGGTCCTAACTATGAAGAAAATAATCAAGATGAGTATATAAAATACTGTGGCTCCTTTCCTTCCGAGGAAGTGCCAAAGGTACTTTCAGGAAAATATGGACTTATATGGGATGGAGACAGTATACACAAGTGTACTGGTGACACAGGGAGATATTTGCAGTACAACAATCCTCACAAGACGTCTTTGTATTTGGTGTCGGGAATACCTATTATCATATGGGAAAAGGCAGCTCTTGCAAATTTTGTGAAGGAAAACAACTTAGGTATAACTATCAATAATCTGGAAGAGATAAAAGAGAAGATATATGCCATATCAGATGAAGAGTATAGTGGAATGTTATCCAATGTTAAGGATATGTCAAAGAAGCTTCAGTCTGGATATCACTTAAAAAGGGCTCTTGCAGAGTGCGAGAAACGTATAGGCGCGTAAAACCAATTGGTTTTATACACACTGTAAAGGAGAAAGACAATGCATAAGAAAAAAACAAGTAGAAGTAAACACATAGACTTTATACTGTTAGATATATTATGTGTGGAGTTATCCTTCTTGTTAGCATTTTTTATTAGAAGCAAAATGGGAGGTCTGGATGTAGCAAAGGAATACGACATAATAAATGTATTACTTATGCTTATGCATATATGTGTTGTGTTTTGGACAGAGTGCTATTCAGGCATCATAAGAAGAGGATATTTAAAGGAATTAAAGCAAGTCATACAGCATAACTGTTTTATATTGGGTGGAGTTCTTATTCTTCTTTTCGTTATAAAAGAGTCAGAAAAATATTCGAGAATACTTATAGGATTGTTTTTTGTAATAAATGTAATCCTTATGTATTTGCTTAGATGCATACTGAAGAAATTTATTTTTGCCAGAAACAGAAAGGCAAAGCACAGTAGTAAAGTGATAATTGCTACAAATAGGGTAAGTGCTGAAGCTATACTAAAAAGATTTGAAGAGTGCGAATATGAAAAAATCACAGTAAAAGGTCTTTTTATTCTTGACACAGATATGAAGGATGAAGAAATATTAGGGACAAAGGTTCTTGGTGGCAAAGATGAGATGTTTGAGTTTGTCAGAACCAGAGTTACGGACCGAGTATTTCTTGAATATTCTGGCGATGATATGAGAGAAATTATTGACAACTTATTAGTTATGGGTGTTACAACTCATGTCAGCGTAAATGCATTTTTGGAGGGAGCTCCAAATCTGGTTGTTGAGCATGTAAATGACTATACTGTTATAACAACAAGTATCAATCTTATGTCCTTTAAGCAAAAGGTTATTAAGAGAACCATAGATATTTTGTGTTCCATACCTGGATTGCTTATTACCTTGCTGCTTACCATTATTCTGGGACCGATTATTTATATTCAGTCTCCAGGGCCAATCTTTTTTAAGCAGACAAGAATTGGAAAAAATGGACGTAAGTTTAAGATGTATAAGTTCCGTTCCATGTATATGGATGCTGAGGAACGCAAAAAAGAACTTATGGCTCAGAATAAGATGAATGGACTTATGTTTAAAATGGACAATGATCCTCGTATTACTCCTATAGGAAGATTTATTCGTAAAACTAGCTTGGATGAATTTCCACAGTTCATTAATATCTTTAAGGGTGATATGAGTATGGTGGGCACCAGACCACCAACAGTTGATGAGTATGAGCTTTATGAGATGCACCACAAGAGTAGACTTGCAATTAAGCCAGGTCTTACAGGAATGTGGCAATCCTCAGGTCGTAGTGATATCACAGATTTTGAAGAGGTTGTAAGGCTGGACAACGAATACATCAGAAACTTCAGCCTAAGCCTTGATATCAAAATTATTTTCAAAACCCTTTTATCAGTAGTAAGCCGTAAGGGTTCGGTATAACATCCCACCCTTGGCTCTTTGAACGGTATAACTAACCCAGGGCAATATCCCTTGCTTTGGTGGGCGGTAGATATATAGCATTACCAAACACGCTCTCGCTCGTCTCGAACGCAGGAGTACTAACCTCAAAGAAATAGGGTATGCCACCGGTCAGGATATAGGCATAGATATATAAAACCGTTTGAGAACGCGAGCACTTAATGAGTAAAAAATAAGAACAGGAAGAAGTTTCGTAAAAGGATTTTCTTTCTGTTCTTATTTTTTGCTCATTTAGTACTCCTGCGTTCGAGACGAGCGAGAGCGTGTTTTATATATCTGTGCCTATATCCTGACCGGTGGCATACCCTATTTCTTTTCGCTAAGTGCTCGCGTTCTCAAACGGTTTGGTAATGCTATATATCTACGGCCCACCAAAGCAAGGGATATTGCCCTGGGTTAGTTATACCGTTCAAAGAGCTAAGGGCAGGATGTTATATAACCCAAACAGTGTATAGAACTGATAAAAGGGTTATGAGAATTATGGTTGATAGGGCGGCTATGATGAAGGTTTTGGTGGAAACCTTGGCCTCCTTTTTTAATTTGGAGAGGAGTATGCCCAGGGCAAATACACAGAGGACAGTAAGTCCTATCCAGAAAACAAATCCAAAACCATGGTAATCGTAAATAAGGTTGTAACATAAGATATCATTTTCGTCTGGAATGTTGTATTCAAAGAAAGGTCCTGCCCATTCTGATACATAAGGAACCATACCAATCATAGATGGTGCACTGTTGTCTAAGGCAATAATCTCCATATGATATTGACGCCCTTCTTCTAAAACAAAATCCTCGAAAACAATTCTGGTCATACCGTGGGATGAAATAATATCCCCACTGAAGGTTTGTGAGTGTTCCAACTCATAGCTGATGTTGTAAAAATTGATAACATATTCCTGAGACGTTGGTCCTGGAACAACAATAGACAATTCAATACCAGTTATAGTTTCCGGAGTGTAAATAACCTGTCTGCAGTGATAGTCAGATGTTGGAATAGCTCGCCAGTACATATTCGCTGCGATATCTTCATATGGTGTATCTACACCTTCCTCGTTGTATTCTACAGGAACAGCTACATCAAAAACAATGTGTGTAGGTTCCTTCTTGTCAAAAGAAAAAAGTATAATAGAAAGAAGTAAATAAATGGAAAGAATAATAGTTATCTTTTTCATTGTGCTACCTCCTTGTCAATGTTTTTTCTCTTGAAGAAATTAGAAATGTTAAATCCATAATAACTAGAAAAGAGCAGGAAAATAAATGGATCAAATTGTAAATCCAACAAATGATGCTCCATGATACAGTGTACAGCTATGAGTGCTATAATAAATAGTGAAACATAATCCTTTCGCTGTCTGGCCACAATACTTGTGATAAATAAAAGAAGTACTGTGCATATTAAAACAAAGGCGCCATACCTAAAGAGAATATTAAGGTATGAGGAATCAATAAAATTGTATGCGTCTTTTCCCCGCGACAGGGTGGAACCACCGTTGCCTACCAGAGGTATTTCTTGTCCAAAAAGCTTAACATCATAATGGTCAAAGGTTGTTCTTCCCAAGCTGAGGCGTCCACTGAAAATAGAATCCAATTTGGAAAATAACACCTTGTCTGGTTTAAAGAGATAAGAGCTAAAAATAGAAAATGCTCCACACACAGGAATGGCAAAAGTCATTAAAAGTGAAATAACTCTGGTGGATTTTTTTGTAGGAGTATCCTCATTCTTCTTAGCCATAATAAGTTTATATATAAGAAGGAATGTGGCTAATATTACAAGACAAATGGTACTGGTTCTGGCTACACACATAAAAAGAATAAAGAAAGCTAAGCCGTAGAAAAGACAGATTTCTATGTAACTTATATACTCCCGTCTGATAAAAGCCCAAACCATACACAGATACAAAACCAGTGCAGAAAAATCTGTAGGATAGTTAACTCCAAAGGAATATCTCTGGGAGTTTCCCTCGCTTATAAATGTGAGATTGTTTACAATGCCTAGCTGTGAGGAAAGCATTATAATAAGCAGACTAGTGCCAATGGTACCAAGAAAAACAATGGCTACCTTTTTGAAATCAATGTCTTTAAATAGAACGATAAACAAAATAATCTCTAATAAAATACCGTGGTAACCCTGTATGTATGCAACTGTATAGCCTAGGGCACAGAGGAACAATAATACATAGGAAGCAATATCGTCAAAGACTTTTACAAAGCTCTTTGTAATGACTAAAAGCAATAGAAAAACCTTAAGCACAAAGTGATATTTGGTTGGCCAATCAATGACCATGGTTGTGCTTCTCAAAAAGGCCTCAAAAATAAAAAGTCCATATAATACAAGAGCAAAATTATCTAATATCTTGACAATTCTCTCAGGATTAGGAATAATATGGGAATGTATTGTTTTGATTTTAGAAAACATATGATAACCGCCTTATACAAAATAGTTGCTAATATTATATTTTAAGGCGGGAGAAATTTCAATACATTATAGTATATTGCTGTTATAGGAAAATGGAGGTAAAAATGAGAGAATTAGATATTAAGGAAACTCAAAAAATTTCCCTGGAAATACTAAAAACAGTTGCTGATATATGTGAAGAAAAGGGTTTTAGATATTGTCTTATATATGGAACTTTAATAGGTGCAATAAGACACTCTGGTTATATTCCATGGGATGATGATGTGGATATAATGATGCCTAGAAAAGATTATGAAGAGTTTCTTAAGTATTTTGGTGAACATATTAGTGATCATCCACATTTGGAGATTTTTAATCCAACAACCTGTGAAAAATATCCATATATGATTACAAGAATAAGTGATAATAGATATTCTATAGATATGGCAAATGAAAAGCCATATGGAATGGGTGTATTTATTGACATATATCCATATGATGGTTTGGGAAATACCAGTGAAGAAGCGTTGAAGTTTGGAATGAAGGGAGATAGATTATCATCTCTGTGTTATCAGGCAACGAGACAAAGGTATGCTGTAGAGACAACAACTTCAGCACTTAGAAAGGTACTTAAGTTGCCGGTATTCCTTTTTTCAAAGTTGTGTGGAAAAAATGTATTTCAAAGAAAGCTTGCAAAGCTGGCAGGTCAAAAAGCTTATGACGATTGCGAGTATGTGGGCTGTGTAGTATGGCTATCTGGTGGCGAGAAGGATATATTTGAGAGACGTATGTTTGATGAGTGTATAATGCATCCTTATGAGAAATATGAATTCCGTGTTCCTAAGGAGTATGATGCAATCCTCAGACATACCTATGGTGATTATATGCAGCTGCCACCTGAAAAGGATCGTGTAGGTCATCACAATTACAAAGTTTACGAGAAAAAGTAAGAAAGTTTTTCTTTATTGTTGACAAATGGAAGATAAGTGTGTATATTGTACTTGTCTGTTCACGAAAACAAGAAAGGATGAGTTTATGAACAAGCAAGAATTTGATTTGATGAACGCAATATATAACCTTGGTTATGAAAACCAAAGAGAGCTTGCGGAAAGCAGTGGTTATTCCTTGGGAAGTGTTAATAAGTCTCTCAAGGTACTTGTGGACCAGGGTTATCTCAGCGAAGATATGAAGCTGACATCAAAGGCCAATAAAGAATTTAACGATAAAAAACCTAAAAACGCCGTAATACTTGCAGCAGGCTACGGAATGAGAATGGTTCCTATAAATACAGAAACACCAAAGGGCTTGCTTTGTATAAACAACGAGGCGCTCATTGAACGTTTAATAAAACAGCTTCATGAGGTGGGAATTACTGAGATTGATGTTGTTGTAGGTTTTATGAAAGAAAATTACGAGTACTTAATAGATGAGTTTGGTGTAAACCTTGTAGTAAATGAGGAGTACAACAGAAAAAACAATCTTCATTCATTAAGTCTTGTGGCAGATAAAATTTCTAACACATACATTGTTCCTTGTGATGTATGGTGCAAGGAGAATCCATTTAGCGAGAGAGAATTGTATTCCTGGTATATGGTAAGTGACTCCATGGATGATGATAGTGATGTTTATGTAAATAGAAAAAACGAGTTAGTTGCTGTGGGTGGTCAGGAGCCAGGCAATAAGATGATTGGTATTTCTTACATGACTATGCCAGAGGCAAAGATTTTAGTAGAAAATATTAAGAATCTTTCTAAGTCAAAGAGGTATGACAACTCCTTCTGGGAGGAAGGCTTATACAAAAATGGCAAAATGATAGTTAATTCAAGGGTAGTGAAGGATGAAAATGCAGTTGAGATAAATACCTTTGAGCAGCTAAGAGAAATAGACAAGGAGTCAAATCATCTTAAATCAGATGCTATAGAGATTATTTGTAAGGCCCTCAATGTAAAGATAGATGATATCAAGAATATTGAAACCTTGAAAAAGGGAATGACCAATCGCTCATTTATTTTTTCTGTTGGGGATAACAAGTACATTATGAGAATTCCTGGTGAGGGAACTGACAAGATAATTAATCGTAAACAGGAAGCTGCGGTTTATGATGTCATAAATGGAAAAGGTATATGTGAAGACATATATTATATGAATCCTGACAATGGATATAAAATAACAAAGTTCCTTTCAAATACCAGGGTTTGTGATTGCGAAAATGAGGAAGATTTAAAAATTGCTATGGATAAGCTTAGAAAATTCCATGGCATGGAACTTAAAGTTGATCATGTGTTTGATGTGTTTGAAAAAATTGACTATTATGAATCACTTTGGGGTGATGTGCCATCGGTATATAAGGATCACAAAGAAACTCGAAGAAAAGTATTTGAGCTTAAAGAGTTTATTGATTCTCAGGAGAAGAAATGGACCCTTACCCATATAGATGCAGTTGCTGATAATTTCCTTTTTGTTGAGGGAGAGGAAGTTATGCTTATAGACTGGGAATATGCAGGAATGCAGGATCCACATGTAGATATTGCCATGTTTTGCATATATGCCATGTATGATAAAGACGCTATTGACAGGCTGATTGATATTTATTTCGAAAATCAGTGTGACGTGGCTACCAGAGCAAAAATATATTGTTATATTGCAATGTGTGGATTTCTTTGGAGTAACTGGTGCGAGTATAAAAGACAGCTTGGCGTGGAGTTTGGAGAATATACATTAAGGCAATATAGATACGCCAAAGAGTTTTATGCATATGCCAAAGAGCTTATAGAAAATGACAGGAGTGGCAAATAGATGGCAAATAATAAAGTTGAGAGAGCAATTATAATGGCTGCCGGGAAAGGGGATCGAATGAGACCACTCACAAATGAAGTGCCTAAGCCTATGGTAAAAGTCAATGGTACAAGAATGATAGATACCGTAATTAAAGGATTGCTTAATAACAAAATTACAGAAATCTATGTTGTGGTTGGTTACATGAAGGAGAAATTTTATGAACTTAGGGAAACCTATCCTGAGATACAGTTTATAGAAAATCCATATTTTGATGTATGTAACAATATATCATCCCTATACGTCGCAAGGGAGCATATAGAAAACGCCATTATATTAGATGGAGATCAAGTCATATATAATGATGAGGTGCTTAAAAAAGATTTTGAAAAATCCGGATACAATGCTGTTTGGACTGACTGTGAAACCAATGAGTGGTTGATGCAGGTTGAAGAAGATAGCGTAACATCCTGTAGCAGAACCGGTGGTAAAGGCGGCTGGCAGTTGTACAGTGTGTCCAGATGGAGTAAAGAGGATGCAGAAAAATTAAAACGATATGTGGAAATAGAATTTATAGATAAGGAAAATAGAGACATATATTGGGATGATGTAGCCATGTTCCTGCATTTTGATGAATTTGATTTGGGAATACAAAAAATGCAGAGTGGGGATGTTAAAGAAATTGACAGCTTAGAAGAACTGGTTGATATTGATAAAAACTATAAAGAGTATTTGATGAAGGAGTAAGAGATGGGAACAAAAAATGAAAAAAAGAGAAAAATTGACTGGATTATAACTGTAGTTCCAGTTGTAATTATTGTAGGATTAGCAATTTTATTCTTTGTATTTCCTACACAGTCAAACAATGTTTTAAGTGATGTAAGATTCTTTTTGGGAGATACTTTAGGTACATATTATTTAGTGATTGGATTAGGTATTTTCCTTATATCGATTTTCTTAGCTACATCTAAGTATGGAAATATTGTTCTTGGTGGAAAGGATGAGAAGCCTAAATATTCATTCTTTACATGGGGAGCAATGATGTTTACCTGTGGATTAGCAGCAGATATACTTTTTTATTCATTCTCTGAATGGATTTTATATGCAACAGATCCACATATTGCAGAGCTTGGAAGTGTTCAGGACTGGGCTAGTGTTTTCCCACTATTTCACTGGAGCTTTATTCCATGGGCATTTTATCTTGTATTAGCTGTTGCCTTTGGTTTTATGCTTCATGTTAGAAAAAGACATCGTCAAAAATATTCAGAGGCATGTAGACCTATTCTTGGTAAGCACACAGATGGTGTGGCAGGCCGAGTTATAGATTTGTTGGCTGTTTTTGCTTTGTTAGCCGGAACTGCTACAACCTTTAGTGTAGCAACACCACTTATGGCAAGTGTAATAAATAAGCTTTTTGGTGTTAGCCTTAATACAACTATGGTCACAATAGTTATCTTAGTTATAACATGTATTATATATACATACACATTACTTCATGGATTTAAAGGAATTGGTATATTAGCAAAGCTTTGTATGTATATGTTCTTCGGGTTACTCTTATTTGTTTTTATATTTGGTGGAGAGGCAGGATATATTATAGATACAGGAGTTGCTTCTCTCGGTAGAATGATACAAAACTTCTTTGGATTAGCAACTGAGACCGACCCACTTAGAAACACATCCTTCCCACAGAATTGGACTATATATTACTGGGCATATTGGATGGTATGGTGTGTTGCGACACCATTCTTCATAGGAAACATATCAAGAGGAAGAACTATAAAGCAGACTATAATAGGTGGATATGTCTTTGGAGTTGGTTCAACATTAGTAAGTTTTATCGTTTTAGGAAATTACTCACTTGGTAAGCAGCTCAAAGGTGGAGTTGATTTTATAACATCATTTAGCGAGACTGGTGACTTGTATGAATTAATTACGAATATTATTGATACTTTACCATGTGCACCTTTTGTGCTCGTGTTACTGTTGCTGACTATGGTGGCATTTTACGCCACATCCTTTGATTCTATAGCATATACGGCATCTTGCTACTGTTATAATAATCTTGATGAAAATGAACAACCACACAAGTTAATTCAGTTAATGTGGTGTATATTATTAATTGTATTGCCTATAGCATTACTTTTCTCAGAAAGCTCAATGAGCAATATCCAATCTGTAAGTATAATTGCTGCATTCCCAATTGGAATTGTAATGATATTTATAATTTCAAGTTTTATGAAAGATGCAAAACAATATATGATTTCTGATAAGTAAAATATAGTTAATGAGGGTCTGGCATTTAGCCGGACCCTTTATTTTCTTTCCCTGTTTTTAGCGTGCGATTTCATTGACAAAATATGACTAAATAGGTATAGTTTAATTATAGATTTTGCGGAAGAAGGAGGACTTGAATATGAAGAATTTTAAGACAAATTTTTCAAGGTTTTTCGGATTATTTTTTCTAAGTATCTGTTTTGTACTTTTTTGTTATGAGGCGCCTGTTGCTTTTGCGGAAGAAGAGCAGGATCCTTATCTTGTAGAAGATGACATTACAGGTTACTGCGATTATGAGCAAGCCTATGAAGTTCTGGCATATGTTAACGTAGAACGTCAAAAGGCAGGACTTAACACTCTTACTATGGACAAGGAGCTTATGGAGGCAGCCATGCTTCGTTGCGCAGAGATAGTGATAAATTTTGATCATACTCGCCCTGACGGAACAAGATGTTTCACTGTAAGTGATCGAGCCTATGGCGAGAATATTGCATACGGTCATACAGATTCGTATGATGTTATGTATCGCAATTCTTATGGTGTTGGTTTTATGTATTCACAGGGACATAAAGATAACATTTTAAATGAACGTTGGAATTGTGCAGGTATAGGCTGTATCAAGTACAATGGCAGATATTATTGGTGTCAGTTATTTAGTGGATATCAGGCTATAACTACCACCAAACCAACTAATGCTAATCGTACTTTTTCTGTAGTAGCCAGTGCTTCGTTTTTCGCACCGGGTTGGCAGTATGGCGGCGGTGATTGGTATTATATTTATTCGGATTATTCACTTAAGTCTGGCTGGCAGATGTTAGGCGGCAAGTGGTACTATATGAATAGCAATTATCAGATGCAGACTGGTTGGATTTGTGATGGTGGCAAGTGGTATTACACTAACTCTAGCGGCGAGATGGTTACTGGCTGGGTATATACCGGAGGAAAATGGTACTATATGAATTCCTCAGGAGCAATGCAGACCGGCTGGGTATATACCGGAGGAAAATGGTACTATATGAATTCCTCAGGAGCAATGCAGACCGGCTGGATATACACTGGAGGGAAATGGTACTATATGAATTCCTCAGGAGCAATGCAGACTGGCTGGGTATCTATTGGAGGAAAGTGGTACTATATGAATTCTTCGGGAGAAATGCAGACTGGTTGGGTATATACTGGAGGCAAATGGTACTATATGGATTCCTCAGGAGTAATGCAGACTGGTTGGAAATATGTAGGAGATAAGTGCTATTATTTCTATGCTAATGGAGCTATGGCTGCAAATACATATGTAGAAGGTTACTACCTAAATCCTAGTGGAGTTTGGATTCCATAGTATTTGATCAAATATAAAATATAGCAACACCTTCAATGTTATATTCTTAATGCATTGAAGGTGTTTTTGTGTGTTTAAGGACTTGCAGTGGTGAATTGACAAATATGAATGGACTTTGTATAGTTGTTATTAAGGAGAATGTGTACAAATTACAAGAAGAGGAGGAACTATATGAAGAGGATATTAAACAAATATTTTAAACAGTTTGGTATTTTGATTACTGCTTTTTGTCTGGCGATATTTTTGAACTGTGTTCCTGTCTATGCCGGTGAGATTGGCGAGGCAGAGCAGAAAGAAGCAGATGGTGAAATACCACAGCGACCATCAGGATATATTGTTGATGGGGATGTAGACTATGATACTGAAGTTGCGGCAGCTCAGCGGGGAAACACTACAATTACAAATACTTACACAGTTAGCGACACCATAACCGCAGAGCTGGATTCCGATGGTGTTCTTACTATCAGAGGATACGGAGCTATAAATGCTGCTGATAATGGTTATCCTGTGTGGTATAGTCAGCGCAGTAAGATAAAAGAAGTTATTATTATATCTGATACCAGCGTCTCTCCACAGGGTATTCATACAATTGGAGATTCTGCATTCTATTATTGTTCTTATCTCACAAAGATAACTATACCTTCAACAGTAACCACCATAGGTGATGGTGCTTTTGCAAATACATCCCTCATTACTATTGAAGGAATGGAAGGTGTTAAAACTTTTGGTGAATATGCTTTTCAAGGTGCAGATATGACGAGCTTTACTTTCCCTAAGAGCACCACAACAATTGGCAATTATATATTTTATAATGCAACTAGTTTGTCATCTATATATATCCCTGCATCTGTAACATCTATGGGACCAGTCTCCTATGGTAGTACAGCCGTGGAGATAAATGTAGATAGTGCTAACACAACTTATTCTTCCTCGGATGGAGTGTTATTTAATAAGAAAAAGACTGAATTATTGGATTATCCAAAGTATAAGACAAACACTTCTTATACTATTCCATCTACCGTAACATCTATATCAGCTTATTGTTTTTATAATCAGAAATATTTGACATCAGTTACAGTACCATCTTCTGTAACAAGTATAGGTACATATGCATTTGCGTATATGCCTTCATTGAAGTCTTTGACAATACCATCCAGTGTTACCAAAATGGATTGGGGTGTGTGTAATGAAAACGAAGCAATGGAAACCTTTACTTGCTATGCAAAGGTTGAAACAACCCCAGGATATATGTGTGGTGGTTGTGATGCATTGACAAAGGTAGTTATAGATGGTCCTAAAAAATTGAGTTACGGTGAATTTGAAGGTTGTACAAAATTGACAGACGTTTCTCTTTCCAAAACGGTAACAGAAATAGGCAATATGGCATTTTACGGTTGTACTAGCTTAAAGAATATACATTTTCCTGTTTCCATTAGAAAGATATATAAGAGTGCTTTTACAAATACATTAGTGAGTGATTTTCCAGAATATCTTACTGATACAAATAGCGAAATGTATCAGTTGGTTTATAAAAAGAGCGTAACCGGAACCTGCAACTATGAAGAAGCTTTCGATGTGTTAGAACTGGTTAATGAAGAAAGAAAGGCAGCAGGTTTGAGCCCTCTTACAATGGATAAAGATTTGTTAGAGGCGGCTATGTTAAGAGCAGCGGAAACTAGCATAATCTTTTCTCATACAAGACCTGATGGAAGCTCATGCATGACTGCATGTGATAAAATGTGGGGCGAAAATATTGCTTGGGGATATGCTTCGGCAGAGTCTGCTATGTCTGCATGGATGAATTCGTCAGGCCATAAGGGTAATATATTGGGAAGTGGCTATACTTCAATAGGTATAGGTTGTTACAACGGCTTTTATTGGGTGCAGTGTTTTGGTAATGGAGATGTAGTAGCAGCTACAGAACAGGCAGATTCTACCAGAACCTTCAGCGTAAATATGTCAATAGAAGATCCGGGTTGGTATTTAATCAATAATGGTTGGTATTATTTTTACAAGGATTTGTCTCTCAAAACAGGATGGCAGATGATAGATGGTAAATGGTATTTCATGAATGAAAATGCCAAGATGCAGACTGGTTGGGTAAATGATGGAGGCAAGTGGTACTATATGAATTCCTCAGGAGCAATGCAGACTGGTTGGATATATACTGGAGGTAAGTGGTATTACATGAATTCTTCGGGAGCAATGCAGACCGGTTGGGTATATACCGGAGGCAAGTGGTATTATATGAATTCCTCAGGAGCAATGCAGACTGGTTGGGTATCTACTGGAGGCAAATGGTATTATATGAATTCCTCAGGAGCGATGCAGACCGGTTGGGTAAATGATGGAGGCAAGTGGTACTACCTGGACGCTTCGGGAGCAATGCAAACAGGCTGGCTCAATATTAAAGGTATATGGTATTATACAAATGCTTCGGGCGCAATGGTTACTGGATGGCAGTATATTGATGGAAAGTGTTATTACTTCTATTCAGGGGGAGCAATGGCATACAGTACTTATGTAGAGGGCTATTATCTGGATGCCAGCGGAGCATGGGTTAAATAATTAGATATCAGAAACACTGTACATGTAATTTATGTGTACAGTGTTTTTTTATTGACAATTCATATATAGTATGATACGCTATGTGTAGCATATTTCTGTTGTTCAATATTTCATTAGTGGCAACTGTTCTAGTTGCAAGATTCAAAGAAATCTATGCTAAAAATCACAACACAAATAGCAGGGGATTTCACTGAACACACAAAGAATTCTCCTGCAGAGAAAGGAGAATTTATTATGAAACAAGAAAATTATGCTGAGGAATTAACGCCTCAAGAACTTGAGGCGAGATATGAAAATCTGACTATTAGTGATGATTTCATATTTTGCAAGGTTATGCAAGAAAAGGATAACTGCATTGGTATGTTACAGTGTCTCACCGGGGTGGATGTTTCGGGAGATATATTTGTAAATAGTCAGCAGACGGTAAAACTGGCTATTGATGGAAAGGGTGTCAGATATGACATATACGTCGAAGATGGTGGAAAAGCAATGTTTGATACGGAAATGCAACGTAGTAAGGATAAGCAGGTGTTGTCAAAACGTTCGCGATTTTATCAGGGGTTAATGGATCTGAAGTTTCTGGAGATGGGTGATGAGTACTGCAATTTAGCAGATAGTTACGTTATATTTATTTGTACTTACGATCCTTTTGGTAAGGGACTGTATTGTTATGAATTTGAAAATAATTGTCCAGGTTTTAAGGAAATATCCAATACAGCTTTGGGTGATGGACGTAAGATTCTTATATATAATACAAAGGGTACTGTAGTAAATGTAAAAGAGAATACGTTAAACTTTCTTAGATTTATTGAAGGAGGGGAGGCTTTAGATGACTTTACCAATAGACTTCAAAAAGCTGTAACAAGGGCCAAAATAAACAGGGAATGGAAGGTGGAATATATGAAAACCTATGCACATTATGTAGATGCTAAACGGGCCGGACGAGAAGAAGGGTTAGAGATCGGACGAGAAGAAGGCTTTGAGATTGGGCGAGCAGAAGGGCGAGCAGAAGGGCGAGCAGAAGGGCGAGCAGAAGGACGAGCAGAAGGACGAGAAGAAGGAAAAGTACTAGGGAAATATATGACAATTATCGAATTTGTATGTCGTAAGTTGAAAAAAGGAATGGAAGCAAAAGAGATAGCCAAAGAACTTGAGGAAGATGAAAATTTCATAAAAAACATATGTAGTCTTGCAAAAAAATATGAATCTGATTACGACGTAGAAGAAATATATAATGAATTTTCAAAAATACATATTCAAAATCAATAGGGGTTATTCGTTGAATATTTCAAAGATAATTGATATAATGAGGATACGGTTAATATGTAAAGGAGGTACGACATGAAGAAGTCAAGAATAAGAATATTGCTGGTGCTTGCATTTATGCTTAGTATGATTGTGAGTATTCCAGTGTGCGCAGCAGAAGCTGGCGATGTAGAGGTTCTTGCAGAGACCACAGATGGCTGGGTTGAAAACTCTGATGGAACTTGGTCCTACTATATTAGTGGGTCAAAGGTAATCAACAAAGTTATTAAAATTGGCAATGATTACTATGGATTTGATGGCAATGGACGTATGTATGAGGAGTGTACATTTAGTATATGGAATTCTACAACATATCAAAATGATTGCTATCGAGCTGATGCTAACGGAGTATTGTATAATGACGGTTGGTATCAGGATCAAAACCTTAATTGGTTTTATTATTATGACAATGCTATATGTGTTAACGGCTGGCTTAATCTTGGAAGTTCAAAATACTATATCAATCAGTGGAGTGGTATGTTTATTGATTCTATAGCCACAATTGAGGGTGCAACATACCATTTTTCTAGGGATGGTGTAGCTACAGAGCTTAAAGAAAAGGCATGGACCCAAGTAGGTAGTGATTGGTACTATATCTTTGAGGGTAATGATATTCCTTATAACCAGATTCGTGAAATAGGTGGCAATTTATATTATTTTGATTGGACTGGCAAGCTGTATTCAGATGGACTCACTGGACAGTATATAAATAATTTAAGTAGCTACGAAACAATTTGTGCAGATGCAAACGGTGTGCTTGCCCGCAACAAATGGGTTAAACAGATTAACCAGGGCAGGGATATGTGGTATTATTTTGGCAACGATGGTGTAGCACTTAAGGGTATGCATACCATAGCTGGAAAAAAGTATTTCTTCAATACTAGTATGATGACAGATGGAGTTTACTATTATAACGGCAAGCAATACCTTATAAATGCTGCTGGTGAAGTGATTACCGGAAAATCAGGCTGGTATAAGTACAGTGGAAGATGGTACTATATTTATGAGGATGGTTCATTATATGAAGGTTTACTAAACATAAACGGAACCAAGTATTATATGCAACCAGATATGATGTGTAATTCAAACTTTATCATTGAGGGCGGAGTGTTATATCAGGCAAAGGATACATCAGGCGTTTTAACACCTATCACAAAGGATGGATGGTACGAAGATGGCGTTAGAACTTACTACATAAAGAATGGAGCACCTTACGTTGGATGGGTGCAGAGCGGAAACAGCTGGTACTATGTAGACCCTGTTATGTGTATCAGTGGAGTTTACCAGATTGATGGTGAATTCTACAAGTTTGATTCCACAGGAAAAATGTATGCAAACACATGGATTGTTTGTGGTGATACATACTATTATGCTACCGCTTCAGGTGCATTTGCAAAGGGCGAATACAAGGTTGGAAATGTAACTTATCAGTTTGATGATTATGGATATCTGATAGAAGGTAATGTAACATCAGGAGCAACTCTGGTTGTAAGTACTGATACCGGAAGCAAGAAATATTCTCTTAAAGAGGGCTGGAACCAGATAGGAACAGATTATTACTATGTGTTTAATGGCAATATTCTAGTAAATACAACAATGACTATAGGTGGATTTACTTATGGCTTTGATATTGATGGAAAAATGTATACTAACCGGGTAGCTCATGGAAGATATTTTGATGGAAATGGTGCAGCAAAAACTGGTTGGATACAGTACGACGGTTCATGGTTATATGCGAGAGAAGATGGACAGCTTTGTAGTTGGAGTTTGTATTTAATTGATGGTATAGAATACTATTTTACATCTTACAGAATGTCAACTAAGGATGTCATATATAATAACGATATAATTCTTAAAATTAATTCCTCAGGTGTAGTTACAGATAAGGTTGCATTCAATCCAAATGGATGGAATTATGTAGATTATACACCAATTTATTTTAAAGATGGCGAGAGATATACAGGATGGCTTGGTAATTCATACATTAGAGATGGACGTAAAATATATACAGAAGTGATTTATGACCAGACATATGAAGCCTTTTACTATATAGAAAAAGGTAGCTGTGTATATGGAAGATGGTGTGGTCCTGACAACTTCTTCTATGCAAAATCAAATGGTAAGCTTGCTTTCCATGAGTGGGTGCAGTTAGGAGGAGTATGGTATTACTTTGATGAGTATTGGGCTGTGACAGGAGCGCAGTACATAGATGGAGTGAACTACTACTTTGATGATTATGGCCGACTTAAAAATACATATACATCTCTTTCAAATGGTTGGTATAGTGTAGATGGCAAGTGGCTTTATGCTAGAGATGGCAGATTTGTGAAAGAGTCTACATTGTATGTTGGCGGAGTATGGTACTACATGGACGGTAAAGGAGCTATGAAGAACTACTACGATTACCAGTCAAATGGCTACGAGCGTCCAATGGGATGGCATTGTTTGGATGGTAAGTGGTATTACGCAAATCTAGAAGGTGAGTTTGTATGGGGATGGCATACTATTGGTGGTGTTGAGTACTATTTCGATGCTGCCATGTTTACAGGATATCATGCTTTCGGCAACGAGCTTCATTACTTTGATGCCTCAGGTGCTCACAAAGGAAAGGTTGGAATTCAAAATGGCTGGTACAGCGCTGGTGGCGAATGGTACTATTTCATAGATGGTGAATTACAGGTTCAGACCAATCTTCTCATTGGTGGTTTAAGATATGCCTTTGATTATGAGGGCCGTATGATAACTAATATGACAACCTATGTGGATGAAGGATATATGTACTTTGGTTCTAACGGTGTACAGGTTAAGAAAGCTGGAATTTACACTGACAAAAATGGTGAGCAGGTATATGTTTCACCAGATGGTTATGCTCATATAGATTATATTTACCTAAATGGCAGTATTGTTTATATGACAGGTGATGCATTATGGAGTGCACATAGATACTAATACTATATTTAACATTTATATCATAATGTAAGTTTTTACAGGGTCCGGGACTTTTGTCTCGGACCTTTTTATATGGAATAAAAACGAATATTGAAAAAATATGGAAATAGAGTTAGAATAGTTACACTATTGGCAAAAGAAGGAGGTATTTTAAATGAAGAAATTCAAGCTAAAGCTTATGCTTGCACTGTCGTTTGTGATGGGTTTAATTATATGTGTTCCAGTGTGTGCAGCAGAAGCAGATGCAGTGACTACAGACACTGAAGTTGTAGCGGAAGATTCTTCTGACGAAGCAGCTGTAGCTGAAGCAGATTCTCAGGAAGAAGCAGTAGTGCTGGCAGCAACAACAAATGGCTGGGTAGAGAATTCTGATGGAACTTGGTCATACTATCAGAATGGTACTATGGCAAAAAGTAAGGTTTTAAAAATCGGTAATTACTATTATGGCTTTGATAGTAATGGTAAAATGTATGAGGATACTACATTCTACATGACCAACTTATATATTGGCAGATACGCACAACATCGTGCTAAGGCGGATGGTTCGTTGTATGTAAATACATGGTATGAAGATGATTATGGAAATTGGTATTACTATGGTGAAGCTGGTGGAGGTCTTAATGGTCTTCAGGTCATAGGTGGAATAACTTACTATTTTAATCATGGATATATGTTTAGTGAGAGGACTGTTTACTACAATGGCAATTACTACTATGCAAAAAAATCAGGAGCAATAGTTTCTCTCAACAAACAAGGCTGGACACAGATAGAGGATAATTGGGTGTTCTGTGTGGACGGTGAACCAATATCTGATGAGCTTTGGAAGATAGGCAACTACTATTATGGTTTTGACTATTATGGAAATCTTATAAAAGATCAGTTTGTAAGCTTTCAGGATAACACAACTGGATACAGATATGTGTACATGGCTACTTCTGATGGATCTATGTACACTAAGGGATGGTATCAGGATGAGTATGGCTACTGGTATTTCTTCTACTCAGATGGTAAGGCTGCAACTGGTTTGGTTAATCTAGGTGGTTCTACTTACTATTTCAATGTGTCGACTTATGACCCATATATGCACACAGAGACATTCTTGACTACGGGTGGTGTTAAGTACTATGTCAGCAAATCCGGTGTTGTAATAAAATTAATTGACAACGCATGGAACCTCCTTGATGGCAAGTGGTACTATATGAAAAATGGTTCAAAGTTAATGAATGGCATATATGAGGTAGATGGAGAACAGTATCGCTTCGATCACTCTGGAGCCATATATACTAATTATTATTTCAGCTTAACTACATCAGGTACAACTTACTACTATTACGCTGATGATAGCGGTAAGTTAGCCAGAAATGAATGGGTATATCGTAATGACGGGTGGTATTACTTTGATGATAACTGTCATGCTGTGAATGGAGTACAGACTATTAATGGCAAGACATACTATTTCTATTCTCGTCAAATGCAAACTGACGAGATGTGCTCCTATAATGGTGCTTATCGATTGTTTGATATGAATGGTGTCATGGTAGAGGGCAAGACAGGCTGGTATCTACAGAACGGTGAGTGGTATTACTTTAAAGAGTCAGGTAAACTTTATAACGGTATGCTTACTTTAGGTGGCAATCAGTTCTACTTAAATCCTAGATTATATCAAAATGGTGACTATTTAATATACAGCGATAAGCTTTATCTTGCACAGGATAAGACGGGAGCTCTTACACCTATCACAAAGGATGGATGGTATGAGGATGGTTCATACACTTATTATGTTAAGAATGGACAACCATTATATAAGGGTTGGGTAACCTCAGGTAGTAGCAAGTACTATATCAGCAATTATAGAATGGTGATAAATACCACACATTGTTATATTGATGGCAAGTACTATGCCTTTGATTCAACCGGTAAGATGTACACCAATACTTGGTTAAACAGTGGAACTACATATGTTTATGCTACATCAACAGGTGCATTAGCTACAGGTAAGCAGACTATAGGTGGAGTAGCCTATGAGTTTGAAACTTCAGGATATCTTAAAGAGGGATATAGTTATTCAGGAACAAAACTTACTGTTTACACAGATAATGGTACAAAGAGCTACACTCTAAAGGAAGGCTGGAATGAGATAGAAGAAAGCTGGTATTATGTATTTAATGGAAGCATTGTTCGAAGCCAAAGTCTTACCATAGGTGGTTTTTCATATTCCTTTGACAGTGACGGTAAGATGCGTAGAGATGTTATATATAATGATTGCTACTTCGATAAAAATGGTGCAATGAAGCAGAGCGCATGGATACCTTATGGCAAGGATTGGATGTACGCTTTTGAAGATGGTGAGCTTGCTTATTATGGTATTTATGAAATAGATGGTAAAGAGTACTATTTTTATGACTATTGTATGTCAACCTATGCAAAAATGTATGGTGGCAGTATATTGACCTTTAATTCTGATGGCTCCATTAAGGAGAGAAAAGCGCTTAATCCAAATGGCTGGAATTATATTGATTGTGTGCCGGTATATTACCAGAATGGTAGTTCTTATACAGGTTGGCTTGGAAATTCATACCTTCGTTATGGTGAGAAAATATACAACGGTATTATCTATGACTATGATGAAGGTGCCCACTACTGTATAGATCGTGGAAGCTGTGTATATAACAAGTGGTGTAACGAAAACTATTCCTATGCAAAGGCAGATGGTAAGTTAGCTTATGACGAGTGGATATGTCTCAATGGAACTTGGTTCTATTTGGATGGATATTATTATGTAACAGGTCTTCAAGAGATAGACGGAGTTACATATTACTTTGATGATTATGGTAGACTTGTAAAGACATTTACTACTATAGCAGATGGTTGGCAGCAGTTAGGTAATGACTGGTACTATGGAAGAGATGGTGTGTTTGTGCGCGATGAGTATGTATACATCAATGGTATTTGGTACTTCTTCTACAGTGATGGCGCTATGGCAAATGAGGTCAACTATACTGCAGATGGTAGAGAAGCATCAATGGGATGGCATTACTATAAACCAGCAACTACAGGCGAGGCAGCGGAATATTACGCTGGTATCTCTGGATGGGTTTATGTAAATATCGAGGGAGATACCGTAAGTGGCTGGCAGAAAATAGATGGAGTTACATATTACTTTGAATATCCATATATGGTGACTGGAACTCACAGATTAAATGATGAGCTTCATCGTTTTGCTGATTCAGGTGCCTATATAGGAGAAGTAACTACTAAGAATGGCTGGTACTATGACGGCAAGGACTATTTCTACTTCAAGGATGGAAAAGTTGTATATGATCAGGTATTAGTTATCGATGGATACAAATACAGCTTTGATTATGTTAATGGTACAATGATGAAGAATGAGATTGCTTATGATGACACTGTAGGTGGTTATTGCTTCTTTGGTTCATCAGGTGCCCAGGTAACTACTCCTGGCTTCTATACAGACAAGTATGGTGATAGCTTCTATGTTGGCAAGGACGGTTTAGTATATGCCGGATATGTATATGTAAGTGGTCAGATGGTAGGTACAACTCTTGGTTCCAATTATTATTATTAATACATACACTTTAAGACTCAGGGAATTTTCCCTGGGTCTTTTTTTTGGTAATATATTGAAAAAAGTATTCAAACTTGATAGAATTAACTCACTATGTAAAAAAAGGAGGTATTTTAAATGAAGAAATTCAAGCTAAAGCTTATGCTTGCATTGTCGTTTATGATGAGTTTAATTATAAGTGTTCCAGTATGTGCAGCAGAAGCAGATGCAGTAGCTACAGACACAGAAGCTGTAGTAGAAGAATCTTCTAATGAAGAAGCTGTTGTTCTTGCAGAAACAACAAATGGCTGGGTAGAGAATTCTGATGGAACTTGGTCATATTATCAGAACGGTACTATGGCAAAAAACAAGGTCGTAAAAATCGGCAATTACTATTATGGCTTTAACAGTAGCGGTAAAATGTATGAGAATACTACATTTTACGTAAACAACTCATATCTTGGCAAATATGCAGAACATCGTGCTAAGGCAGATGGTTCACTGTATGTTAACACATGGTATGAAGACAAATATGGAGATTGGTATTACTATGGTGAAGCCGGTGGTGGCTTTAGTGGTCTTCAGGTCATAGGGGGAATAACTTACTATTTTAGTTATGGATATATGTATAGTGATGAAATTGTCTACTACAATGGCAATTACTACTATGCAAAAGAATCAGGTTCAATAGTTTCTCTCAACAAGCAGGGCTGGACACAGATTGAAGATGATTGGGTATACTGTGTGAACGGTGAACCAATATATGATGAACTATGGAAGATAGGTAACTATTATTATGGATTTGATTACGATGGAAAACTTATAAAAGATGAGTTTGTAAGCTTTCAGGATAACACAACTGGAAATAGGTATTGCTATAGGGCTACCGCTGATGGATCCATGTACACTAAGGGCTGGTATCAGGATGAGTATGGCTACTGGTATTTCTTTTATTCAGATGGTAAGGCTGCAACAGGTCTGGTTAATCTAGGTGGTACTAATTATTATTTTAGTAGTAGCTACTATGATCCATATATGTATACAGAGTCATTTGTTACTATAAATGGTAGTAAGTACTATGCCAACAAATCTGGTGTTGTGACAAAATTAACTGACAACGCATGGAATATGCTTGATGGCAAGTGGTTCTATTTGAAAAATGGTACATTGCTGTCCAGTGGTATACATGAGATAGATGGAGAAAAGTATTACTTCAGTTACTCTGGAGCTTTAAATACAAATTATTATTTCAATTTAAATTCTTCAGGTACAACTTACTATTATTACGCTGATAAAAGCGGTGCATTAGCAAAAAATGAATGGGTATATTATGATGATGCATGGTACTACTTTGATAATAACTGTCATGCTGTAAATGGAATACAGACTATTAATGGCAAGACATACTATTTCTCAAGTCGTCGGATGCAAACAGACACATATTATTACAGTGGTGGAGTTTATCGATTGTTTGATATGAATGGTGTCATGGTTGAGGGTAAGACAGGCTGGTACTTACAGAACGGTAAGTGGTATTACTTTAAGGAAGCTGGAAAGCTTTATACAGGAATGCTTACTTTAGGTGGCAATCAGTTCTACTTAAATCCTAGATTATATCAAAATGGGAACTATTTAGTATACAGCGGCACGCTTTATCTTGCACAGGATAAGACAGGTGCTCTTACACCTATCACAAAGGATGGCTGGTATGAGGATGGCGAAAGTACTTATTATGTTAAGGATGGAAAACCATTATATTACGGTTGGGTAACCTCAGGTAGTAGCAAGTACTATATCGATTATTACGAAATGGTTATCAATAACTCACATTATTATATTGATGGCAAGTACTATGCCTTTGATTCAACTGGTAAGATGTATACCAATACTTGGTTGAATAGTGGAACTACATATGTATATGCTACATCAACAGGTGCATTAGCTACAGGTAAGCAGACTATTGGTGGTGTAGCCTATGAGTTTGATAGTTCAGGACGTCTTAAAGAGGGATATAGTTATTCAGGAGCAAAGCTTACTGTTTACACAGATAATGGTACAAAGAGCTACACTCTTAAGGAAGGCTGGAATGAGATAGAGGGAAGCTGGTATTATGTATTTAATGGAACCATTGTTAAAAGTCAAAACTTTATTATAGGTGGTTTTACATATTCCTTTGATAATGATGGTAAGATGCGTAGAGATGTTGTATATGACGAGTGTTACTATGATAAGAATGGTGCAATGAAGCAGAACGCATGGATACCTTATGGTAAGGATTGGATGTACGCACTTGAAGATGGCGAGTTAGCTTATTATGGTATTTATGAAATAGGTGGTAAAGAGTACTATTTTTATGACTATTGTATGTCAACCTATGCCAAAATGTATAATGGCAGTATATTGACCTTTAATTCAGATGGTTCCATTAAGGAGAGAAAATCACTTAATCCAAATGGCTGGAATTATATTGATTGTGTGCCGGTATATTACCAGAATTATAGTCCTTATACAGGCTGGCTTGGAAATTCATACATTGACTATGGTGAGAAAATATACAACGGTGTTATTCGTGACTATGATGCAGATGCATACTACTGTATAGAACGTGGAAACTGTGTATATAACAAGTGGTGTAACGGCAACTCTTCCTATGCAAAGGCAGATGGAAAGTTGGCTTATAACGAGTGGATATGTCTTAATGGAACATGGTTTTATCTGAATGGATATTATTATGTAACAGGTCTTCAAGAGATAGACGGAGTTACATATTACTTTGATGATTACGGCAGACTTGTAAAGACATTTACTACTATAGCAGATGGTTGGCATCAGTTAGGCAATGACTGGTACTATGGAAGAGATGGTGTATTTGTATCTAGTGAGTATGTATACATCAATGGTATTTGGTACTACTTCTATAGTGATGGTGCTATGGCAAATAAGGGCAACTATACAGCAGATGGTAAAGAAGCGTCAATGGGCTGGCATTACTACAAACCAGCAGCTACAGGTGAGGCAGCTGAATATTACGCTGGTATTTCTGGATGGTTTTATGTAAATCTTGAGGGAGATACCGTAAATGGCTGGCAGAAAATAGATGGAGTTACATATTACTTTGATTATCCATATATGGTTACTGGAACCTATAGATTAGGCGATGAGCTTCACCGTTTTGCTGATTCAGGTGCCTATATAGGAGAAGTAACTACTAAGAATGGCTGGTACTATGACGGCAAGGACTATTTCTACTTCAAGGATGGAGAAGTAGTATATGACGAGATATTAGCTATCGATGGTTATAAGTATAGCTTTGACTATAATGGCAATATGATGAAGAATGAGGTTCGCTATGATTACTTAGCAGGTGGTAATTGCTTCTTTGGTTCATCAGGTGCACAGGTAACTACTCCTGGCTTCTATACAGACAAGTATGGTGACAGCTTCTATGTTGGTAAGGACGGTTTAGTATATACCGGATATGTATATATAAGTGGCCAGATGATAGGTACAACTCTTGGTTCCAATTATTATTATTAATACATACACTTTAAGACTCAGGGGATTTCCCCTGGGTCTTTTTTTTAGTAATATATTGAAAAAAGATGGAAATAGGGGTAGAATAGAAACATTATCAGCAAAAAAAGGAGGTATTTTAAATGAAGAAATTCAAGCTAAAGCTTATGCTTGCATTGTCGTTTATGATGAGTTTAATTATAAGCGTTCCAGTATGTGCAGCAGAAGCAGATGCAGTAGCTACAGACACAGAAGCTGTGGCAGAAGATTCTTTTGTTGAGGAAGAAACAGAGAAAGTAGAAGCTGACACCCAGGGGGTAGATGAGGCTAAGCTTACAGAATCTGCGGAGGTTCTTGCAGCGACTACAAATGGTTGGGTGGAGAACTCAAATGGTACATGGTCCTACTACAAAAATGGCACCATGGTAAAGAGTAAAATATTAAAGATTGGTAATTATTATTACGGATTTAACAGTAGCGGTATAATGTATGAGGATACTACTTTTAGTATGACCAATCCATATACTGGTATTTACAGCTACCATCGTGCAAAATATGATGGTACCTTATACGTAAATACTTGGTATGAGGATATATATAATGGTTGGTATTATTATGGTGAGGCCGGCTATGGATATGATGGTATATACACAATAGGTGGTATTACATATTTCTTTGATTACGGAAAAATGTTATATGACTGCGCTATTTCTTATAATGGTTCACCTTACTATGTTAGAAAATCAGGTTCAGTAGTTGCCCTTAACTATAACGGCTGGACTCAGGTTGATGGCAATTGGTTATATACTGAAAATGGAAAGCCTGTTACTAATCAAAGGAAGAAAATTGGTGGATATTATTATGGCTTTGGTTCCAATGGTGTAATGCTAACTGATAAAGTACAGGGCTTTTATAACGAAAATGACGTATATAAATACTACTTGTTTACTTCAGATGGAACTATGAATACTAAGGGATGGTACAAGGATCCAATCTATGGTGATTGGTACTTTAGTTATTCCGATGGTACTGTGGCTAGAGGACTTACTATCCTGAATGGTGTTACATACTTCTTTAGTGAGTATTCATATTACATGTATGCCAATACCAAGTTTACATATAATGGTGAACACTATTATGCAGATTCATCAGGTGTAGTTACTAAATTTAGCAACAATAAGTGGAATCTGTGTAATGGAAGATGGTATTATATGAAGGATGGCGCTCTCCTTACCAATGGTATATATGAGATAGATGGTGAAAACTATTGGTTTGATTATAATGGCGTCGTTTATACAAACTATTATGGCTATAGGAATGTTAATAATAAGACCACTTATTATTACGCAGATGCTAATGGTGTTTTAGCTAGAAATGAGTGGGTATATTACAATGATAGTTGGTACTACTTTGATAACAATTGTAATCCTGTAAATGGTGCCCAGACTATAGGTGGTAAAAACTATTATTTTTATAATAACAGAATGCAATCAGATACATATCAGTCTGTAAATGGTTATCGCCGTTTGTATGATATGAATGGTGTAATGGTAGTGGACAAAACAGGCTGGTATCTGCAAAACGGAGTATGGTATTATTTTTCAAGTCCCGGTGTTCTTGCAAGTGGATTAATCACCGTAAATGGCAGTACATATTACTTACAGCCAGGGTTATATCAAGAAGGAAACTACCTACGATATAGTAATAAGTTGTACCGTGTTAAGGATAATTCGGGTGCCCTTACAGAGATGACACAGAATGGTTGGTATGAGGATGGCACAAATACTTTCTATATTAAGGATGGGAAACTACTGTCTAACGGCTGGGTAGAATCTGGTACCAGCAAATATTACATTTATGATTATCTTTTATGTGCTTCAGGCAGATATTATGTTGACGGAGGTTATTGCATATTTGATCCGTCAGGCAAGGTATACACAAATACATGGTTAAAGTATGGTTCATCATATGTTTACGCTTCATCCACAGGAAAGCTGGTTACAGGAAAGCAGACTATAGGTGGAGTTTCATATGATTTTGATTCATATGGAAGCCTTAAGACAGGTTATCAGTATTCAGGTGCATCTTTGACTGTATACACAGAAAATGGTACTAAGGTTTACAGCTTAAAGGAAGGCTGGAACCAGGTAGATGGAAGCTGGTACTATGTTTTTAATGGAAGTATAGTACGTAGTCAGGAGCTTACAATAAGTGGCTTCACATATCGTTTCGATAGTTATGGTAAGATGTATACGGATTATATATATAACGACTACTACTATGATAAAAATGGAGCTATGGTAAAAGGTGCCTGGATACAGCAGGGTAAGGACTGGATGTATGCAAAAGAAGACGGCAAGTTGGTAGAAAATTCCACATACAAAATAAAGGATAAGGTATATTTGTTTGATGGTTATTACATGACTACAGTAAATGATTATTATTATTCTTCTTATTATTATGTATTCAATACAGATGGTTCCATAAAATCACAATTAAAAATAAATCCAAATGGATGGAACTATATCGAACATAGGGCTATATATATGAAAGAAGGAAGTCCTTATTATGGTTGGATGGGCAATGCTTATTTCGAAGATGGTTACAAGGTATATAATGATGTTATCTATGACGATGATGCAGAAGCATATTATTGTATAGAGCGTGGAAACTGTGTATACAACAAGTGGTGTAACGATAATTCTTCCTACGCAAAGGCTGATGGAAAGTTAGCGTACAACGAGTGGGTATGTCTTAATGGAACCTGGTATTATTTAGATGATATATATTATGTAACAGGTCTTCAGACTATAGGTGGAGTTACATATTACTTTGATGACTATGGTAGACTTGTAAAAACCTTTACTACTATAGCAGATGGCTGGCATCAGCTAGGTGATGATTGGTACTATGGAAGAAATGGTGCTTTCGTAGCAGGTGAATATGTATACGATGGAGGTAGTTGGTATTATTTCAATTATGATGGTGCTATGGCAAATAGTGGCCAATATATGTCCAATGGTAAACAGCGTTCATTTGGATGGGCAAGTGATACAGTAACTATTCCTGCAGAGCAAAGAGCTGATTATGATGGAGCAACAACTATTACAAACTGGTATTACATAGATGTAGAAGGCAATCCAGTATATGGATGGCAAAAAATTGGTGGTGTTACCTATTATTTTGATTATGCAATGGTCACAGGAACAGTTAAGATATATAATGAATTACACAGATTTGCCAGCACAGGAGCTTATATCGGAAAAGTAACTACCAAGAACGGCTGGTACTATGACGGCAAGGATTATTACTACTTCAAGGATGGAAAATTAATATACGATGAAGTAATGGTTATTGATGGTGTAAGATATGGCTTTGACACAGATGGTAAAATGGTAACAAATGAAACAATGATGGACAATTATACTATTTTTTATTATTTCTTTGGTTCATCAGGTGCCCAAGTGACAACTCCTGGTATCTATACAGATAAGTATGGTGATACACTTTACGTTGGAAAGGATGGAAAAGTGTATGATGGCTATGTTTATGTCAGTGGACAGATGGTTGGAACAACCATACAGATATATTATAAATATTAGGCAATAGCTTTGGAAAGGAGGTTATGCAATGAAAAAATTTAAGCTCAGGCTTGCAGTGTTGATGTCCCTTATGACCAGTTTGTTTATAGGTGTTCCAGTATGTGCTGCAGAAGCTGATGGAGTGAATATAGAAGCAGAGGAAAGTACTGAGACAAGCATTGAAGAAGTGGCAGAAAGCACTGAGATAAGTGTGGAAGAAGCGGAAGTGCTTGCTGCAACTACCAATGGCTGGGTAGAGAACTCAGACGGTACTTGGTCATACTACGAAAATGGTACCATGGCAAAAAGTAAGATACTTTGCATAGGCGGTTTATACTATGGTTTTGATTACACTGGTGTGATGTATGAAAATACTTTATTTCAGGGGATTAATCAATATGCAGATCAATATGTATCTTATCATTACGCAAAGGCAGATGGTTCTCTGTTAGTAAATAGCTGGTATGAAGATTCTTACGGTGAATGGTATTATTTTGGTGAGGCAGGATCTGGACACAATGGTACAAAAAAAATAAATAATGTACTGTATTATTTTAGCGGTGGTCATATGCTTACGGATACGGTTGTTGGATATGAATACTGCCCTTATTATGTATCAGATTTAGGTGTTGCAACCCCTATAAATGCCAATGGCTGGACTCAGATTGGCAATGAATGGTTTTATGCTCGTGGCGGACAGCCTGTGAGTAATAAAGTAGTATTGATAAACGGCTCTTATTATGCTTTTGGCGGTGATGGACATATGTTGTCCAATGAAGCGGCATCTGTTTATGTATACTTTTCTGATTATGGAAGTAACATGTATACAGTTTGTGCAAAAGCAGATGGTACGCTATATACCAACAGCTGGTATCAGGACGCCTATGGCAATTGGTACTATTGTAGAGAGGATGGTACAGTTCCAAGTGGATTATGTACAATCAATGGCAAGCAGTACTATTTTGATACTTATGATGGATATATGTATACTAATAGGAGTTTTACACGTAACAAAGTATCTTATTATGCAGATGAGGACGGTATAGTCACAGAGATTAAGAATAATACCTGGATTAAGGTCAACGGTATGTGGCGTTACTATAGAGATGGCGCTTACCTTAAAAGCGGTATATATCAGATAGGTTCAGAGTCATATTATTTCGATTATAATGCAACATGATGTCTAATTACCGTTTCTCGTATAATGTATCAGGAGTTGGAAGTCGCTATTTTTATGCTAAATCAAGTGGAGCTCTGGCAAAGAATGAATGGGTATACTCAGATGGTGAATGGTACTATTTTGACGCAAATGGATATGGTTTATCTGGTGAAAAAACTATAGACGGAAAAACATACTATTTCTCATCTGGACGTATGATGACTAATTATGCTGTTAGCAATCGTCTCTATGGAGCCGATGGAGTTAAGGTAGAAGGAAAAACAGGTTGGTACCTACTTGATGGTGAATGGTACTATTTCAAAAGCTCTGGTGTGTTATATTATGGCATGCTTACCCTAAATGGCAATAAGTATTATTTGAATCCTTCCCTATATCAAAACTCTAATTATTTCGTCGTTAGCGGTATTTTATACCAAGCAAAGGATAAAAACGGTGTTCTTACGGCTATAACAAAGGATGGTTGGTATGAGGATGGCTCATATACCTACTATGTTAAGGATGGAAAGGTATTTAGTAATGGTTGGGTAACCTCAGGTACCAGCAAATACTATATAGCCGGTAATCATATGGTATGCAATAATTATCATTTCTATATATCTGGTAGCTACTATGCCTTTGATGCCACAGGTAAGATGTTTACAAACACCTGGTTAAAGTATAACTCATCTTATGTATATGCTTCATCCACAGGTGCTCTTGTTACCGGAAAGCAGGTTATAGGTGGTGTTACATATGAATTTAATACTGATGGAACTTTAAAGGATAGTCTTAGTGTTTCTGGAGCTGTAATAACTGAATGTACAGATTATGGCACCAAAACCTATACCCTTAAAGCAGGCTGGAATGAGATAAATGGAGTATGGTACTACGTTTTTAATGGAGCAGTGGTTAAAGGTACTACCATGAATATAGGCGGGTTTACTTATCGCTTTGATTCCATGGGAATGATGTACAAAAATGTAGTATATGGTGGATGTTATTATGATGCTAACGGAGCAATGAAAAAGAATTGCTGGATAGAACATAATGGAAAATGGATGTATGCCCAAGAAAGTGGAAGTCTTGCTTCTTATGGTGTATATGAAATAGGTGGAAAAGAATACTTTTTCATAGATTATTATATGGTTGAAGAAGATTTTGCCTATGGTTTCTACATCTATACATTGAATTCAGATGATTCAATCAAATCAATAAAACATACCAGCGATGACGGCTGGTATTACGTAAATAATATACCATATATGATAGTTGATGGTAATTTCTACACCGGTTGGATAAATGATGCCTATTTTGAAAGAGGTAGAAAGGTATACAACAGCTTACTAACCAAGAACTCAACCTACGGAAAGGATACCTACTACTGCATAGAAAATGGAAGCCTCGTTCGAAATGCGTGGTGTAATGATGATAGTTCCTATGCAAAGGCAGATGGAACCCTGGCTTGTGATGAGTGGATAAATCTGGGCGGAACCTGGTATTATCTTGATGACATTTATTATGTTACAGGTCTTAGGGAAATAGATGGTGTGACCTACTACTTTGATAAGTATGGCAGACTCAGTAAGACATATACCACAATATCAGATGGCTGGCATCAGCTTGATACTGGCTGGTATTACGGCAGAGATGGCGTCTTTGTGAAAAATGAGCATGTATATATAGGTGGATATTGGTATTACTTTGATTCCAATGGTAGAATGCTGGATTATTATGGCTTAACTGACGGAAGAGAATGGTCTATGGGCTGGCATAAGGTTACAGTACAAAAAACAACTGATGGATATTACAAATTCCCTGATGAAGCTCAGACTGTAACTGGCTGGATATATGTTGATATTGAGGGTAATTCGGTAACTGGCTGGCAAAATATAGGTGGAGTAACTTATTATTTTGATGACGGCATTATGGTTACAGGTGCTAAATATATTAACGGTGATTTGCATCGCTTCGCAGACTCAGGTGCATACATAGGAAAGGTCGCTACAAAAGATGGCTGGTACTATGATGGAAAGAATTATTTCTACATATGTAATTATCTTGTATATTACAACAGAATAGAAATAATTGATGGCATAAGATATGGATTTGATTCTGAAGGTGTTATGGTTACCAATGCAGCTTTTTCGCCTTATTCAAGTTACGATAGTTATGACTTTTATTACTTTGGCTCATCAGGAGCACAGGTAACAAAAGAAGGTGTATACACAGACAAGTATGGCGATACTGTTTATGTTGATGGAAATGGTCATGCTTATACAGGATATGTGTATATAAGTGGTAAATTTGTGGGCATGACAAAGCAAAAAAATCTTGATATCTACTAATCTTAACATCTGTTAATATTTGATTATAGGCTATTGGCTCAGGGGGAATCCCCTGGGCCTTTTTTGATGCATAAGTAAATATATATTTACTTTTCTTGTTGGTGGAAAAATGGTAAAATATCATTACAATTTTTTAAGAAGGAGGTAGATATATGAGAAAGTTTAATCTTAAACTTATGCTTGTGCTTTCACTTGTGATGTGTCTTTTTGCGAGCGTCCCTGTATGTGCGGCAGAAGCAGATGGGGGTGAGGTTCTTGCTGAGACCACAGATGGTTGGGTTGAGAATTCAGACGGCTCATGGTCATACTATGTTGATGGTGCGATGGTATACGACCAGGTATACTATATTGGTGGTTTCTATTATGCCTTTGATAGTTATGGCAAGATGGTTACTAACGATATGATATATTGTTATAATCCTTATTTTGATAATTCTTGTAATCATTATGCAAAAGCAGATGGAACCTTATATGTTAATTCATGGTATGAGTATAAGGACGAGTATGGCGATTGCTATTGGTACTATTTTGGTAAGTATGGTAACGGAGTCACGGGCTTACAAAATATAGGAGGTACTACATACTTTTTCTGGTATGATGGTTATATGGCTGAAGATACGATTATATATGATTATCAAAAGGAAAGATCATATCGTATTACAGATTCAGGTGTTGCTGTAGAATTAAAGGCTAACGGTTGGACTCAGGTGGGCAAAGATTGGTTCTACTGCGTTGATGGTGACTTTTATTCCGGAGATATTTATAAGATTGGCAACAGCTACTATGGTTTCGATTACGATGGTACGATGTGGGCTGATTGTACATTCTGGCATTACGACCAAGAGACTTATGAAGATGCCCTTTACGCCGCAAAGGCAGATGGAGCATTATATATGAATGCTTGGTACTTTGATGAAAGAGTGGATGACTGGTATTATCTTGGTGCAGATTGTAAAGCAGTAGGCGGTCTTCAGACTATAGGCGGAAAGCAGTATTACTTTGGTGAATCTAGTTTCGATATGTACGAGAATTGTTATGTCGACGCTGGTGACAAGTGGTTAATTTGCGATGAGTCAGGTGTATGTACTCCCCTTGCTAACAACGTATGGACCAGTTTGAATGGCGACTGGTATTATGTTTTAAACGGTGAAATGTGCATTGGTGGCATCTATGAAATAGGTGGCAAAAAGTACAGCTTTGATGGTGAGGGTGTATTAAACACAAATACTATGTATTTTGAGTACACCGACGAAGGAGAAGTATGCTATTATGCTGATGCTAATGGTGTGCTTGTAGCTAATCAGTGGGTATATGTTAACGAATACAGCTACATGGAGCCTGACTGGTATTATTTCGGTGCAGATAGTGCCCGTGTAAAAGGAAAAATCGATATTGGCGGCAAGACATACATCCTTGCACCTTATATGGTAACTGATGAAACTTGGTATGTAGACGGAGCCTGGTATCTTGTTGATGAATCAGGTGTGGTTGTAACTGGCAAGACAGGCTGGTATATGCAGTCTGGCAAATGGTATTACATATATAAGGATGGTTCTTTGTACGAAGGCGTATTATCCCTTGGCGGAACAAAGTACTATATGGTACCAGAAATGGTCTGTAACTCAGATTACATTATTATAGACGACGTGTTATATCAGGCAAAGGACACAACAGGTGCTCTTACAGCTATTACTAAGGATGGTTGGTATCAGGATAGTTACTCTTCTTACTATGTGAAGAATGGAAAAGTCTACACAGGCTGGGTACAGAGTGGAAATACTTGGTATTATGTAAATCCTAATATGGTTACTGATGATAGAGTATATGAAGATGGCAAGATGTATGAGTTTGACAAGGATGGCAAGATGTATGCCAATACATGGATACATATATCAGATGGTTATATGTATGCAACAGCTTCAGGTGCTCTTGCTACAGGAGAATACAAAATAGGCGGAGTTACTTACAACTTCAATGATTATGGATACCTTATGCAGGGTACTGAAGATGAGGGTACTACACTTACTGTATATACAACTTCAGGAACTGAAACTGTTAAGCTAAGTCCAGGTTGGAATCAGGTTAAATCAAAATGGTATTATGTTGTTGACAATCATATAGTTACAGGAACTTTAAATATTGGTAATAACACATTCCGCTTTGATGCTTATGGAGCTATGTATACTGATTGCATAGTAAGCAATTCTTACTACGACAAAAATGGTGCCCTTGTTAAGGATGGTTGGATATCATACAATGGCCATTGGATGTATGCAGAAGATGGACGTCTGTACAGCTATGGTATATATGAGATAGGCGGTGTAGAATACTTCTTTAGTGAGTATTATATGGCTACCTCAGATGTGGATAGTGGTGATCGTATCATACGTATAAATTCGAATGGTGCAATAAAATCATGGGATCCTGTTAATCAAAATGGCTGGAATAATATAGCTGGCGAAGCGTATTATTACAAAAATGGAGAACGCTATACCGGATGGGTAGGAGATTCATATTTTGATAATGGATACAAGGTGTATGAAGGTTCTATATACGATTCTAACAGTCAGGCTTATTACTACATGGAAGACGGCAAATGTGTCTATAATGCTTGGTGTGGCTGGGGTGATATGTGTTTTGCTCAGGCAAATGGTAAATTAGTAGACAAGGGATGGCTTAACAAGGGTGGTACATGGTACTACTTTGAAGATTGTTATGCTGTGACTGGTGCAAGATGTATTGATGGAGTGAACTATTACTTCGATAGATATGGTAGACTTGTAAAGACATTTACATCTTTATCAAATGGCTGGTATAGCGTAGACGGCAACTGGCTTTATGCAAGAGATGGAAGATTTGTAAGAGAAGAAACTATATATGTTGGCGGTTACTGGTATTATATGGATTACGAAGGTGTTATGAAGACCTATGGTAATCGTAATAAAGATGGTAGATTAATCTGTTCTTCATGGGTATATGAAGATGACAAATGGTACTATTACGGTGCAGATGGTGATAACGTTAATGGCTGGCATAAGATTGCTGGTGTATGGTATTATTTTGACGGTGCTATGGTTACCGGTTGTTTCTTGATTGAAGATAAGCTTTACAAGTTTGCTGATTCAGGTGCATACATTGGAGAAGTTAATATGAATACCGGTTGGTACAAGGACGGATCAGAATATTATTACTTTGAAAATGGCGAAGTAGTTAAAGGACAGATTAAGACCATAGGCGGCATTATGTATGGTTTTGGTAGAGATGGTGTTATGATGGCTAATCAAGCGACAAATACATATCTGGGAGTTTACTATTTCGGCGCAAATGGTGCAAGAGTCACAAAATCCGGTACATATACAGATGCAGATGGTGGAACCATATATGTGGATTCAAGGGGAATGGCTCATACAGGTTATACTTATGTGAATAACAGCATCGTATATATGACTGGTTACACATGGGATTGGTTAAATATTGGACAAGTTAAGTATTAATAAATCAAATATTTTCCAGCTAAAGATTCTCGGGACGAAAGTCCCGGGGATTTTTTTGCCCTTTTTGAGAGAAAATGATACATAGAACCTTGATTTGCTTGACAGGTTTTGTCAGATGGAATAATATAATGATGAGTTTTTATGTCCATTAGAAAGTATTTAATTATAAAGGAGTATATACATGAAGGGAATTATACTTGCCGGAGGCTCTGGCACTCGACTTTACCCATTGACAAAGGTAACATCTAAGCAGCTGCTACCAATATATGATAAGCCTATGATATATTATCCTATGTCCGTGCTTATGAATGCAGGAATTAGGGATATACTTATTATATCTACACCACAGGATACACCTAGATTTGAGGATCTTTTAGGAGATGGTCATCAATTTGGTGTGAATTTGAGTTATGCTGTACAGCCATCACCGGATGGACTTGCTCAGGCATTTATTATTGGTGCAGAGTTTGTGGGGGATGACTCAGTGGCTATGGTGCTGGGTGATAATATTTTTGCCGGTCATGGTCTTAAGAAGAGACTTAAGGCAGCAGTTGAAAATGCAGAGTCAGGCAAGGGAGCAACTGTGTTTGGATACTATGTTGATGATCCGGAAAGATTTGGTATTGTAGAGTTTGATGCTGAGGGAAGAGCCATTTCAATTGAGGAAAAGCCGGCTAAGCCAAAGAGTAACTACTGTGTTACAGGCCTTTATTTCTACGATAATAAGGTTGTTGAATACGCTAAGAACCTTAAACCATCAGCCAGAGGCGAGCTGGAAATAACAGATTTAAATCGCATATATTTGGAAGAGGGTAAGCTTAATGTGGAACTTTTAGGACAGGGCTTTACATGGCTTGATACAGGCACTCACGAGAGCCTGGTGGATGCTACAAACTTTGTTAAAACCGTGGAGACTCATCAGCATCGTAAGATAGCTTGCCTTGAGGAGATAGCTTATCTCAATGGTTGGATATCAAAGGATGATATTATGGAAGTATATGAGGTTCTAAAAAAGAATCAGTATGGACAATATCTCAAGGATGTTGTTGATGGAAAATATAGAGACGAGCTTAGATAAGAAAAGGCGTATGGAGGAAATATAACATGAGCAAGACAATTATAGTAACAGGTGGAGCAGGATTTATAGGAAGCAATTTTGTGTTTCATATGTTAAATAAATATCCGGACTATAGAATTATTTGTTTGGATTGCCTTACCTATGCAGGTAATTTGAGTACTTTGGAACCAGTTATGGATAACCCAAACTTTAGATTTGTAAAGGAAAGCATTACAGATAGAGAAGCGGTATATAAGCTTTTTGAGGAAGAAAAGCCAGATGTGGTGGTTAATTTTGCGGCGGAAAGTCATGTGGACCGTTCAATTGAGAATCCTGAGGTTTTCTTGGATACTAATATAAAGGGTACAGCTGTGCTTATGGATGCATGTCGTAAATATGGTATTGAGAGATATCATCAGGTATCTACAGATGAGGTATATGGTGACCTTCCACTTGATAGACCTGACCTTTTCTTTACAGAGGAGACACCTATTCATACAAGTAGTCCTTATAGTAGTTCTAAGGCGGCAGCAGACCTTCTTGTTCTCGCCTACCACAGAACTTATGGACTTCCTGTAACTATTTCAAGATGTTCAAATAACTATGGACCATATCATTTTCCAGAGAAGCTTATTCCTCTTATGATTGCAAATGCACTCAACGATAAGCCACTTCCTGTATATGGTGAGGGTCTTAATGTGCGTGATTGGTTATATGTAGAGGACCACTGTAAGGCTATAGATTTAATTATTCACAATGGCAAGGTTGGAGAGGTTTACAACATAGGTGGCCACAACGAGATGAAGAATATTGATATAGTAAAGATTATATGTAAGGAGCTTGGAAAACCAGAGAGCCTTATCACATATGTAACCGACAGAAAGGGTCATGATATGCGTTATGCTATCGATCCAACAAAGATTCACAGTGAGCTTGGCTGGTTGCCAGAGACTATGTTTGCAGATGGCATTAAGAAGACTATACAGTGGTATCTTGATAACCGTGATTGGTGGGAGACTATCATTTCCGGTGAGTATAAAAACTACTACGAGAAGATGTATGGGGATAGATAGCATAGGAGAATTACGATGAAGAGAGTTATAACCTACGGAACATTTGATTTGCTGCATTACGGACATATAAATATATTGAGACGAGCAAAAGAATTAGGTGATTATTTAGTGGTTGTTTTGTCTACAGATGAGTTTAACTGGGAGCAAAAACAAAAAAAGTGTTATTTTACCTACGAGCAAAGAAAAATGTTATTAGAGTCCATTAGATATGTAGACTTAGTTATTCCTGAAACAAGTTGGGAACAGAAAAAAACGGATGTTTATGAATATCATATAGATACATTTGTAATGGGAGACGACTGGACGGGAAAGTTTGACTTCCTTAAGGACGAAGGTGTTGAGGTTGTGTATCTTCCTAGAACACCGGAAATTAGCACTACACAAATAAAAAGTGATCTTAATCAGTAAAGAGGTAAAATGATGAAAATTTTAGTAACAGGTGTGGCAGGTCAGCTTGGACACGATGTAGTAAATGAATTGGTGTCTAGGGGACATATTGCTATTGGTAGTGATATTTCAGATAAGTATAGTGGAATAGAAGATGGAAGTGCTGTGACTACAGCAAAATACATTTCTATGGATATAACTGACGCAGAGACTGTCAGAGCAAGAGTAATATATGAGCAGCCGGATGCAGTTATTCACTGTGCAGCATGGACAGCGGTAGATGCTGCTGAGGAGGATGACAATAAAGCTAAGGTTAGATCCGTTAATTTCGTGGGAACCAAGAATATAGCAAAAACCTGTGGAGAGTTAGATATTCCGGTTATGTATATATCCACTGACTATGTGTTCAACGGTCAGGGCGAGGAACCATGGAAAGCAGATTGCAAGGAGTTTGCTCCTCTCAATTACTATGGAGAAACCAAGCTTATGGGTGAAAATGTGGTAGCTGCCAATACAGATAAGTTCTTCATAGTTCGTATTGCCTGGGTGTTTGGAGTAAATGGAAACAATTTCATAAAAACTATGCTGAACGTGGGTAAAAAATATGACACCCTTCGTGTTGTAAATGACCAGATAGGTACACCAACTTATACCTATGATTTGGCAAGATTGCTTGTAGATATGATAGAGACAGATAAATATGGATACTATCATGCTACAAATGAGGGTGGGTATATCAGTTGGTATGATTTTGCCTGTGAGATATTTAAACAGGCAGGGTATACAACTAATGTAATTCCTGTAACTACAGAGGAATATGGTCTTTCTAAAGCAGCAAGACCTTTTAATAGCAGACTTGATAAGAGTAAACTCATTGAGGAAGGATTTGAAGTTCTTCCAACCTGGCAGGATGCTCTTGCAAGATATTTAAAGGAAATATAAGGGATATTACCCCTTATTTCTTGGAGGCATTATGGTATTTAGTAATTCAGTATTTTTGTTTGTATTTCTACCGTTGGTTGTTTTGGGATATTATCTCATAAGACATGAGCTTAGAAATTATTGGTTGTTGGCAGTAAGTATAGTGTTCTATGCATGGAATGAGCCATCCTTCACATATATACTTATCGCTAGCATTATAATCAACTATATAGGAGCGTTGTTGATAGATAAGTTAAAGTTTAAAAAGCTTATGCTATTTCTTACAATGGCGGCGAATCTAGGAGTGCTTTTTTATTTCAAGTACTTCAATTTTGCTGTGGATATATTTAATCGTTTCTTTGATAGAAACCTCCAGTTTGCAGAGGTTATTCTTCCGATAGGTATATCCTTTTTCACTTTCCAGGGAATGTCTTATGTGGTGGATGTCTATAGGCAGGATGTTTTGGCCCAGACAAATCCTTTCAAGCTGGGTATGTATATAAGTATGTTCCCACAGCTTGTGGCAGGACCTATTGTCAGATACAAGGATATTGCTGCTGAGATAGAGAGCCGTAAGGTAGATATGGAAGACCTTGCTTATGGTGTTCAGAGATTTATTATCGGTTTGTTTAAGAAGATTATAATTGCAGATAATATGGCTGTTATGGCAGATGCCATATTTAAGCTTGACCCTATACTTAACTCTGTGCCTATGGCGTGGCTTGGTATAGTGTCATATACATTGCAGATATTCTTTGACTTTGCAGGTTACAGTGATATGGCCATTGGTCTTGGCAGGATGTTTGGATTCCACTTCCTGGAGAATTTTAACTATCCATATATATCAAAGTCAATAACTGAATTTTGGAGAAGATGGCATATGTCATTGTCAACCTTCTTTAGAGATTATGTGTATATTCCTTTAGGTGGAAATAGAAAACATGTATACTTAAATGTTGCCATTGTTTTCCTTCTTACAGGTATATGGCATGGTGCTGCTTTCGCCTTTATATTCTGGGGTATATGGCACGGATTTTTCAACATAATGGAAAAGCTTATTAAGGACGTCAAAAAGAAAAAGGGTGTTGTAGAGGAAGAGAATACTAAAAAGGATGCTAAGTATTATCTGATTTCTGCCTTACAACATATCTACACTATGGCTGTTGTTATGGTGGGATGGGTATTCTTTAGAGCGCCGGGCATGACTCATGGGTTCAATTACCTAAAGTCTATGTTTGGCCTGCATAATCCGGAGGTGTCCGCCTATAACGTATGGCTTTACTTGAATAAGTGGAGTCTTCTAATTATGATACTTGCCCTTTTCATGTGTACGCCTATTTTCAAAAAGCTTTATGGCGTTGCTAAGAAAAAGATTAATGAGAATATACTTATCCCTATAAAATACTTAGTGTTATTAGGGGCATTGCTTTTATGTGTACTGCAGGTAGCGTCTAACACATATTCAGCATTTATATATTTCCAGTTCTAATAGGAGTGATAGTATGGCAAAAAAGATTTATAATTTTATATTTATATTTGCATTCTGGGCTATATTGGCTATTCCTATGGTATTTGCTGATTATAGCAGTGGTGGAGTGTCAGAGGATGAAAATAGAAACCTGGCCAAGTTCCCTGATTTGGTGGTAGAGGGTAATTTTAACCAGGAGTTCACTAGGGAGTTTGAAACTTGGTTTATGGACCATATGGGCTACAGACAGGAAATGATTACTGCAAACGCCAAGCTTCAGTATTACGTTTTTGGTCGTATGTTAGAGACCTCTGAGTATTATCTTGGTAGACATGGTGATGTAAATTATGCTACAGAGGCTATGCTCCTTGACTATGCACATCTTAACCTTAGAAGCGAGGAGGATGTTGCTCGTATTGGAGACAGCTATCAGTATGTGAGTGACTGGTGTCATGAGCAGGGGATACAGTTTTATTATGTTCAGTGCTTCGACAAGCACTCTATATATCCTGAGCAGTTTATGGCATCTGTAAATCAGATAGGTGATGTATCAAAGACTGATCAGATAATTAACTATTTGAAGGAAGAAACTGATGTAAAGGTATTTTCCATGAAGGATGTTCTTCTTGATAGCAAGGATGAGTACGAGGTGTATAGTAACTGGGGTGACCCAACTCACTGGACTCATAGAGGTGCATTTATAGGATATCAGTACATTATGGAAGGTGTAAATGCGGAAAATAACAACAAGTATCCTATCCTCACAGAGGAAGATTACAACATAACAGTGTCTAATCAGGCCATTACTTTAAATGGATTTATCACAGAGGAGGATATGCTAGAAACCTTTGTGTTAAAGGATCCGAAGGCTACAAAAGAAGATGTTACTGTTATGGGCTATTATGGTGCAGATACTAGACATAGTCGCTGGGTAAATGAGAGCGTTGACAACGATACAAAGCTACTTTTAATGTGTGACAGCTACTTTAATAACTATCTTATAGAAGACTTTGCAGAGTCCTTTTCGGAGGTTTGGTTGGTGTGGGGAGATTACACTAAGGAATTAGATTATGTGGTTGAAATGTATCAGCCTGATATTATTATATATGAGGCGGCAGAGAGAGTAGACAGAAGTGAAGGTATGTATAAGTTTGCTCAGAAGCTTCAGGGTAATATTATAGAATAGAGAGGATATATTATGGGTCAGATAAAGGTGACAAAATGTCCTATAGAGGGACTATATGTAATAGAACCAGCGGTTCACGGAGATAATCGTGGATATTTTATGGAGACATATAATCAAAACGATATGAAGGAAGCAGGTCTTGATATGGTGTTTGTTCAGGACAACCAGAGTATGTCTGTCAAGGGTGTGCTGCGAGGTCTTCATTTCCAAAAAGAATACCCACAGGGAAAGCTGGTTAGAGCTATTAAAGGACGAGTATTCGACGTGGCAGTAGATCTTCGTTCAGGAAGTGAAACCTATGGCAAGTGGTATGGCGTAGAGCTGACTGAAGAAAATAAAAAGCAATTTTATATATCAGAGGGCTTTGCACATGGTTTTTTAGTGTTAAGTGAGACAGCAGAATTTTGCTACAAGTGTACTGATTTTTATCATCCAGGTGATGAGGGTGGTCTTGCATGGAATGATCCTGAGATTGGTATAAAGTGGCCGGAGCTTGTTGGAGATTACAAGGGAGATGCCAGTGCAGAGGGATACACTTTAGCAGATGGTACACCACTCAATTTAAGCGATAAGGATCAAAAGTGGCAGGGCTTAAAGGATACATTTAAGTTTTAAACAAACAAGATAAGAATAGGGTGACTAGGAGATATTATTATGCAACATATATTTATAGTGGGCTCAAAATCTATTGGTGCCTATGGTGGATATGAGACATTTGTATATAAGCTGACAGAATATCATGAAAAGGACAATGATATTAAGTATCACATTGCCTGTAAGGCTAACGGTGATGGATGTATGGATGAGTCTAAGCTGGATAATGTAAAAAGCTTAGGAGAAAATGAGTTTGAGTTCCATAACGCCCATTGCTTTAAGCTGGATATTCCAAGTATAGGACCTGCCCAGGCCATATATTACGACGTGGCAGCCCTTAAGTATTGCTGCAGGTATATTAAGGAGCATAATATTGAAAGTCCTATTGTATACATCCTTGCATGCCGTATTGGACCATTTATGGGACGCTATGTGAGAAAGATTCATAAGCTTGGTGGAAAAGCATTTGTCAATCCGGACGGTCACGAGTGGAAACGTGCAAAGTGGAGTGCACCAATAAGAAAATATTGGAAGGTCTCAGAGAAGATGATGGTAAAAAGGGCAGACCTTCTTATATGTGACAGTAAGAATATTGAGAAATATATAAAAGAAGAATATAGCAGATACAACCCAAAGACTACCTTTATTGCTTACGGCTCAGATACTGTGCCATCAACCTTAAAGAATGATGATGAGAAATTTAATTCATGGCTTAAGGAAAAGTCTCTTAGAGCTATGGAGTATTATCTTGTAGTAGGAAGATTTGTTCCGGAAAATAATTACGAAACTATGATTAGAGAATTTATGCGCTCTAATACGAAAAAGGATTTTGCCCTTATATGTAATGTAAGTGACAAGTTCTTGGAGGAGCTTACGGCTAAGACAGGTTTTGATAAAGATAGCAGAATTAAGTTTGTTGGAACAGTGTATGACCAGGAGCTTTTGAAGAAAATCAGAGAGAATGCTTATGGTTATTTCCACGGACATGAGGTAGGTGGAACAAATCCTAGCTTGCTTGAAGCTTTAGGCTACACAAAGCTTAACTTGCTTTTGGACGTAGGATTTAACAAAGAGGTTGCTGAGGAGGCTGCAGTATACTGGAATAAAGAAACCGGAAATCTTGCAGGTGTTATAGATAAGGCAGATAATATGGAGGCTTCTTTGCTTGATAGCTACGGAGAAAAAGCAAAGGCTAGAATCAGAGAAGCTTATAGCTGGGAATATATTTCCGGATTATATAAAGAGGTATTTTTACATGAATAAATTTATGAGATTATTCAAAAAAGTGGGTGGAAAGGATGTGTTAAAGCAATATCTTAGAGCTCACGTATTCTTGTTTGCCTGTGTGCAGGCACTCCTTCTTGGATTTTCAAAGAAGTCCCTGGAGATACTTCGCCTTGCTGTCAGCAACAAGATTTTGAAGAAGCTTAGAAAAAAGTACAGAAAATTTATAGAAGGATATGTGGCTGCTGCAGATAACAAGGACCTTCAAAGAGTAAAGTCTAATAAGGTTTGGGTATGTTGGTTCCAGGGTATTGAACAGGCCCCATATATCGTGAAAAAGTGTTATCAGTCTTTGCAGGATAATTTAAAGGATAAAGAGATAATACTCCTTACTGATGACAATTATAGGGATTATGTCACATTTCCAAATCATGTTCAGGAAAAGATTGATAAGGGATATATATCTAAGACTCATATGTCAGACCTTCTTAGGTTGGAATTATTGGCTAACTATGGTGGAACATGGATAGATGCGACTGTATTTTTATCTGGAGATAACTATCCAGACTATATTTTTGATTCAGACTTATTCCTTTTTCAGGATTTGAAACCAGGGTTAGATGGTCACCCAACCTGCATATCAAGCTGGTTTATGACGGCAACCACTAACAATCCTATTATACTTCTCACAAGAGATTTACTTTATGAGTACTGGAGAAAAAATAAATCCTTGATAGATTACTTTTTGGTACACGATATGTTTCAGCTTGCAATTGAAACATATCCAGAGGAATGGGATAAAAATATGCCATTTAGCAATTCCTTGCCGCACATTCTCCTGCTTAGAATGTTTGATAAGTACGAGGAAAAAACTTGGGAGGCTATTAAAAATCAGACAGCTGTCCACAAGATGACATACAAATTTGACGAGAAGGATACCCTGCTGGAAGGCACCTATTACCACGTCATATTTAAGGAAGGGTAATATTTATGAAAATTGCTGTATTGATGTCAACCTACAATGGTGAACAATATATTGCTGAACAGATTGACAGCATATTAGCTCAAGAGGGAGACTTTGATTTAGAACTTCACATAAGAGATGATGGTTCTAAGGATGGGACAATAAATATTCTTAGCAGATACGAGGAAGAAGGTAAGCTTAGATGGTACAATAATGAGAATCTTGGCCCTGCAAAAAGCTTTATGGACCTTATATTTAGTTGTGGCGAATATGATTTGTATTCCCTTGCTGATCAGGATGACTACTGGGAAAAGGACAAGCTTGCAAAAGCTGTTAAGTCTATAGGAGAAAAAACTTCTCCCGCCTTGTATTTTTCAAATGCTATGTTGGTGGATTCAAGGCTAGAGTCACTCGGAAGTGTAGTGTACAAAAAATCTCCTAAGATAGATTTTAAAACAGTCAGCTGTGCCGGTGGACTACTTGGATGTACAATGGTTTTCAACAATGCCTTGGCTACCCTGTTAAGAGATAAGGGTATGCCAGAGATTATGGTGATGCATGATTTTTATATTGCCCAGGTGTGTCTTTGCTTTGATGGTGATATAGTATATGATGATGCATGCTCCATGAAATACAGACAGCATGGAGGAAATGTTGTTGGAGTATCCTATGGGCTTTGGGGAAAGATTAAGTCCAGATTTAGCGAAATAACTACCAAGCAAAGGGTAAGTATTGCCAGCCAGGCCAAAAGTATACTCAAGCTTTACGGTGAGGATATGAGCAAGGAAAAAAAGCAGTGGCTTGATTCGGTGGCTGAATATCGAAAAAATATTTTCACCAGAATAAAGTTGGCCTTCTCTTTTAAGACCAGGTATATCAATTTTAATATGGGACTAAAAAACAGGTTATCAATTTTATTTGGCAACAGATAATCTGTGTAACAGGTGATTATAATGAAATTAGCAATTGTAGCTTTACTTTTTTTACCAATTATTATAAAGGCACTTAAGCAAGACAAATGGTACATTTATCTTGTCTTTGCTTTTTATGCAATTTTGCCTGATACATTTGCTATTGAAATATCCGGAAGTCTGCCGCTTATAACAGGCTCAAGAATGCTTATTCTTATGCTTTTTGCAGTATGGATATACAAAAAATCCTCCGAGATGAATGCCTATATTCCGGCAGGATTAGTGGTGTATATAGGCATTTCGGTTGCTCTTTCGCTGATTCACCTTGACAATGGAATAGGAGAAATCAATTCATTATTTATTATATTGTTTGAACAGTTACTTCTCACGCTATTATTGGTCAATCTGATTGATAATAAAAGAGAGTTTGAGCTGTGCATAGATTTTATGATATATGGATGTCTGGCGGTTGCGGTTATGGCAGTTATGCAGACAGTACTTAGCTTTGATGTGACTACGTCTCTTGATATTGTGGCAACTCGTGTAAATCAAGAGATTACTGACCGTATGGGTATGATACGTGCCGGTGGTACTACAAATCCAATATCCTATGGATGCTACTGTGCATTTATGGCACTGGTTATTTTATATAAGTTTGAAAATACAAAGAAAATCAAATATATGATTTTCCTTTTAATAGATATGCTGGCTTTTGTGTGCACTATGTCCAGAAGCTCACTTCTTTGCTTTGCTATAGTGATATTTGCACAGCTGATTATTAGAAATATAAAGTTTATCAGACCATATTTAATATATGTTCCTTTTGTTGTTGTTGGAATTATAGTGATATTTATGGCTAGTCCGGGGTTAAGAGATTCCGTAAGTGAGATGTTTAAATCCGTGCTCAATTCCCTTGGAATTGGACGATATGAGTTATCCTCAGAGTTTGGATTAAACGCCGACAATGCAGCCTATTCACGTATGGTGCAGTGGTCAGCCATAGAGCATATGGAAATGGATGGTGAACTCCTTTTTGGATATGGATATAACGCTATCTCAAGAGGAGAGGTGTACTACTACTTTAAACAATTTGGTACCTGGACAAGAACCTCATCTGTGGATGTTGGTTTTGTAAGAGCAGCTACAGATTATGGTTTGTGTGGACTCATTTTAAATATTGGTCTTGTGTTGGGGGTTATATTTAATTCCTTCATCAGAAAATCTAGGGAGCAAAAGTACGATTTCTATAATCTGGCCATATATGCAATGATGTTATATATTGTGCTGAATATTGCCTCAGCATTTTATGCTACAACAGTATTTTGGCTGTTTATGTCACTTTTCTTTGTGTATAGAAAAGTTCGATGTAGCGAGGAAACAGCATAATTGGAAAGGGAAGAGAAATGAAAAAAATAGAGATATCTGTGATTGTTCTCACATATTTTCCAAAATGGACAGAATTGAAAAAAACCTTGTTGTCAATTATACATCAAGAGGGCATCAATTATGAAATCTTAATTGCAGACGATGGCTCAGATAATTACTGCATTGAGGAAATTACAGATTTTTTCAAAGAATATAATTATGATAATTATGAGGTTGTACATCAGGAAAAGAATGTTGGTACCTGTAAAAACTGCCTGGCTGCCATAAAAGTTGCCAAGGGCGAGTATGTACGACTTATATCTCCGGGAGATTATATTAGCACTTCCAACAATTTGCGTGATTGGTATGAGTTTATGCAGAGTAACAATGCTGATGCATCATTTGGAAATGCCATATACTATAATATGCAGGACGGAAAATACAATATAATAACAAAAAAAGGAACTGCACCTATTGTAACTAATATATATGATGCAAAAAAATACAAATCACAATGGGTGGGTATATTTAATCTGGTTTTGTATGATTCCATTTTAGGAGCTGCATTTCTAACAAAAAGGGATTTAATGCAGCGATATTGTGAAGAAGTTGTAGAGGCAAATATTATTTATACAGAAGACAAAATGTATAAATTTATGATAATGGATGAAATGAAAATCCTACATTATCCATTGGATGTTGTTATATATGAATATGGCGAGGGTATATCCACATCCTCCAATGAAGCAAGTATTCTCCGTATGGCCAAGGATGAGGAAAGCTTTAACAAAAGAGTGCTACAGAGAAACAGTACTTTTTCAATGGGCAAGAATTATAAAAAATATATATTGTCAAAGACAAATGGTAAAGGGAAAATTAGAAAATTTATTTTGTTCCCAAGATTACTGTTGGCACAAATATATATAAAAATAAAAACTAGTTCATCAAAATCAAACAACTTAGTAGACCAAAAATTCTTAAACAAGATAGAGGAGAATGAGTAATGCAAGTAGTAAAATATGTATTTCAACCACATGGTGATGATAGAGGTCAGTTGGTTGCCTTAGAGGAATTTAAGGATATTCCGTTTGAAATTAAAAGAGTATATTACATTTATGATACCCTTGAAGGTGTAAGAAGAGGTTTTCATGCCCATAAAAATCTTGAGCAGATTTTAATATGCATTCATGGTTCTTGTAAGGTTATGTTGGACAATGGTAAGGAAAAGAAAATAGTGCCATTGGAAAAACCATATGAGGGATTATATATTGCCAATAATATGTGGAGAGAAATGTATGATTTTTCACCAGACGCAGTTTTGTTAGTATTGGCATCTGAAATATATGATGAATCAGATTACATTCGAAATTATGATGAATTTTTAAAGATGGTAAGCGAGGAGAATAATTAGGTATGAATATTCCTTTTGTTAGTTTTAAACCAATGGAAAAAGAATTGGATGCAGAGCTTCGTGCTGCATTTAACAGAGTGTTTGACAATAGCTGGTACATTGATGGCAAAGAGGATGCCGCATTTGAAGAAAGCTTTGCCGGATTTTGCAATAGTAAGTACTGTGTTGGAACCGGAAACGGTTTAGATGCTTTAGTGCTTCCTCTTAAGGCTTTGGGAATAGGTGAAGGTGACGAGGTTATTGTGCCATCTAATACATATATTGCTACAGCCTTAGCTGTTACTTATGTAGGTGCAAAGCCTGTTTTTGTGGAGCCAATTATTGATACATTTAATATTGATCCAACCAAGATAGAAGAAAAAATTACAGATAAGACTAAGGCTATTATGCCGGTTCATCTTTATGGACAGCCTTGTGATATGGATCCAATTATGGAAATTGCGAAAAAGCATAATCTTTATGTTATAGAGGACTGTGCACAGGCCCATGGTGCAACATATAAGGGACGGGTTGTGGGCAGCTTTGGTGATGCGGCAGGATTTAGCTTTTACCCTGGTAAAAATCTTGGCGCTTTGGGAGACGCTGGTGCAACAGTAACAAATGATGAGGAATTGGCAAAGAAGGTAAGAGCTCTTGGCAACTATGGCTCTGACTATAAATATCATCACATTTACAAGGGTAATAATACTCGTCTGGACGAGCTGCAAGCAGCCTTTTTGTCCGCTAAATTACCTCATATGGACAGGATGAATGAAGAGAGAAGACGTATAGCTAACAGATATTTGTCAGGGATTAATAATCCTTTGATTGTGTTGCCATTTGTTAGAGAGGATGTTGTTCCTGTATGGCATATTTTTGCAGTCCGTTGTGAGGATAGAGCCAGATTAGAAAGATATCTTAGTGACAACAATATAGGCACAAACAAGCACTATCCGATTCCAATTCATATGCAGGAATGTTATAGTGATTTGAATATCAAAGAAGGTCAGTTGCCAATTGCAGAGGAAATAAGTGCAACAGAGCTCAGTCTGCCAATGTATTATGGTATGACAGAAGAAGAGATAGACTATGTAATAGAAATAGTTAATAATTTCAAATAAAAAGGTAAAGATAATATGTTAAAAATATTAAAGCGTTATAAGGATATGCCTATAACAGCAAAGGTTTCAATTGCATATGCTGTTTGTAGCATTTTACAAAAATGTCTGTCCTTTATAACTCTTCCGTTGTTTACAAGATTACTCACCACGGAGCAGTATGGTCAGTACAATGTATATACCTCCTGGTCCGCTATAATCACCATATTTGTAACCCTTAATCTTGCCTACGGTTCTTTTTCTAAGGCTATGGTTAAATTTGAGGATGACAGAGATGCTTACATTGCATCTATTCAAGGAATAAGCACAGTATTAGGTGTTGCTTTTCTTTTGATATATTTTCCTTTTAGAAAGTATCTCAATAAGCTCTTTGAACTGCCAACAGAGCTGGTGATTTTAATGGTTGCTGAAATAGTTATGTTAAATGCTATTCTCTGTTGGAATGGTAAGAAAAGATTTGAGTTTAAGTATAAGGGCGTAGTTGCTATTACTCTTTTAATGTCTGTTATTTCACCGGTGCTTGCATATTTTATGGTGGTTAACAGCGAAGAAAAAGGATATGCCAGAATAGTAGGTTATGCTGCCATTACCATTTTTGTTGGCTTGGTTTTATATATTGTCAATCTGTTAAAGGGTAAAAGCTTCATTAATAAGACATATTGGAAGTATGCCTTAGGATTTAATGTTCCACTTATAGTTTATTATCTGTCTCAGGTTATATTTAATCAAAGCGACAGGATAATGATAAGTCACATGGTGGGCACAGATAAGGCTGGAATATATGGTGTTGCATATTCACTTGCCATTATTCTTAATTTCGTTTTAAATTCCATTAACAATTCTTATCAACCATGGTTTTATGGAAAGATAAAAGCCGGTGAGGAACATGAGAATAAAAAGATTTCCAATGGTATAGCTGTTCTAATGGGAATTTTGTTACTGGGAATTATTGCAATGGCTCCTGAAATTATTCTCATTATGGCAGGAAAAAAATATGCAGAGGCTGTATGGATTGTCCCACCAGTGGCAGGGAGTATACTTCTCCTTTTATACTCACAGTACTGTATTAATATAGAGTTTTATTACGAAAAAAAGAAAAAACTGGTTTATGCATCCATAGCCGCGGCAATCTTAAATATTTTACTTAATGCAATGCTTATCCCTGTATTTGGATATATTGTCGCGGGATATACTACATGGATAAGCTATATAGTATTTGTTTTGATGAATTATATTGAGATGCTAAAAATATTAAAAGAAGATAATAAAGAACAAAATATTTATGATGTGCGTTTTCTTTTGACGTTCTTTGCTTTGTTCACATTAGCGTCGATAATCTTTTTGGTTTTTTATAAGTTATATATAATTCGTTATGCATTGGTTTTGCTTTTTGGTCTTATATGTTTTTTGTGTCGCAAAAGACTACTTAAAGTGTATAATTCCATACTGAAAAAGTAGGCGAGGTTTTGAAGTATGAAGGTTAAAAGTTTAGTAAAAAAAATATTGCCCAGTTCAGCGATAAATTTTTTGAAAAAAACTAAAACATTGCCATATGATATAGTAGCCAGACATTATTTAAAGAAGGTTAAAAATAAGAAAAAACATAATGGCATTATAAGAGTAGGATTCTGTGCAGACTTTACTACTGTTTGGGACAAAACAGCACCGGTTTTTGAGTTGATGAAAACAGACAGTAGATTTAAGGTGATTTTATTCATAACAAAAACCTTATACACAAAAACCGAAGAAGAGTTTTTAAAAGTGCAGAAGTTTTTTAAAGAGCTATATCCGGATGCAGAATATATAATATGGGATGAGAGCTTATCTATTAAGAACTATGACATGGATTATTTCTTCTATCAAAGACCATATGCTGATTTGTATCCAGAGAATTTGAGAGTTCAGGAAGTTAGGAAATATGCAAAAATTTGCTATATTCCATATGGATATGCGGGTTCAGATGTATTCAATGCAGGAAATACCAATAAACTTTTCTTTAGAAATGTATATTTAGGATTCATTGAAATAGCAGCAGAGTTAAAAATACTCAATGAACAATTTAAACATAATATCAAAAAAGGTTACCAGTCTTTTGAAAAGCTTGGATATCCTTCATTTGAAAAATATTTTAATTTACCAAAAAAAGATTTTCAGGGAAAGGTCTTGTGGACCCCAAGGTGGACAGTAGATGATGAAGTGGGTGGAAGCCATTTCTTTGAGTATAAAGATGATTTTATTGAGGTTGCAGAAAAAATTGATTTTATATTCAGACCTCACCCTTTGATGTTTACTAATTTTATTGATAAGGGCATAATGTCAAAGGAGAGTGTTGATGAATATGTTGGATTGCTTAAAAAACAGAATGTTGAATATAGTGAAGGTAATCCTATAGAAAAAGATTTTATGAATGCCGATGTACTATTGACAGACTATTCTTCTATAATTGTTGAGTATTTTCTTACAGGTAAACCTATTATATATTGTAAGGCTCATTATGAGATGAATGAGGAGTACAACAACCTTATGAAGGGTATATATATTGCCGATACATGGGAGGATGTTAAGAGATATCTGGATGATATATTGAACGGAAGAGATTATCTAAAGGATGAACGAACAAGGATTATATCCAACCAATATGCAGATGTTCAGGGGGCATCAAAGAGGATCGTGCAGAGAATAGTAGATGATTATAGCAATCATGAGTAAGTTTGTCTGTAATCAAAAATGGCAGATGAATTATCTATAGAATTTTTTGGAGATTAATGAAAAATAATGAAACTAAGAAAGCTTGAACAAAAAGATGCACCCCTTATGCTAGAGTGGATGCACGATAAAGATGTAACTGAAAATTTACAGGCAAACTTTGCTTCTAAGACTATTGAAGACTGTGAGGCTTTTATAGAGTCAAGCCTTGAGGATAAGGACAATATTCACATGGCTGTTGTTGATGAAAGTGATGAGTATATGGGTACAGTAAGCCTAAAAAATATCAAGGATGGTACAGCGGAATTTGCAATATCTATGAGAACTAAATCAATGGGTAAAGGCTATTCTAAGTATGGTATGGCAGAAATTATTCGTATTGCTTTGGAAGATATGGGCTTAAGTGAAGTGTATTGGTGTGTCTCTCCGGATAACAAAAGAGCAGTCAGATTCTATGATAAGAATGGATATTCCAGAGTGAAAGGTTATATTGATACGGGAATGTACTCTAAGGAGCAAAGTGAGTATTATATTTGGTATAGAGTTACAAAAAAACAAGAAAGCTAATCTTTAATATAGTGGTGCAAGGATGAATAAGATTAATGTTTTAAACAAAATTGAACATAGATATAAGATAGCTTTTCTTAGTACACTTATTTTTGGATTAATCGCTCAGGGAATGGCTTTGTTTAACAAGTTTTCCTTTCATGATGATGTGGCTGAACTGTTTGGAGTTGGAGCCACAACTTCTTCAGGAAGATGGATGTTAGAACTATTATCCCAGATGTAAAAGAGTATATTTGGAGATGGACATTATAGCTTGCCAATTATGAATGGTCTTTTTTCTATTGCATGTATTGGTATAGCGGCTGTGCTGATAGTTTATCTATTGGAGATAAATCTAGATATTGCATGTATATTTGTGGGCGCTATAATGGTAGTTTTCCCTATGATTACCAGTCTTTTTTCATATATGTTCACCGCTCCCTTTTATATGCTGGCTCTGTGCGTGAGTGTATGTGGTGTGGTGCTTGTCTGTAAAAGAAAAAGAATGATAGCAGGAGCAATATTAATCGCATGTGCCATTGGGGTGTACCAGGCATTTATTCCAGTAGTGCTTAGTTTGATGCTAATGTATTTTATAAAGCTTCTTATGTATGAGAATGTGGAGGCAAAAGAGGCATTTTCTAAAATGCTAATGCTCCTTGGCAGCTGTGTGTTGTTTATGGCAATTTACCTAATTATGAATAAAATATTCTTGAACATATATGATGTGGAACTGACGTCGTACCAAGGTATATCTACTATGGGTGCAGGGACATCAGCTACTGAATATATTGAGAGAATAGGGTATGCATATAAGGATTTTATTTTTCCGACAAAAGATACATCTTACAATATGTATCCTATGAACACATATAAATGGTATATGATTTCTCTTGTTATTATGCTTGTTTTACTCATCCATAGATGTATAAGAGTTTTTAAGAACAATAAATTAAAGGGAATAATGTTTGTTGTTGCAGCATTATGTATTCCTCTTGCTGTGAATTTTATTTTTGTTATGGTGGACCCAATATATGTACATTCTCTAATGACATATGGGCAAGTATTTTACTATGTACTGTTTGTATTGATTGTAGAACAGACAATGTCCCTTTTGAGCAGTGAAAAGGTTAAAAAATATCTTAATATAGCAGTAATTATTTCGACTATGCTTTTGGTTATTATGTATGCAAGATTTGATAACCAATGTTATTTGAAAGCAACCTTTGTAAGGGAAGAAGTAAATACATATATGACGACCTTGGTTACTCAGATAAAATCAACAGATGGTTATAAGGATGAATATCCAGTTGTATTTATGAATCAGTGTAATATCCAGGATATGACTGTTTACGATATGCCTGAACTTTCTCATATCAACATAATAACTTATGCTGATATGGAAGGATATATAAATAGTTATGTTTGGACGATATATATGAATAGATGGTGTGGTTATAATCCGATTCAAGGAGATCCGTCATTATTTTATGGATTGCCTGAATATGAAGAAATGCCTCATTATCCAGATGATGGCTCTATAAAGGTAATCGATGAAACGGTAGTTGTGAAGTTTTAGTACAGTGTAGGAGGCGCTTATGAAGGCACTTATTTTAAACTCAGGTCTGGGTAGTCGTATGGGTGTGCTTACATCAGAACATCCAAAATGTATGACTGAGATTACATCAAAGGATACTATACTTAGCCGCCAACTCAAGCAGATTGTTGAGGCTGGTATTACAGAAGTGGTTATGACTACGGGGGCTTTTGATGAAGTTCTTGTGGAATATTGCAACGGATTAGATTTGCCGATTCACTTTACTTTTGTTAAGAATCCCTTGTATGCTGAGACAAACTACATATATTCAATATACTGTGCTAAGGAATATTTGATGGATGATGATATTGTTCTTATGCACGGTGACTTAGTTTTTGATAATTTAGTTTTTGATAAGGTGCTTTCCAGTGAGACAAGCTGTATGACTACAAGCTCCACCATCCCTTTGCCGGAAAAAGATTTTAAGGCAGTTATTGAAAAAGGAAAGATAACTAAAGTAGGAATAGAATATTTTGATAGCGCAATGAGCGCTCAGCCACTTTACAAAATACTTTTGAAGGATTGGAAGATTTGGCTTGATAATATAATAGATTTCTGCAAAAATGATAACAGAAAATGTTATGCTGAAAATGCCTTTAATCAGGTGTCAGATAGGTGTAGTATATATCCTTTAGATGTGAAGGATATGCTTTGTAATGAAATTGATAACCCAGAGGACTTAGCTATGGTTTCAGAAAAAGTTAATGAATTAGAAAATAAAACAGTATATATGAGTTTTTCTACTGATATGGTTCACAGTGGTCACATTGATATTATTAAGAAGGCGAAAAAACTCGGTAAGCTTATCATAGGTGTTTTATCTGATGAGGCAGTTGCCAGTTATAAGCGCTATCCTCTTATGCCATTTTCAGAGAGAAAAGTAATGTTTGAAAATATTTCTGGTGTTCATAAGGTTGTTGAGCAAAAAACCTTAAGCTACAAGGAAAATCTTGAGATGCTTAAACCGGATTATGTGGTTCATGGAGATGATTGGGTAGCTGGTTTTCAAAAGCCTATTCGTGACGAGGTTGTATCGACTTTGGCAACTTATGGAGGCGAATTAGTAGAGTTTCCTTACACTCATAGCGAAAAATTGAAGGTGCTTGAACAACGCTCCAGAGCAGAACTTTCTTTGCCTCATATGCGTCGTGCTCGTTTGAAAAAGGTTATAGAAATGAAAGGAACTATAAGTGCAATGGAGGCTCACAGCGGTCTTACCGGACTTATAGTAGAAGATACAGTAGTATATCAAAATGGCGAAGCCAGACAGTTTGATGCTATGTGGATAAGTTCTCTTTGCGATTCTACTGCAAAGGGGAAGCCGGATATTGAGCTTGTTGATATGACTTCAAGATTCCGTACAATTGATGATATTATGGAGGTTACCACTAAGCCAATTATTTTCGATGGTGATACAGGCGGGCTTACTGAGCATTTTGTGTATACTGTAAAGACACTTGAGCGTATGGGTGTTTCTATGGTTATTATAGAGGACAAGACTGGCCTCAAGAAGAATTCTCTTTTTGGTACAGAGGTTCAGCAGACTCAGGATTCTATTCCGAACTTCTGCGAAAAAATCAAGGCTGGTAAAAAGGCACAAAAGACAAAGGATTTTATGATTTGTGCCCGTATAGAGAGTCTTATTCTTGAGCAGGGTATGGAGGATGCCTTAGAGCGTGCATTTGCTTTTGCCGGTGCTGGTGCTGATGCTGTTATGATTCACAGTCGTAAGAAAGATCCGTCAGAGATTTTCGAATTTGTTGAGAACTTTAGAGCAAAGGATAAAACAACACCTATTGTTGTAGTTCCAACTTCTTTCAATACAGTAACAGAGGAAGAGTTTAAAGACAGAGGTGTAAATATAGTTATTTATGCTAATCAGCTTACAAGAACTGCTTTCCCTGCAATGCAAAACGCAGCAAAGCTTATTTTAGAGAACCACAGAGCTAAGGAATGTGATGATATTTGTATGCCATTTAAGGACATTATCACTCTTATTCCAGAGGACAATTAATTTATAGAGAGGTCGTAGAGTATGGTTGAACAAAAGGTTTTAATTGCAAGTTCAGACTATGCCCAGCTAGATGACTATATTAGGGAAAACGGTTTTAAAACCGTTTTTCTTGTATGTGATGCATCTCTGGGATTTCTAAAATTAAATGACTACTTTAATAAGGTGGAGGACCGCCTTGGTATTAGGTTAATAAAGTTTACAGATTTCAAGCCAAATCCATTGTATGAGTCTGTGGAAAAAGGCGTTGCCATATTTAATAAGGAGAAGTGTGATGCTATTTTTGCCGTAGGTGGAGGTAGTGCCATGGATGTAGCAAAATGCATTAAACTGTATTCAAATATGGACCATACTAAGAATTATTTAGTCCAGGAGATTGTGCCAAATGAGGTGCCCCTTTTTGCAGTGCCTACTACAGCCGGTACAGGCAGTGAGGCGACAAGATATGCCGTTATATATTTCAATGGAGAAAAGCAGTCTGTGGCAGATGTAAGCTGTATTCCGTCTACTGTTTTAATGGATGCATCTGTACTTAATACTTTGCCTCTATACCAGAAAAAGGCAACCATGTTAGATGCCTTTTGCCATGCCATAGAGTCTTTTTGGTCGGTGAATTCCACTGAGGAGAGTATGGCGTATTCCAAGGAGGCCATAGAGCTTATAATGGTGAAAAAGGAAGCATATCTTGCCAACGAGGAAGCGGGCAATGCTGCAATGCTAAGAGCCGCTAATATTGCAGGTAAGGCTATTAATATTACCCAGACAACAGCAGGACATGCCATGTGCTATAAGCTTACCAGCCTGTATGGTATTGCTCATGGTCATGCAGCTGCGTTATGTCTTTCGAAACTTTGGCGTTATATGCTTGAAAAGACGAATGAGATGTATGAAGATATTAAGACCCTTGGCGAAGGAACGGTAAATACCCATATGTGCATGGACTCTAGGGGAGTAGAACATGTAAAGAATGTATTTGAACATATTGCAGAGGCAATGGGATGTAACGGTGCAGCTGAAGCAGTAAAGGTGTTCAATGAATTTTTAGATAGCCTGAATTTTGAGGATTTAAAGGCGAAGGAAGAGGATTATGATGTATTATGCAATTCGGTTAATCCAGTCCGTCTGAAAAATAACCCAATTGGTTTAGATAAGGCAGCTATTGATTTGTTGTATAGACAGATATGTAAAATTTAGTTTAGGTGATTCAAGGAGGCAAGTATGAAAGTAGAAAAGTTAGTTGAAATTATAGGTTCAGATTTTTATACAGGTGTACCGGATTCACAGCTTAGAGCTTTATGTGACTATCTGATGGATACCTATGGTATTGATAAGAAGCATCATATGATAGCCGCCAACGAGGGTAACTGTGCAGCTTTGGCAGCAGGTTACCATCTTGCAACAGGGAAGGTACCTGTTGTATATATGCAGAATTCTGGCGAAGGTAATATTATTAATCCGGTAGCATCTCTTTTGAATGACAAGGTGTATGCCATTCCAGTGATTTTTATTGTGGGGTGGAGAGGTGAACCGGGAGTTCATGATGAGCCACAGCACATATATCAGGGTGAAGTCACTGTTAAGCTTTTAGAAGATATGGATATTAAGCCCTTTGTTATTGGAAAGGAAACTACGGAGGAAGAGCTTCTTCAGGTGATGGAGGATTATAAAAAGATACTTGCTGTTGGCAAGAATGTTGCCTTTGTTATTCGTAAGGGAGCTATATCTTACGACAAGAAAGTCGCTTACAAAAATGACAATTCTATGGTTCGTGAAGATATTATCAAGCACATTATAGCTGTTACAGGAGAGGACCCTATTGTATCTACAACAGGAAAGGCAAGTCGTGAGCTTTTTGAGGCAAGAGAGGCTTTAGCCCAGGGACATAAGTATGATTTTCTCACTGTAGGTTCCATGGGACACAGTTCATCCATAGCTCTTGGAGTAGCTATTAACAAGCCAGAAACTAAGGTATGGTGTGTTGACGGGGATGGAGCAGTGCTTATGCACATGGGTTCTATGGCGGTTCTCGGTGCGAATGCTCCGGCAAACATGGTTCATGTAATTATTAACAATGGTGCTCATGAGACAGTGGGAGGTATGCCGACGGTTGCAGCTAATATAGACTTTGTGGCAATTGCAAAGGCATGTGGATATCCGTACGCCGTTTCTGTAGATAACTTTGAAGAATTGGATAGTGAGCTTAAAGATGCAAAGACAAGAAATACGCTTAGTATGATTGAGGTTAAGTGCTCCATAGGTGCAAGAGAAGACTTGGGAAGGCCTACAACAACAGCCTTGGAGAATAAGCAAAATTTTATGGATTATTTGAAAGTTTGTAAATAAAAAAGTAAATCCACCAGTGGCATTTGCCACAGGTGGATTTATTTTTTAAACTTGTGTAGAAGTTGACTGCTTAATTCCAGAGTAAGCTTATCTTTGGTTATAAATAGTGTAACTATATAAACTCCAAAGAATATAGCTGCACCTATTAACAAGGTCATAAAAATACCAAGATTCAGCTGCCATCCTATAATGACGGTAAGGCTTGCAATAAGGCCTGTTAGGGCAATTTTGAATAGTGGAATTTGCGAGAACAATTGTACCAGCTTATCTCTTATAAAAAACAGCTGAATGAAAAGTACTACAAACTCTGCAACCAAGGTGCCTATAGCGGCACCGGCCACGCCATAATCCGGAATAAGAATAAAGTTAAGGACAAGGTCAACTATTGCTCCAGCAATTTCGGATATTAGTACCTGTTTTTCCATTCCAAGAGGAATCATCATCTGTATACCGGTTAAATTACTTATGCCAATAAGTATAAGGGTTGGCATAATAATTTGCATAGGTAAAACAGCGTCTATATACTCCTTGCCAGACAAAAGTAAAATGCTTTCCCTGGCATAAAGGCCAAAGAAAAGTGCCATAGGGATAGCTGCAAGTAATATAAAATGCATAGTCTTTTTTAGAATTCTGTAAAATTCATCCATCATTCCCTTTTCAACATACTGGGATGCCCTAGGAAGCAATACTACACTGGCAGAGGTTACAATGCTAGTTAAAATAATTCTAATTTTTACTGCGGCTGTATATATACCAACCTCCGCATCCCCCTTCATAAATCCCAGCATAACGCTGTCAAGATTTGTATAAATAGTTGTGGCCACAGACATGAAGAAAAAGGTGAGCATAGGTTTGATGTGTTTTTTTAATGTATAGCCACCTAAAGGTTTTAAAATAATTTTTTTTCTAAGGTTGATAAAGTTTAAAATATTTGAGGCGGAAGTCGCAAATATAGTTACGCCACCATAGATTATATAATCATTCTGGTTGTGAATAAGGGCAAACATAGCGATTATGCCTATAACCTTGAAGATGATGGAACGAAGCGTTATATAGGTATATTCCTCTAATGCTTTGTATAGCCATTCTACGCCAAGGGCATTTAAAAGTATTGTGATGCACATAACGAAAAACAATTCTTTTTCCCGGCTAAAGCGAGGTATAGAGGCAATGGAGATGCCAAAGGCTATATATGCAAGAATTACCATAACTAGATTTATGATAAGTAATTCGTGAACAGTCTTAGAAAGTTTTTCCTTATCGTCTCTTACTTTGGCGCAAGCCCTTATGCCATAAGTAGGTATACCGAGCTGTGCAAACATAGAAAAATACGCAATTATGGACGTGACAAAAGAAACCCTGCCTGTGCCTACCGGTAACAGAACCCTTGTTGCATAAGGGAATGTAATAAGTGGAAATATAATAGTAGACAGAGTGAGTATTCCGTTCATTATCATATTAAATTTAATGGATTTTGTTTTTGTACTCATAATAAATAATTGTAGCACGTTACTGTACTTAGTTCAAATATTTTAAAATATTGTTTAAACCGTTGACATAAAAGCGTTCAGTAGATAAAATTACAGTATCTGTGTTAAGAACTAATGATAGTATGTATGAAAGGAAGAAATATATGAAAAACTATAACGATGCCAGAGAGATTAACCTTGTTGATATGCTCTGGTCCATATGCCTTAAGTGGCGTTCCATTATTCTCTGGGGAATTATAATTGCCCTTATCGCCGGAGGACTTGGATACTATAATGCCACAAAGGTTATAGATATTGAAACCATTGAACTTAAGGAAGATGAGGAGCAGGATATTGAATATTATCTCGCATACAAGAGCCTCTACGAAACTCAGGAGGATTACAATGATTATGCGCCTCTTATGACTCTGGATGCAAACGATTTTTATTCAAATGTACTTATCTACTATGTTGATAACCATTACGCAGTGGAATATCCGGTAGTAGATGAAAAAGATAACATAGCATCTTTAATACAAGCATACAAGGGGTCAATTAAGACGGAGGCTATGGCTGATGACATCGCTTCGACACTTGATATGGATGTAAAGTCTATATCTTATGCAACTGAATATATTGATTTGGATAACGTCTATGGAGACACAGTTATTCATAAATCTATAGATGAGAACAATTCATTCGTTATAACTATATATGGTGATACTAAGGAGTCCTGTCAGCAAATTTCTGATTTAGTTATAGCTACAATAGCGAATGGTCAACCTGCTATGGTTGAACAATTTGGGGAACATGATATTACACTTGTGAGTCAGGATTTACAAAAAGTGGCTGATATAGATTTAGCTACATACCAGAAGAAAAATATTGATAACCTTACTAGCTATAAGGTTTCTTTAGAAACAAAAGCAGAGGGCTTATCAAGAGCTGCAGCGGACTATGTAAACGCAGTTGTAAAGGCAGAAGAGGAAGAAGAGGAAGAAAGCAACCTGGGAACTATAGTTAAATATGCTATTATAGGATTTATCCTTGGAATGTTCCTTGCGTTCTTTATTATTGCACTCAAGTATATTATTTCTAACAGACTCCGTATTACAGATGGCTTTGAGAAGATGTTTGATGTAAAGCTTTTAGGCTGTCTTCCAAACCAATCACAGGGCAAGAAGAAAATATTTAGATTTATAGATAATATATTTATTAAAAAGATTAATAAGAACAAGCGTATAATTGCAACTGAGGACTCTCTGTCCATGATAGTTTCTCAGATAGGTCTTCTCGCCAAGAAAGACAATATTACAGATATATTTGCAACGGGTACTACTATATCTGAGCTTGGTGAGGAGTTAGCTAAAGAGTTATCAAAATCCCTCAAGGAAAAGGATATTGATTTATCAGTGGGACAGTCTATATTAAGTGACGCTTCCTCACTTGAGAAAGCTACAAATGCTTCCGGTATTCTTCTTTTTGAAAAGGCAAATAAAGCACACTACGGTGATATAAGTAGACAGTTGGATACTTGTGAGAGACTTAATCTTAAGGTTGTTGGAGCTGTTGTCATAGAATAGTATAAAAAAGAAATAGAGGGATGTGGACAGTTATTGTTCGCATCCTTCTATTTCTTTTTAAGGGTATTTTAAATTAAGAATATTTTATGAGTTTATGGCATCTATAATTGTATTAACTAATAAATCGTTTTGCGTTGGCTTCATAAAACAAAATCTTATATAGGTGTTGTCAAGGCCTCTGATGTTTTCACAGTTTCTGATTACGATTCCTTTTAACTTGCAGGCATCTACAATTTTTTGAGCTGTGGTCTCAACATCCAGTAATTTAACTAACATAAAGTTGGCGAAAGGCTTGTAGAGTTTAACCTTTTTGCAGGTTGCCATAGCAGAATATATAAGGTTACGTTCAGTATAAATCTGAGAACGAGACTCTTCAATGTACTTGGTATCACGGAACATAGTGAGGCAGGCAACAGCAGTAAGTGAAGAAATGCTGTTAGTTGTTGCCTTAGTTTCGATAGTGGACATATGCTCTTTGTTGTTCATAATAGCATAGGCAAGTCTAAGTCCAGGAACTGCAAAGAACTTAGAAACACTTCGTAAAACAGCTATGTTGTCGTATTCTTCTACAAGAGGAACAGATGTTAAATCTTTGTAATCCTCTGTAAACTCTATATACATTTCGTCAATGATTAAGAAAATATCTAATTCCTTACATACTTCAGCCAGAGTCTCTAAATCATCCCTGCTGATAATTTGGGATGTAGGGTTGTTAGGGTTGCCAATAATAATCATATCCAAAGAAGAATCAAGGCTGCCTACAAAATCAGCCAAGTCAAACTGATAATTTTTGGACTCTTCCAGCTCGTAATAAACCATCTCGCAGTCGTGAGTTTTTAGAACTGTTTCATATTCAGAAAATGTTGGAACCAAAACCATTGCTCTTTTTGGCTCGATGGCAATAGCGTACTTGTGAAGTAAGTCGGCAGAACCATTTGCAAGTACTATGTGATCGGCGTCACATTTGAGGTAAACTGCAATAGCTGACTTGAGGTTGCCGTAGTAATCGCCAGGGTAGCGAATAACAGCATCCATATTGTCACTTAAAGCCTTTGTTACAGAATCAGGCACTCCCATTGGATTAAGGTTTGCGTTGTATAAAATAGTATCGTATTGTTCTAATCGAAGTGGTGCTTTACTCATAATTTGTCCCCCTAAATATCTTTTTAAAAAATACCCCTAATTACTTTTAAATTTAGTGCACTTTGTGTTATAATGTAGTTTGTGATAAAATATAGACTTACTATATCTATATATAACATACTATAATTATAACATTCAAACAAATATTATCAAGTTTAAATTGATGTGAGGAAACATATGAAGGGTATTGTAGAACATTACGCCAAGGGAGAATTTCAGGTTGATAGGCCTGAGGTAGTTATTTCAGAGCAGTTTATAAAACTAAATATTGAGTCTGGAACTATCTACAAAGGTAGTTTTAATGTTAGCTGTACCAACGACCATATTATCAAGGCTATGGTTTATGATAGCAGATATATGCTTCGTTTTGATACACACACATTTATCAGTCGTAAGTTTGATGTGAATTATACCTTTGATGCTACATGTCTTGAAGCCGGCAAGAACTACAAGGGTCATATCAGTGTTATAACTGATGGTGGTGAGTTCAAGATTATGTATGACATCGATATTGTCACTCCTTATGTCAAACATGGCGGACAAAAGATAGATGATCTATTCAAGTTTGCCACCTTAGCAGAAAGTAATTGGAGCGAGGCTGCAAAGGTATTTGTAAGAGATGATTTTAAAAGAACATTTATTGATAAAGATCCAGTAGTAAAGCAGATATATGCCAGTCTTATGGAGAGTCACTCTGTAAATCAGGCCTTAGAAGAATTTTTGGTGTATGTTCACAAAAAACGTGCATTAACACTTTCAGTTTCTAAAGCCAAGATTAATGTAGAAATGCCTACAGAGTTATCCAAGATATCTGTAAATGTCAGCAAGAATACCTGGGGATATACTAACTCAACAGTTAGATCTCTTGTTGATTTTATAATACCTGCAAGAAAGAATATTACAAGTGCAGACTTCTGTGGCAATATGTTTGCTCTTGACGTACTTATTTCCCCAGAAAATGTTCCTGATGGAGTTACATCAGGCAAAATGATAATAGAAAATATATATCAGAATATTGAGGTGGAGATTATTCTTGCCAAGCCTGCTTTAAAGTCAACAGTTGCTCCTAAGGCAGGAAGCATGAATCATATGATTAAGCTTAATATGGTCAAGATAGTAAATGCTTATCTTGATTACCGCATGGACAAGCTTCCGTTAAAGGAATATGTTTCCAGGTCTTTATTCTCCTTTAACAATTTAAGCAGATATATACCTGAGGAGGATTTGTACAGACTTGGAACTATGCATATGAATATAATGCAGGGTGAGCTTGATAAGGTTGAGCAGGAGTTTATGCGTATTGAGGCGGATGTAGATAATTCCCTTATGGGCAATAAGCAAAAGTGTTACTATGCATACCTGAAGGCTATGGTGCAAAAGGATCAGGAGTCTATTGAAAAAGCAAAAAATATGATTAAGCGCCATTTCCGTACTCAGGAGGATAAGATTTTTTATTTCTGGCTTTTGCTTTTCCTGGATGACTTGTATTCAGAGGATTACAATGCTCTCTACAGAGAAATCAGAGGTCTTTATGAGGCAGGGTATAACAGCCCTATTATGTACTTAGAACTTTGTGAGATATTGAACAATAACCCACTAATGCTTAAACGTATCACTGATGTGGAGATTACAGCTATTAGATGGGGACTTCGCCACAGATATGTTTCTGATGAGGTTATTGAAGAGTTTATTAGATTGGCAGGCTCCTTCAAAGAATTTGATACTAAGATTTTTGGTATTATGGAAGCCATTTATGACAAAAACAAAAATGAAGAGGTGCTTAAGAGTATATGTTCTATGCTTATTAGTGCCAGCAAGTTAGAATACAAATATCATAGATTTTATAGGGATGCTGTGGAAAAGTCTTTGAAATTTATCGGACTTAATGAATGCTTCGTTAAAAGTATGAATTTTTCAAGATATGACCTTATTCCACAGTCAGTGCTTATGTACCTGAATTACAAAAACACCCTCTCAGAAAAGGAGCTGGCATATCTTTATGCAAATGTTATATACAACAAGGCTCATCATATGAAGGTGTACCATGAATACTGCACCACTATGCAGGATTTTATGGAGAATATGATTATAAAGGGAAAGGTTAGTGATGACCTTACAGTAATATACGACGAATTCCTGGATCCCGATACTGTAAGTCCATTGTATGCGTCCAAGCTTATTAATATTATTTTTAGACGTAAACTGGTATGCTTTAACAAGGGTGTCAGAGCGGTTATTGTTACACACCAGGAGCTTGAAGAGGTTCAGAGAGTTCCTATCGTTAATGGAGAGGCCTATGTAGAGATTCTTTCTAACACAGCGTCTATCATATTTGAAGATGGAGAGGGTAACCGTTACGCAGGTTCCATTCCATATAGATTAGAGCGTATTGTTGATGAAAAAGCATATATGAGTATATGCTGTCAGCATAGTCCAAGAGATTACAGAGTATTGCTTCACAACTATGAGATGTTAGGTGATTTCACTTACAAGAGAGCTGTGGAGGTAAATGCAGCCAGAGATGTAGTTAACTGTGAGCAGATTTCCTATGACTACAAGCAACAGGCATACTTGAATATCATCGAGTATTACCATGAGAACTTAGATGCGGATGTTCTGTCTAAATATCTTGGCAAATTAGATATAGAGTACTTAAATCATGCAAATGCAAGAACAATCATTGCATATTTGGTTGATATGAATATGTTTGACAAGGCTTTTCAGGCGGTTAAGCTTTATGGCTTTGACGAAATAGATTCAGAAGAACTTTATAGATTGGCCAACTATGGTGTTGATGATTCAAATGGTTTTCTGAATGAAGACCTTATGGCTATTTGTATTCACCTTTACAAGATGGGTAAGGTAAATGAGCGTATGCTTATTTACATTATGAATAACTTTAAGGGTGATTTAGATGAACTTGCATCTTTGTTTAAGACTGTACGTAACAGAGTGAGAGATGTATCATTGCTGGCAGAGAATACACTGGCTCAGATGATGTTTGCTATGGGCAATGTAGAGTATATCTATGATATATTCTCCGCTTACTATGGAGGAAGAAGCAGGGGTCTTGTTGTAAAGGCATTCCTTAGGTTTGCAGCAAGAAATTATCTTATAAAGGATGTTCAGACACCGAGCAGTATCTTTGATTGTCTGTATCTTGAAACTATGAAGGGCAACATAGACGATGAAATTTCTCGTATGGCGCTTCTTATGCATTTTAGCAAGTTAGACAGATATACAGAGGATCAACGAGAGTGGATTAGTGTCAATGTAGGTCGTTTTATGGACGCAGGTAAAATATTGCCGTTTTACAAGAGCTTTAAGTCATTTATAAAACTACCACAGGATGTATTCCTCAAAACATATCTTATATACAAGGGTGAACCTTCCAAGCAGATTCAAGTTAAGTACGCTTTTGACACAGGTTCAAGACAGAGTCTTATCTATAAGACAGAACGTTTGGATGAGATGATTCCTGGTATGTATGTTAAGGAGTTTGTTATATTCCACGGTGAGAGACTTGTTTATAGTGTGGATGATGATATTCTTGGCAACTCATATGTGGTGGAGAGTGAAATTCTCAAGACAAAAGCCTTTAACAAAAAGGATAAAAATAGATTTGAGATTATTAACAGTATGTTGGTTAACCAGGAGATGCGTGAGGATAATGAACTTTTAGAAACCTTGGACATCTACTTGAATACAGTACATTTATTTGAAGAGAACTTAACAATTCTCTAGTATTAGGAGGCTTTTATGGCAGAGTCATACTATATTGGCATGGACCTTTGTTCAGACTCAACTCAGATAAGTTTTTACAACGATATCAGTCGAGAGCCTGAGACAGTAAACCAACTTAATAACAAAGAAACTTATATGATGCCTAATATTCTTTTTTACAGTAGAGATATTGGAGATTGGTATGTGGGCTCAGAGGCATCAGAAGCCAGATTCAAGGAAGATGGTATTATTCTGGATGAGTTGTACAAGAATGCCAAAAGTGAGGAAATAGTTGATGTGGATGGCATGAAATATACTTTCCGTCAGTTATTTTTGCTAATGATGAAGATGCACGTAGACACATTCCTTTATAGATATGAGGGGGCTACGGTGAAGAAACTGGTCATCACTATTCCGGAGTACAGTAAGGATTTGTATAAGGTATTATCAGGGTTTCACAAGGAGTTAGGTATACCTGAGGATGCAGTGGAGATAACCAGTCATCTGGATAGTGGATTATACTATATCTTCAATCAAAGCAGTGATTTATGGATAAACAGTGTGGCACTTTTTGATTACAATGCGGATGGTTTACATTACTATCGTATAGATATTACAAGAAGTAAGCAACCGGAGGTTATAAGTGTTACTCATGAGGATTATTCAGCTCAGTTTAATATGGCCCTTTTTGGTAATGATAATATTTTGATGGATGCCACCTTTGCGAACATAGCAGATTATGAGATGAAGAAGACATATATTTCTTCTGTTTTCTTGACAGGACTGGGATTTTCTGAAAAATGGATGAATAAATCAAGAAACATCCTCTGTCAGGGTAGGAGAGTTTTTGCCGGACAGAATATATATACAAAAGGTGCCTGCTATAAGGCTGTAGGTGGAGAGTACGAGGAGTTCTATAAGCGATTCTTCGTTGAGACCAAAGAAAATGTTATATTTGATGTGGGTATTTCTAGTGGCGACGAGGAGGACAAATTTATCCCCGTGGCTTTGGGCGGTCGCCAGTGGTACAATATCCGAGGAAAGATTAACATTATATTAGATGATACAGATAAGATAACTATTATATACAGAAGTAGACGAACAGAGCAGGAAATCAGGGAGGTTGTGAAGCTTCATGGTATACCGAAAAGACCTAACAAAACCTCTAAGTTTTCTGTGGAAGTGGAATTTGAAGATCCACACAGAGGAGCAGTGTTAATTAAGGATGTGGGATTTGGAAAATTATTTCCAACCACCAACAAGATATATCGCAAGGAGTTTGAGGTATAATGTCAAAGGTTATATTATGTACAACTAAAGAAGCGACTCATCCTTTTATTTTTCTGAATACTAAGGTAGAGATACATAACTACGAAGAATTGTGCTTTTATATTTACAACAACACAGTTCTCATCAGTAAATCTGCCCTTTCAGATAAGCTTTTTGATTGGATAAGGGATGAGATTGATATGCCTGAACTTGCCGCTAAGCTTACAGCTATGTCTAACAAGACTTCCTTTGCGCAGGATCTTTTGGTGGAAATTCTCAATGCTGGGGATTACTATGAGCCAGATGAGATTAAGACCTATGTTGAGGCTTGGCAGAAGTATCGTAAGCTTACATCAAGCCAGAGAAAGAAGCTTAAGGCAGATGGATATTTAGGTTACAGAAGATACATTAAGGCAGCTTCCATATATGACGACATTATTGAACATCGAGAGGATATATTGGATAAGACATTTCTTGGAAATGTATATCACAACAGAGCAGTAGCTGCAGCCAACAATTTAGATACAGAGGATGCAAAATCCTTCTTCCTTAAAGCGTATGAGATGAATAACAATGAGGAATCATTAAGAGGATATCTCATTGTGTTTGCATCAAACAATGATACCGCTACCATTAAGCAGGAAATTCGTAAGTTTGATTTAGATGAGGATATTTTTGAAAGTCTTATGATTGAGATAGGTGATTCTAATGAGGATGTACGAGAGATGACTATTTTCTCAATGCTTCAGAGGGCGGTTTATAACCGAATGAACAAAGATATGATAGATTATGATAAGCGTATGGACATTATACTTGGTCAACTTAAGGATGAATTTAGAGAGCAGGCGATTTAATGGGATTCTTAGACAAAATGAGAGCATACCTTAACGAGGAAGAGTCCGTGGATGAAGAGACGTCTACGGAAGAGTCATGGGTGAGTGATTCTTGGAGCGATTTGCCTGAAGAAGAGCCGGAAAAGAAGTCTGGAATATTTGATAAGCTCAAAGAAAAGTTTGCGGCTATAAGAAAAAACAAGGATATTGAGACCGAGGAAGAACTTACAGCAGATATCGCTAAGGTAAAAGCAAAAAAGCATATAGAAAATGAGCGAAAAGCTGTTCAGGATTTTTGTGAACAGCTTATTGATGTGTCTTTTCATAGCGAAGAGATAAAAAGGGAATATCAGGTGGTTACAAGCTACCTTACAGATATACAGCGCATAGAAGAGTTGCCGATAGATATGGCTACACGAGTCAATGATGTGGCACAAAAGATTGAGATGCTTGACAAAAACAGGCAAACTTATTTACAATCAGAGAATCTTCTTTCCATGGATCAGTTTAACAATTTAAGTTCCCTTGAAAAGGAAGTGGTAGATACCATCAAAAATCTAAATGATATGGAAATGCGAGATACCCTTCTCAAAAATGACATGGGACATTTGGAGGGAGAAAAAGAAGATTTAAAATATATGCGTAACGAATATTCTTCATCAATGGAGAAGATTCGTAGTGCTATTATAGGGATTCTAGTTATAGCAATACTCATTGTTGGTATGATTATGATATATGCCATTATGACAAAAACAGATGTAACAATGTATGCACTTATTGTGGGTGTTGTTGCAATGATATCTTTTGTTTCGGCCTATGTACGATATATGGATTTACGAGACGCTATTAAGGATGGAGATGCAAAGTTAAAGCGAGCAGTATCTTTGCTGAACAAAGTAAAAGTCAAATATATCAATAATACCAATACATTAGATTATATATATGAAAAGTATGGCGTCCACTCATCAAAAGAGCTGGAGTATCAGTGGGAGCAGTACAATACAATGGTCAGGGATGCAAAAAGATATACTCATGCTAACAGTGAATTTAAGAACTGTTGCGATGAGCTTGTGAACATTTTTACACGAGTGGGTTTGAAGGATCCGTTGGTCTGGCCGAAGCAGACAAATGCCCTTATTGACAGACGTGAAATGGTTGAGATAAAGCATAATCTAAACCTTCGTCGTCAAAAGCTTCGCGAGCGTCTTGCAACCTGTGATAAGATACGGGAAAATGCATCTATTGCCCTAAGAGCAGCAATAGAGTCAAATCCTGGTATGGAAAGCTATATCTCGGATATGTTGTCTCCATACGACATAAAATTGCATTAAAATAATTCAAATACATTGGAGGATTCAAACATCATGGCTAAGGAATTAGAGAAAAATTATAACCCTTCTGAAATAGAGGGAAGATTGTATGACAAGTGGGTAAAAAAGGGATATTTCCACGCTGAGGTGGACAGAAGCAAGAAACCATTCACTATTGTTATGCCACCACCAAATATTACAGGTCAGCTTCATATGGGACATGCCTTAGATAACACTATGCAGGATATTCTCATCAGATTTAAGAGAATGCAGGGCTACAATGCCCTTTGGCAGCCAGGTACTGACCACGCGGCTATTGCAACTGAGGTTAAGATTATTGAACACTTAAGAAGTCAGGGTATTGAGAAGGATGACCTTGGCAGAGAAGGATTTTTAAAGCGTGCCTGGGAGTGGAAGGATGAGTACGGCGGACGTATAGTTAATCAGCTTAAGAAACTAGGCTCTTCTGCTGATTGGGACAGAGAGCGTTTTACTATGGATGAGGGCAATAACGCCGCAGTAACTGAGGTATTTACAAAGCTCTACGATAAGGGATATATCTACAAGGGTTCCCGCATAGGTAACTGGTGTCCGGTTTGTCAGACTTCTATTTCTGATGCAGAGGTTATTCATGAGGAACAGGATGGTTTCTTCTGGCATATCAACTATCCGGTAGCCGGAGAGGAAGGCAGGTTTGTTGAGATTGCAACTACAAGACCAGAGACTCTTTTGGGTGATACTGCTGTAGCTGTAAATCCTGATGATGACAGATATAAGGATATCGTAGGAAAGACCTTGATTCTTCCTTTGGTAGACAGAGAGATTCCTGTTATTGCAGATTCTTACGTAGATAAGGAGTTCGGTACTGGTGCAGTTAAAATAACTCCAGCTCACGACCCTAACGACTTTGAAGTTGGAAAGAGACACAATCTTGAAGAGATAAACATTATGAATGATGATGCCACTATCAATGCTTTAGGTGGCAAATATGCAGGCATGGATAGATACGAGGCACGTAAAGCTATGGTGGCAGACCTTGAGGCTCTCGGCCTTTTGGTTAAGATTGAGCCACACAAGCATATGGTTGGTACTCATGACAGATGTAAGACTACTGTTGAGCCACTTGTAAAGCCACAGTGGTATGTAAAGATGTCAGAAATGGCAAAGCCTGCTAAGGAAGCTGTGGAAAAGGGCGAGCTTAAGCTTATTCCTGAGCGTATGAATAAGACCTACTACAATTGGTTAGATAATATAAGAGACTGGTGTATTTCAAGACAGCTCTGGTGGGGACACAGAATCCCAGCCTGGTACTGTCAGGATTGTGGTGAGATTATAGTTTCAAAGGAAACTCCTTGCACCTGTTCTAAATGTAACAGCTCTAATTTAAAGCAGGATGAGGATACTCTTGATACTTGGTTCTCATCAGCACTTTGGCCTTTTTCAACACTGGGCTGGCCAAATGAGGGAGAGGATTACGATTATTTCTTCCCAACAGATGTGCTTGTAACAGGATATGATATTATATTCTTCTGGGTTATTCGAATGGTATTTTCATCTATTGAGCAGACTGGTAAGTTACCATTCCATACAGTACTTTTCCACGGTCTTGTAAGAGATGACCAGGGACGTAAGATGAGTAAGTCTCTTGGAAATGGTATTGACCCACTTGAGGTTATTGACAAATACGGTGCAGATGCCCTTAGATTTACCCTTGTTACTGGTAATGCGCCTGGTAATGATATGAGATTTTATTGGGAGAGAGTTGAGGCAAGCCGTAATTTTGCTAACAAGATTTGGAATGCTTCAAGATTCATCCTTATGAATATTGAGAAGGCTGATGCTACCAATGTAGATCTTAGCAAGCTCACTATTGCTGACAGATGGATACTTTCCAAAATGAATGACCTTATAGTTGAAGTTACTGATAATATGGAGAAATATGAACTGGGTATCGCTGTATCAAAGCTTTACGACTTCCTTTGGGAGGAGTTTTGTGACTGGTACATTGAGATGGTTAAACCTAGACTTTGGAATGATGAGGATGATACAAAGGCAGCAGCTCTTTGGACACTTAAGACTGTTCTTATCAATGGTTTAAAGCTTCTTCATCCATATATGCCATTTGTTACTGAGGAAATATTCGGTTCTCTTTCAGAGGAGGAATCCATTATGATTTCTTCTTGGCCAACTTACGAGAAGGAGTACGATTTCAAGGCAGATGAGGCTGCAGTTGATAAGCTTAAGGAGGCAGTTCGTAACATCCGTAACATCCGTAGCGAGATGAATGTGCCACCAAGCAAAAAGGCTACTGTTTATGTGGTTTCACCTAAGACTGAGATTAGAGATATATTCACAGCTTCTTCAAGCTTCTTTGGAACTCTTGCATATGCAAGCGAGGTGTTTGTTCAGGAGGATAAGGCCGGCATTGCTGATGACGCAGTTTCAGTAGTTATCCATGACGCAGTGGTTTATATGCCATTTGCCGAGCTTGTGGATATTGAAAAAGAGATTGAGCGACTTACAAAAGAAAAAACTAGACTTGAGGGAGAGATTAAGAGAGCATCAGGAATGCTTTCAAATCCTAAGTTTGTTGATAAGGCTCCAGCAGCCAAGGTTGAAGATGAAAAAGCAAAGCTTCAGAAGTATACTGAGACCTTGGAACAGGTGGTTGAGAGATTGTCACAGCTTCAGGCATAATAATTATTATGGGACACTTTTTGGGTGTCCCATAGGATATATTTAGTAGGAGATTTTATGAAAAAAGAAAAGGCTCTTAAAAAACAAATTGAAAATTATCTTTTAAGTCCTATATTGGTATCATTTATACTGGTGTTTATGAGTATAGGTCTGTTCTTTGTTGACAAAAAAGCGGCAATTATAGTTAGTACCATAGTTGCGTTGGTTATTGTTCTTCAGTTGGTGGTCTATTTTATAACTAAGGCTGCTGTTATGCCATCATTGTTTAGGTTTGCTCAGGAACAGGGGCAGATTCAGAAGGAACTTTTAAAGGAGCTGGTTATTCCTTATGCTCTTTTAGATACAGATGGAAAAATTCTCTGGGGAAATAATGCCTTCGTAAATGCTATAGGTGAAGGCTCAAAAAAACGTATACGTAAAAATATTTCAGCCTTTTTCCCTGAGATAGGTTCTGATATTTTTTCTATGAACCAGCAGGTTAATATGGACTTAGAGTACAACCAGGTTCAGTATAATGCAGTTATTAAGAAAATTACCTTTGATGAAGTTTTTCGTGATGAGGATGACATAGTTGATGCAAAGGGTGGTTCAATTATTGCCATTTATCTTTTTGATGTTACTGAGTTAAAGAAATATAAGAAAGAGAATGAAGAACAAAAGTTAGTGGCAGGACTTTTGTATGTAGATAACTATGATGAGGTTATGGAAAATACTGAGGAGGTTAGACATTCATTAGTTGAAGCCTTAGTTGACCGACGCATTAATATGTATCTTGCAACTATTGATGCTATATGTAAGAAAACTGAGAAAGATAAATATCTGTTTGTTTGCCAGCAAAAGTATTTGGCTCAGATGAAGGAAACAAAGTTTGCTCTTTTGGATGAGGTAAAGGGTATAAATGTTGGAAATGAGATTCCTATAACACTTAGTATAGGTGTAGGTGCAGATACAAATAATTTTGCAGAAGCTTATGAGTATGCTAAGATTGCCATTGGTCTCGCCCTGGGACGTGGTGGTGACCAGGCTGTTGTAAAATATGGAGAGAATATTTCCTATTTTGGTGGAAAAAGCAGTGGAACTGAAAAATCCACTCGTGTTAAGGCCCGTGTTAAAGCTCAGGCCTTTAAGGAGCTTGTTACAAACAAGGACAACGTTATTATTATGGGACATAAAAGACCGGATGCAGATGCTTTTGGTGCTGCAGTCGGTGTGTATAGATTGGTTAAGACTCTTGGCAAGGAAGCCCATATTGTTATAAATGAAGTTACTTCTGCCATAAGACCTGTTATAAATGGCTTCAAGGGAAACAGCGTCTATGGAGATGATATGATATTTACCAGCGAGGAAGCTATAAACAGTGTAAATGCGAACACTCTTGTAGTTGTGGTTGATGTAAACAGGCCAAGCATGACAGAGTGCGAGGAACTTCTTTCCCTGGCAAAGTCAGTGGTTGTTTTTGACCACCACAGACAGACTAACGAAATAATTGACACAGCCACACTTTCATATATTGAGCCATATGCTTCATCAGCCTGTGAAATGGTTGCTGAGATTCTGCAATATATTGATGAAAAAGTCAAGCTTAGACCTTTAGAGGCAGATGCCATGTATGCAGGTATAGTTATTGACACAGATAATTTCCTTACAAAAACAGGAGTCAGAACCTTTGAGGCAGCTTCCTATTTAAGACGTTGTGGTGCAGATGTTGTCCGCGTTAGAAAGATGTTTAGAAGTGATATGTATTCCTATAAGCAACTTGCAGAGGGAGTTATCAATTCAGAGATATATAAAGAAGCGTTTGCAATATCTCAGGTTAAGCCTGATGATTCAGATGCACCAACTGTTGTTGCGGCTAAGGTTGCCAATGACCTTCTTAATGTAGAGGGCATAAGAGCTACCTTTGTTGTAACCGAGAAAGAAGGTACAGTATATGTAAGTGCCCGTTCCGTAGATGATGTAAATGTACAGGTTGTTATGGAAAGATTAGGCGGAGGTGGTCATGCCAATGTGGCAGGAGCACAGCTTAAGGGCATTACTAACGAGTTGGCTATTATTCAAATTAAAGAGCTTCTTGATACAATGTATGAGGAAGGTGACATATAAGCTTTATTTAAGCATATGAGACAGGAGGTAATGCAATGAAAGTTATATTATTACAGGATGTAAAAAGCCTTGGAAAAAAGGATCAGATAGTAGATGTATCAGACGGATACGCAAGAAATTTTGTCCTTCCTAAGAAGCTGGGTGTGGAGGCTACTCCAAAGAATTTAAATGAGCTTAAGCTTAAAAAAGCTCACGAGGACAAGGTGGCTGCAGAGAATTTAGCAGCAGCCCAGGCTTTAGCAGACCAGATGAAAGAAGAAAGCGTTACACTTTCTATCAAAGTAGGAGAAGGTGGAAGAGTATTTGGTTCAATTTCTTCAAAGGAGATTGCTGAAGCAATGAAGTCACAGTTAGGACATGATATTGATAAGAAAAAGATTGTGTTAAAGGAGGCTATTAAGAGCCTTGGAACACATATTATTGACATTAAGTTACATACACAGGTAACAGGAAAAATGAATGTTAAGGTGGTAGAAGGAAAATAATGGAAGAGAATAGCATTAGAAGAATACAACCTCATAAAAAAGAAGCTGAGCAGTCTGTTATAGGTGCTATGTTTATGGAGAGGGAT
>SVED01000055.1 GCA_015057515.1 Lachnospiraceae bacterium
ACTGTTCCGAATGCCTTCATTATATACACCTCCTAATTCATGATCTCACATGGACAGCTAATCTTACCAGTAATAGCTGATGCTGCTGCAACAGCTGGACTTGCAAGATAAACCTCTGAATCCACGTGACCCATACGACCTACGAAGTTACGGTTAGTAGTTGAAACACATTTTTCACCAGCTGCCATAACACCCATGTGTCCACCAAGACATGGTCCACAGGTTGGAGTTGAAACGATTGCGCCTGCATTGATAAATATTTCAGCTAAACCTTCCTTAATCATCTGTAAATATATCTTCTGTGTTCCAGGGATAACGATAACTCTAAGTCCCTTTGCCACCTTCTTATCCTTCATAATCTCAGCTGCAATTCTCATATCAGAGATACGACCATTTGTACATGAACCGATTACAACCTGATCTATCTTAATATCGCCTACCTCATCGATGGTTCTAGTATTCTCTGGGAGATGTGGAAATGCTACTGTTGGCTTAAGTGTTGATAAATCAATAGTGTACTCCTCATCATACTCTGCATCAGCGTCAGCCTCGTACTTAGTCCAAGTCTTAGTGGAAGCCTCCTTCATATACTCCTCAGTTAACTCATCAACTGGGAAGATACCATTTTTTGCACCTGCCTCAATAGCCATGTTAGCAATTGTAAATCTATCGTCCATAGTAAGGTTCTTAATACCCTCACCAACAAATTCCATTGACTTATATAAAGCACCATCAACACCAATCATACCGATGATGTGAAGGATAACATCCTTACCACTAATCCAAGGTGCCTTCTCTCCAACTATGTTAAACTTAATAGCTGATGGAACCTTAAACCAAGCCTTGCCGGTTGCCATACCAGCAGCCATATCAGTACTTCCAACACCAGTTGAAAATGCACCTAATGCACCATATGTACATGTATGTGAATCTGCACCGATACAAGTCTCACCTGCTACGATAAGTCCCTTCTCAGGAAGAAGTGCATGCTCGATACCCATCTCTCCTACATCAAAGTAATTCTTAATCTGATTTGCACATGAGAACTCTCTTACACATTTACAATGCTCAGCACTCTTGATATCCTTATTAGGTGTAAAATGATCCATAACAAGAGCAATCTTCTCCTTATCAAAGACATCCTTCTTGTTGAACTTCTCCATTTCATGAATTGCTACAGGTGTAGTAACATCATTACCTAATACCAAATCTAAGTCCGCCTCAATTAACTGACCAGCAACTACACTGTCGAGACCGGCATGCTTAGCAAGTATTTTCTGTGTCATTGTCATACCCATATCGGTTACCTCCGTTTATTTTTTATAATTTATTTTTTATAATTTATTTTCTTATATATATGTATCCCAATATAAGGTGCATTGTATCATATAAAAGAATATAATCAAAATATATATAATTGATACCAGTTATAACTTGAAGTTATACCACGCCTATGATATTATATTATAGGATTTTATTATGAATTCCACCGATTATATGGATAATTTTACATATATACTCAACTAGCAATAAATTCTGCTTTTAATATACAAATAAAATTATACTACTGCACTAAGGAGAATAAATATTATGTTTGATAATTTAAATAATTACAAAGTATTCTACACTGTTGCCAATACAGGAAGCATTAGTCGTGCCGCCGATACCCTTTTTATCAGCCAACCTGCTATAAGTAAGTCAATTTCTAAACTGGAGGAAGGTCTGGGCATAAAGCTTTTTTCCAGAAGCGCAAAAGGTGTTATGTTAACCGAAGAAGGAAAAATACTGTATCAGCACATAACTAAAGCCTTTGATAATATCAATCAAGGTGAAGAAGAAATAAAAAGAATTAATGATCTGGGTATAGGACAGCTTAGAATTGGTGTTAGTTCTTCTCTGTGTAAACATATACTTTTACCTTATTTACAGGATTTTATTACTGAAAATCCACACATTAACGTAATTATCGATTGTCATTCTACAGTTAATACTGTTCATCTTTTGACAGAAGGAAAAATTGATATTGGACTAATCTGTGAAACCGACATACCAAAAGGCTACAAATACAAAAAACTTACTGATATTCATGACATATTTGTGGCTACAGATTTATACATTGATAATCTTAAGCTACGTGAACAAGAAGAAACACCTGCCTCAATAGATAATCCATGGTTATTCGCAGGTAACCTTACTAGTCTTTTGAATAATGACAACTCTACATCTCAGTCATCTGATATAAGTTCAGATGCTGGTGAGAATAAATTATCCATAAAAGATATATTAGAAAAGTCCAATCTCATGCTTCTTGAAAAAAATAACATAACAAGAACACATATAGATAACTATTTATCAACAGAGCATATCCACCCTAATCAGATTTTGGAGGTTAATAATATGGATCTTCTTATAGACTTCGCTTCTATCGGTATGGGTGTTGCCAGCGTCGTAAGGGAGTTTGCAACTGAGCAACTAGAAAAAGGACAAATTATAGAGCTTGAACTTGAAAAAAATATAGAAAAAAGAACAGTTGGTTTTATTTATTCTAGTACAAAAAATAAATCAACTGTCCTTGAGAAATTCTTGAGTTTCTTTTAAGCTTTATTAAAATATATTATCGCTATTCGTTAGTTGAATACTATTTCATAGTCCTCAAAAAGATTATAAGCATCTATATAATCAGCGATAGATTTTTCATTTTCCGGAGTAATATCTTCCTTTAATGAAACGGTACAGATTATAGTCACCTTTCCAGAAGTTACGTATTCATCATAGGTTTCCGGAGATATACTAACCGATGCTACCCAATCAAGACCACTGATATCATCGACTATGTGTGGCAGATATGCCTCCCACGAAGCCTTGTCTGTATCTACATTTTCATTAAACTCCCACATACTCTCGTCTATATATTCTGTTTCATCGGATTCCAACTGTACAGTTTCGGTAGAATTTTCTTTGGATTGACATCCTGTTGATAACACCAAGATACCAGCAATCATAAAAATAGACAAATATCGTTTCATTGCATTTCCTCCTATGTTTTTTTCATATCAAAAACACTTTCTCTGAATACATAAAAAATTTTATTAAAAAATGATAGCATAACTAATTTAATCTGTCTATATTCTGGCAAGATTTGCAGTTTTCTGGCAAGATTTGCACATTTTTCCCTTATATTACTCTATAATCCCCAACTCATACTTCCATTTAAGTATACGTCTTACAGACTCATCTAGCCTTTCTTCTGTTATAGTCCCATCATACACAGCCTGAAGCAATGCCTCGTACTGTATCTGAAAATCAGTTGAAAGTATCATATCATTTCCTACAAGCACCGCTCTTACAACACTTTCCTCGTCGCTCACATAATCTGATACGCCACTCATCATAAGGTCGTCAGTTATAATAACTCCTTCAAAGCCCATATCCTCTCTAAGAATGCGATTCACTTCATAGGAAAGGGATGCTGGCCAGTCTGGATCCATACATTCCACAATATTATGGCTAATTAATACACAATCTGCACCTTCCTCAATTCCAGCAACAAAGGGAACAAAATCAGACATCAAAAATTCTTCATATAGTCTGTCATCTCTTACAATGTACGTATGAGTATCTCCATTGCCGCCATAACCTGGAAAATGCTTTAATACATTACCTATGCCTTCCTGTTCCATAGCTGATACAACAATACGCACATACTCTGCTGTTTCAATTACACTTCTTCCAAAGCTTCGTTTATACATGTACTCATCCGGATTAAGCGAAACATCACACACTGGTGCAAAATTTACATTAATTCCATAAGATAGCAACAATTCAGACTTATATACGGTGTCACTATATATAGCATCATATCCACCCATATCATAAAGGTATCTAGGAGATCTAAACTGTGACTCTGCCAGATTAGAATATCTACTAAGCCTTACAACATCTCCTCCTTCTTCATCAGTACCAATAAAAAGAGGGTATTTGCTTGCCGCTTGAAATGCTGAAATCTCTGCAGTCAGACTCTCTGGTGTCTCCCCCGCAAAATCAGAGGCAAACAGGATAATTCCACCTACAGGATAATCAACAAGTATGGTCTCATCAAACCTATTATCATTCTTTATAAAAAATAACTGTCCTGCTTTCTCCTCTATTGTCATCGTAGAAAGTATCTCTTCTATTTTAGCTTCTATCTTGGCATCTTCACTTATATAAACAAATTCTTCAGTTGTAGCGTTCTCCGTAACAATAGCTTCTGTGGTAATCTCTGTTGTAGTTACCTCGCTTGCAGTGGTATCTGTACCAGAATATTCCCTGGGTACCTCACCATCCTTTGCCACAAAGCTAGGCATAAAACACACTACTAAAACCAACAAAAGCATAAAAATATATATGTATTTTTTGCTTTTCATCATATCAATCCCTCAACCAAATATGTACAGTAATTCTATCACATTGTGGGTCAAAATACTATATAAGCATTACTCAATTACATATATTTTATGATTCTATTTTTTTATAATTTGGCACCAAAACAGATAATACACTAAATACTGCAGATATACCCATAGCTACAAGAGGTAAATATTCTACATTCAATCCAAGATAAGTATTTAATACACCAATTAAGCTGCCCACTATCACGCCCCAATACCATAGGGCTTTACATATTTTCCGTCTATCGTGACAAATAATAGCAACAAATAAAGGAATTACTATACCCGGTGAATATATGGAATATGCACCTGTTAAAAGTTCTATAATATTCGTTTTAAAAATAGCTATAACTGCAGAAATGACTCCGATTATAAGAACTATTATTCTTACTTCTTTTACACTCTTTTTGCCAAGCAAATCATTTTCCACAATAGTTGCCGCATTGATAAGGCAGGTATCCGCTGAAGATACCAATGTTGCAATAAGAGCTACACAAAGTAAAATCTCAACAGGTAATGGAATATAATTTTTCATAATATATATTAGAGGATTACAACCATTTAAATCAGTTATATTTCCCTTTGCCCAAAGCCCTATCATTGTAATAATTATAGAAAAAACAAAAAGTCCAACACCTGCACAAAAGGCTGCTTTTTTTGCAGTTTTTCCATCTTTTGAAATGAGATTCCTTGAAATAATATCTGGTCCGAGAAAATAAGTTCCACCCACAATAAAAAGCAGATTCACTACATCAAAAACACTTACATCTTCGTTTAGTAGTTCTATATGCGTAATAATAGTTTCTCCACTACCTTGCTTAGATACTATTACATATAAAAATGTAACTATGATACCTACTGCGATAATCAGAGATTGTACCTTGTCAGTTTTTATGACAGAGGTCTGTCCACCAAACAAAGTATAAATAATTACAATTGCAGCTATTATAATTGTTACAAGTTTTGTTGATGTATTATCAAATGCAACCGTTAAAAGCTTTACTATTGAGGCAAATTGTGCGGCAATAATTCCCACCCAAGATACAGCGATTATAAGAGCAAGCAATGTTTTTGCTTCTTTTCCCACAGTTTTCATAGCTATATCAGGAAGAGTATTTGCATTTAAGCTTCTTATCTTCTCTGAAAGTAATACAGATTGAAAAATCAGGCCCATAGCCCCCACACCTAGCCACCAAAAAGCAGGAAATCCAACCTCAACTGCTCTATCCGTCATTCCAATAGTAGCCGATGCACCAATCATGGACGCCATGAGAGAAAGAAAAACAGGAAAAAACTTCTGGTTTTTGCCCGCAACTGTATATTCCTCAAAGTTTTTTACCTTGAAGAAATCATATATAGATATGCTTGTCATAAATATTATGTATATTACTATTCCGTAAAGCATAAATGCACCTTTCTAGTATGATTTTTGCGTTTGTATTATACAGTATTCTTGCGTTTAGTGTAAATAGTTTGAAATAATAAAATATATCAATATTGAGCTATTGCGAGGCTACCTCCTCTACGCTACGCTTCGAGTCGTGTATTCAACTACCCTAAGACATATTACTTCGCTTCCGCTTCACATGTAGTTACCCTAAGCAGTGCGCAGCTACTTCGCCTTCACTTTGTTTCGATGTAACTACCCTAAGCCCAGCGATAGAAAGAATAAAAGACCTCGTATGAGAGCAAGCTCTCTACGAGGTCTTTTATTCTTTCTATCGCTGGGCTTAGGGTAGTTACATCATTCCGCCCATGCCGCCACCCATGCCGGCTGGCATAGCTGGGACATCTTCTTTGATGTCTGCCACTACTGACTCAGTTGTAAGCATTGTTGAAGCAACTGATGTTGCGTTCTGAAGTGCTGTTCTTGTAACCTTAACTGGATCAATTATACCAGCCTCGATCATATTTACATACTCTTCCTTGTAAGCGTCAAATCCGACACCTACCTCTGATTCCTTAATCTTATTGATGATTACTGCACCCTCAAGACCTGCATTTGCAGCAATATGAGTAAGTGGAGCCTCCATTGCCTTACAGATAATCATAGCACCTGTCTTCTCATCACCCTCAAGTGTCTCTGCAAACTCAGCAACCTTCTTAGTTGCGTGAACGTAAGCTGAACCACCACCTGCGATAATTCCTTCTTCAACAGCTGCTCTTGTAGCGTTAAGAGCATCCTCCATACGAAGCTTTGACTCCTTCATCTCAGTCTCTGTAGCTGCACCAACTCTAATTACAGCAACACCACCTGCAAGCTTAGCAAGTCTCTCCTGAAGCTTCTCCTTATCAAACTCTGATGTAGTCTCTGTAAGCTGATTCTTAATAAGGTTAACTCTTGCATCAATGTCAGCCTTAAGACCAAATCCATCAACGATAACTGTCTCTTCCTTACCAACCTTAACACTCTTAGCACGACCAAGATTATCAAGTGTTGCATCCTTAAGGTCAAATCCAAGTTCCTCAGAAACAACCTCACCACCTGTAAGAATAGCGATATCCTTTAACATCTCTTTTCTTCTGTCACCATATCCAGGTGCCTTAACAGCTACAACTGAGAAAGTTCCACGAAGTTTATTTACAATAAGAGTTGTTAACGCCTCACCCTCTACATCCTCTGCAATAATAAGGAGCTTCTGTCCTGCCTGAACAATCTGCTCAAGGAGTGGAAGGATATCCTGAATATTTGAAATCTTCTTATCTGTGATTAAAATGTATGGGTTATCAAGCTCAGCAACCATCTTCTCCATATCTGTTGCCATATAAGCTGATACATAACCTCTGTCAAACTGCATACCTTCTACAAGGTCGAGCTCAGTCTTCATAGTTTTAGATTCCTCAATAGTGATAACACCATCTTTTGAAACCTTCTCCATAGCCTCAGCAACCATTTCACCAACTGTATCATCACCAGCTGAGATAGATGCTACTCTGGCAATCTGCTCCTTGCCGTTGATGCTCTGGCTCATACCTGAAATAGCCTCAACAGCCACATCACAAGCCTTCTTCATACCCTTTCTAAGTACGATTGGGTTAGCACCTGCTGCAAGGTTCTTCATACCCTCGTTAATCATTGCCTGGGCAAGAACTGTTGCTGTAGTTGTACCATCACCAGCTACATCGTTAGTCTTTGTAGCCACTTCCTTTACAATCTGTGCACCCATATCCTCAAATGCATCCTCAAGAGTAATTTCCTTTGCGATAGTAACACCATCGTTTGTGATAAGTGGTGTACCAAAAGATTTTGCTAAAACTACATTTCTACCCTTTGGTCCTATAGTTACTCTAACTGTATCTGCTAACTTATTTACACCTGCTTCAAGAGCCTTTCTTGCCTCGGCTCCGTATTTAATTTCCTTTGCCATTTTTAATGCCTCCTATTTATGAATCATAATAAATTTATATTGTTTAATAACTTTAAATACTCTTACATATGTGACAAGTATCTGAAACTGTTATGATGTATGGCACATTATTACTCAACTATAGCAAGAATATCTGACTGCTTAACAATGATGTACTCCTCATCTTCAAGCTTAACTTCCATACCTGCATACTTAGAATAAATAACCTTGTCTCCTACCTTAACCTCCATAGGAACGACCTTGCCGTCAACAACTGCTCCAGGACCTACTTCCACCACCTCAGCGTATTGTGGCTTTTCCTTTGCCTGACCAGCTAAGATAATACCTGATTTTGTAGTCTCTTCAACAGCAGACTCCTTTAATACAACTCTCTCTCCTAATGGTGATAACTTCATTTTATATTCCTCCTAAACTTTATATTCTAGTTTTAGCACTCACTTTATCAGAGTGCTAACATATTTACTATTGTAATCATTTTCCAGAAAAAATCAACCCTATTTTGCCAGTATTTAGTGAAAAGAATGTGAACATTTATTTACCTAATCCATTTTCCCTACCGTAGTAAAATAAATACTGCTGTGCAAAGCCTGCATAAGAGCCAAATTTCTCAATTGCAAACTTCTCAATTTCTTCTTTTTTGGTATCTTTTTCAAAATACATATACTCCATTATACGTTTCATCCACACATCCACAGGAAATACATCCGTAAATCCAAGACCAAATAAAAGCACACAGTTGGCAACCTTTTCACCAACCCCTTTTATAGTCATCAGTGCTTGTCTCGCTTCTTCCACAGACATGCCAATAAGCTTATTGGGGTCTATCTTCCCCTGGTAAACCTTTGTAACTGCATCCTTTATATATGAGGCTCTAAATCCTACCTTACACTCCCTAAGTTCCTCTTCCGATACCTGACTTAACCTATCTACAGTTGGAAATGTATACACTTTTCTTCCATTTTCAATTTCTATACAATGACCATATTTTTCAGAAAGCTTATGTACTATCTGTTTAATATGAGGAATCTGTTTATTTTGCGATATAATAAATGAAATAAGTGTCTCAAAGAACTCCTGTTTTATAATACGTACACCTTTTTTAGCATTCACAGCATCAAAAAGTCTTTGATCCAAGGAAATTATGTGGTTTTTTATTTCCTCGTAATCCCTATCCATATCAAAATATATCTTCCATACATTCTCATAATCATTTAAACTGGTATTATATAGGGTAATATGACAAAATGTATCCGAACTTTCCTGTTTTATCCTCAGATATTTTCCCAAGGCCATAAGCTCGTACTCTTTTTCACCAAGCCTAGTAAAGTGAAAACATTGCCCACATTCTAATATGTCTTCTATATCAAAATCTTTTACATTCTCTATAATCAAATCTTTATCTTTACTGTATATATTCATATTCTATCACCTTAAAAAATATGTATTTTATTTATAAAAGTTTACATTTGTAATTCACCACAACATATTATATACTAAACCTAGGATTAAAGCCACTAAAATACATTTTAAACAAGGAGAATATTATGGCAGAACAATTATATACAATCCCTGTAAATGACGCTTTTGATGCAGACTGCGAATGCCCTATTTGTTTTATGGCAAAGCAGCTTGAACAAAATGCTATCGAATACACTATGGGACCTAGCTATATGGAGGATGACAACAGAGCTATGACAGATAAATTGGGCTTCTGCAGACATCACATCCGCATACTTTACGGTGAAAAAAATCGTCTTGGTCTTGCCCTTATGTTAAAGACTCACACCGACAAAACTATTAAGGACCTAAAAACTCTAAGCGAGAACAAACCTCTTCCATCCGGAGGTCTATTCAAAAAATCTGTTCCATCATCTGTTGGCGAATATGTCAAACAGCTTGAAAGCAGCTGTTTCATCTGTGACCGCATAGATGGTACCTTTAACAGGTACATTGATACTATTTTCCACCTATGGAAAAAGGAACCAGCCTTTATAGATAAATTCAAGTCATCGAAGGGCTTTTGTACATACCACTACGGCATTTTATATGACTATGCTGCATCAAAGCTTTCCAAGGATGCATACAGCCAGTTCTTAGACATACTAAACAAAGTTTACTTTGATAATATGGAACGTGTAAATGGCGATATAGGATGGTTCATTGACAAATTTGACTACCGTTTCAAAAACGAGCCATGGAAAAACTCTAAGGATGCCCTTCCTCGTGGTATTATTAAAACCAATCACACTATTTTAGACCAGCAATAATTAAAATACTTTTTCAAAATAACAAAAAGTGCACATCACATGATGTGCACTTTTTATGCTAAATTCTAGAAAGATCAAACCAAAAAATTAGCGTGGATATTTTTATGCCTCAGATAACATCTCATTCTCATCAGAATCATCCAATCCATAAGTAACTCCTGGTTCTTCCTTATACAATCCTGTAATCTTATCTCTTGTATAATGCTTAGCAAGAAAGTCTCTATATTGATTCAATTTACCCTCATATATTAGTTCTAACTCTTCCCAAATTCTAAAATCCTCAGGGCGAACCAAGCCTGGTTTTTTATCAAACATATCTACCCCAGCCTTATCTAGGACATGATAAACAAACTGAGAACAGAAATAATTATACTCTCTCTCCACAGCCTTACCAAAAACCACACCAAAGATGCCAATATAATTGTACTTATAAAATGCTCTATCCCTCTTGAATTTATCTAGGGTTTTCATAAGCTTTTTATATTGATTTTCAGTAATCCAAAGTCTGGCAACACGACAAGTTGTATTTACATCCCTTCCAAAAACACCCTTTGTGATATCCTCAGTAATAAAACCACAATCAAAAGGATTTCTCAGTTTCTTTCGTGCAAAACTATACATCTCATTAAGCTCAATATCAAGTGCTAGTGAGGTATGAGCATATGGCTGTCTAGTCCACATCTTTATCACCGCTGAAGGCAATGTAGATGTCTTAGAAATGAGTATATATACACTCCTCTTTTTTTCGATTTTTTTCTTTTGATTTATTTTTTTTATATTCTTCTTGCTAGAGGAATTCTTTCGACTCATTAAACAAACTCCTAAAATTTACTTAGTTGAGCTTTTTTTCAGCTCATCTTTAATAATCTCTTTTAGTTTCAATGCTTCTTCCTTTAGTCTATCGTTAGTGGTCCTTGATGTAATAACACTGCCTAGAAGCTTAGCAGCCTCATCATACTTTTTAAGTTTTCTTGCCATATCTGACATAATATACTTTAAAGTATTCTCATCCATACCTGCTATAGGAAAAGGTTCATTAGAAATAGCCAGTAAAAAACCTTCATAGGCATTCTTTATACACTCCATTTCCTCAACATATAATTCTTTGAATGCCGGATCCTTTGAATCTATGCCGTTGCGTTTGCCTCTAATTACCCAGGCAAGCTTAAGACAGGTATATGCCTTTTCACCATTCTTGGCATTCTTAACTATGGAACAGATAAGTGCCAATTTGTGTCTTTCAATAGCATCATCATAGGTATATATAGGCTTATTATTTTCTAAGCCCCTAAAATTTGTACCCACAGACTCTTTGATAGTCTTCATTTGCTTTGTTGAAAGTTTTCCAAAATACCTTGTTAAAGATGAGTATCCACATTTATCGCAGGTAATAACATCGTATTTTAAAGGATCCACAAAGTCATAAATTGGTCTTAAATCCAAGTCCTTTTCTACAAGTTTTACTCTGCCAGCTCTAATGCTCCTAGTTGAAAATCTCAAATCACACACCGGACAAGTATAATGCTTATCAAAAAGTGCGTCTGTTTCATCTCTTTCCACTGGTTTTGGAGCAAGTTTCTCTATATCAGCCTTTGACGGCTGTGATTTGTCAATTATTTGGGCATCCTTAAATTCTTCAAGTCCAAATTTCTCCATACCAGAGAAAAGTCCCATAAAAGCACCTCCTAACTAGGTTTATAAGAGCTCTTTAGAGATACAATTCTATTAAATACTAGCTGCTCATCTGTTGTATCCTTTGTATCTACACAGAAATATCCATGTCTCAAAAACTGGAAGGAATCACCCTTTTTTGCATCTGCAAAAGCAGCTTCCAACTTACAGTCTTTCAATATTGTAAGAGAATTAGGATTATAGTTTAGGGTTCCATCTTCATTGAGTTTACCCTTTTCTTCATCTACGATGTTCTCATACAATCTAACCTCAGCATCAACAGCACTTTCTGCTGACACCCAGTGAATTGTTCCCTTTACTTTACGACCTTCAAATCCTGAACCACTCTTTGTCTCCGGGTCATAAGTACAGTGTATCTCAGTTATATTGCCATCTGCATCCTTCTTGTAATCAACACATTTTACAAAGTATGCATTTTTAAGTCTAACCTCATTACCAGGGAAGAGACGGAAATATTTCTTAGGAGGTTCCTCCATAAAGTCTTCTCTCTCGATATATAATTCCCTGCTAAATGCTACCTTTCTGGTGCCTGCATCAGGGTTTTCCTGATTGTTCTCTACGTCAAAGTACTCAACCTGACCTTCAGGATAGTTATCAATGATGAGTTTGATAGGGTCTATAACAGCCATCATACGAGGTGCTTTCATCTTAAGATCCTCTCTAATACAATACTCTAGCATTGCATAATCCGATTCACTCTGCGCCTTAGCCACACCAGAAAGCTCCATAAACATCTTAATAGATTCTGGTGTGAATCCTCTTCTTCTAAGTGCTGCAATAGATACAAGTCTTGGATCATCCCATCCGTCTACTATACCATCTTCCACTAATTTTTTGATGTATCTCTTACCTGTAACAACGTTCTTTAGGTAAAGCTTTGCAAACTCAATCTGACGAGGTGGATTTTCATACTCTAATTCATTTACTACCCACTCGTAAAGTGGTCTGTGATCCTCAAACTCAAGTGTACAAATAGAATGTGATATACCCTCAATGGCATCTTCAATTGGGTGTGCAAAATCATACATTGGATAAATGCACCACTTGTCCCCTGTGTTGTGGTGAGTCATACGTGCAATTCGGTAAATGACAGGATCTCTCATATTAATGTTAGGGCTAGCCATATCTATTTTTGCACGAAGAACTTTTGAACCATCAGGAAACTTACCATCCTTCATAGCCTCAAAAAGCTCTAAGTTTTCCTCAACAGTTCTGTCTCTGTAAGGACTGTTTTTACCAGGAGTTGTAAAATCTCCTCTGAACTCTCTAATCTCATCTGCTGTAAGATCACACACGAAAGCCTTTCCCTTCTTGATGAGCTTTATGGCTCCCTGATACATCTCCTCAAAATAGTCAGATGCAAAATATACTTTGTCGCCAAAATCAGCGCCAAGCCATTTAATGTCATCTATAATAGACTGAACGTACTCTGTTTTTTCCTTTGTAGGGTTCGTATCATCAAATCTAAAATTAAATGTACCACCATACTGTTTAGCTAATCCATAGTTTAAAAGTATGGACTTTGCATGTCCAATATGCAAATATCCGTTTGGTTCTGGTGGAAATCTTGTAATAACCTTTGTATATTTCCCCTCTTTTAGGTCATTGTCAATTTCCTGCTCAATAAAATTTCTTGAGATAACTTCGCCTTCCATATATAAAAAGCCTCCTTAATTGTCCAATAAATTAAATATAACATTTTATTGTAATAACGTCAATTTTGAGTATTATTCCTTATCAGCGGTAGTTTCTTCCTCAACAGAACTCTCTGCAAAAGCACTGTCCTTATCCGCATCATAACCTTCGTTAATCATATCATTTATTTCTTTAGATTGTTCCTCAAATTCTGTCATATCTTCAAGCCCTAAATCAACAACTGGAATAGATGATACAGATGACTTCTTTTCATCCTTATCCCCATCATTAGTTTTTTTCTCATCTTTATCTTCTGTTTCATACTGTTTTAACATTTCCTTTGGTGCTAATGGCTCGAATCCAAACTTATTTTCAATCTCTTCACCCTTGACAAGAGTTGATTTTTTAACTTCCTCCTGAGAATTTTTGTTGCTGTTATACTCTGCCTTTGCAACTAAAATATCAGCTTCCTCAAGCTCTTTGTTAAGTTTACCAATTCTAACACCAAGAACAATAAGAATAATCAGGAATATGAGTAACAATCCGCCTGCACCACAAAGCATATAAAACATATTTGTTTTGGTAAAAAATCCCTCTTCCTCGTCATTGTCTTGTTGAATCTCTGTTGAATCAGTATAAGTCGCCACCGCATCTGTATTTGTTGCAGGCATAACAATATTATATCTCATAAAAGTTTTTTCAACGTTATCAAACAAATAGTATCCTGCTTCTTCATCCAAATTCATAGCATATATTATATATATATCAGAGTCTTTCATTTCCTTTGTCTGGTATGCATCCACAGTATTACCAAACACTGTTACCTGCGTTAGGCTATAATAACCATAAGAGGATAAATCCTCATAAAATGGTAATATAACATATCTGTTATACTTAGATGAGTATTCCTTGTATTCAGTAAATGTACCGTTTGCCTCATCGTATATAAACCAGTTTGAATCCCCAAGACTATTCTTTAGGTAAACCACTTTTATCTGCTCATTTGGTGATTGATATGCTAAAATGTCCCACTTGTCATATTTTACCGTTGTTGCAGTAAAAGATTCGGGAATGTTGTCTACTTCGTTACTTGAATTGATGATAGAATACTCCATGCCATTCAAATCAAGTTTTACATCCTCAAGAACCTCACCTGCAATAACATTTATTGTGTACTTCTTTACAGCACCATTTTCCGCTGTGACAACAATCTCTATAACATTTTTTCCAGGTTTAATACTAGAGGCGCCACTAACCTCTGTCGTTGCCTTTGAATCATCTGTATTGGCACTTATGGCTATCTCAGTAACATCCTCTTCAACTCTTAAAGTATATTCATAGTTAGAATATGAAAACTCAGGTTCTAAAGTACCCGGTGATACATCCAAGCTTGCAAGATAACAATTTGAAGAACGATCATCATCTTCGTCATTGCTTGAAGGGGTATCGTTATCATCATTTGAAGGCTCTTCACTAGTAGTGTCTTGAGTTTCTACAGTGATAGTTGCTCCACCGTGACTCACCTCCACCTGAGTCATAGTGGATAAATCATAGGCATCATCGCCACTAGTATATACATAGGTTGAACCATTTGCTTTAGCTGTAAAACTCATAGAGGTTGAGCCTGATGGTCCTGATAGAGTTAAGGTTCCACCTCCGCCACCAACGGTAGCAACTCCACTTG
>SVED01000056.1 GCA_015057515.1 Lachnospiraceae bacterium
GAGTAAACTTATCGGAGAGATAGTTATGGATCAATTAAAGGATTTGGATCAGGTTGCTTATGTTAGATTTGCATCGGTTTATAGAGAGTTTAAGGATGTAAATACATTTATGAGTGAGCTTAAAAAATTGCTTGACAATAAGTAAAATAGGAGAGAAATATGCTAGACAGTTATATAAATCTGGTGAAGGGTGGAGAAGGTGAAATAGTTGAGAAAAAGTCTCGTTTTATAGGACAGATTAAACCTGTTTCTACCGAGGAAGAGGCCTACGCCTTTATCGAACAAGTTAAAAAAAAGCATTATGATGCCAGACATAACTGTTTTGCGTTTTCTATCGGCGAGGAGATGCCTTTTCTCAGATTTTCTGATGATGGAGAACCACAGGGAACAGCTGGAAAACCTATACTTGAGGTTATTAATGGTTCGGGCATACATAATATATGTATAGTGGTAACCCGGTATTTTGGGGGGACATTGCTTGGCACAGGAGGCTTGGTAAGAGCGTATACAGATGCCAGCAAAGAGGCTCTTAAAAATTGTGAAACTAAGCTGATGCAGAGGATTATCCCTATAGACATAAGGACAAATTACACAGACATGGGTAAGGTTCAGTACATACTTAATACGGCAGGTATTAATATAGTTAGTACTGATTTTGCTGAGGATGTTTTGATGAAGGCGGAATTGCCTTATGACATAAGTGAAAAGATACAGTCTGATATAAGGGAGGCTACTGGAGCTAGAGCTCAGATGACAACCTACGACGAAGTCTTTGGATAGGAGGACCTAGATAAGTCCACTCACAAATATTACAACCGTGCTTATAAGCATAACAAGAGGAAGCACCTTATTGAGGAGGGTGCTTTTTCTTATGATTAAACTTAATAAAAGAGTGGCTACGAGTACAATAAGTCCAACAGTAAGGATATTTAGCACAGCAGATGTCCCGCTAAGAATTATATTGCATACCATTGTTATAAAAAGCATTGGACTTATAGCAGTAAATATGCTTATGCATTTTATGGATGCAAGAGCCTTTGATTCAAGAGATACATATATACCCTTTTCAAGATCCTGTAAGTATATTAATAGTCCCAGCAAGGCAGAAAAGGTAATGAGTGTAATGCCTATTTCGTATACTGGTATGTCCAAATGGTAGGTTTCTTCTTCAAGAGAAAAACTGCCATCAGAAAGGGACTCAATATGAAATATTTCATCCCCTTGTATATATCCTTTCATTCTACTGATTAATTCGTCATTGTGCTCGGTTGCATCAACTGCCACTGTAAGAATTTCAGGGGAACAAACTGTTAATATTAAGCTGAACAAGGTTTCACAAATAGCAGAGGATAGGCTTGCTGAAGGTGTGTCGTACAAAATTATAGGAGTATCTTTTATTCCCTTAATGTAGTTGATATAAAAATCTTTTGGAATATAGAAACCGCACTCAGCCTTGCCGGATTTTACTTCTGATGTTAGTTCCTCCATGGAATTTACAGGGTAAAAGTTGTATAGGGTATTGTTGTCACTAAAACATTCATATAATGCATCAGAATAGTATGAGTTTTCCTGATGGTATATGGCAACTTTAATGTCAGCAGTCTTTTTTTGAGCAGGCAAAAGCTTATAGGTAACTGTAAGAACTATCAAGACAATCAACATAATTAAGTATGTTTTTTTTGAAAATATTCTTTTGTAAAAAACAGTTAGTCGGTTGAATATGTTCATAAGGTCTCCTTGTTATGCGCCAAATAGTGCAGTTGAAATAAGTTTGATAAGGTGTTCTCCCGGCAATAGTGATGATAAGTCACTTATAGCGCTAGGAAGCATGGCCTGAGGAAGTATTCCTCCTCCTACGTATGCAATAATAAGGGTTGCTATTAGGATAACCATATTGCTAGTAAACTCATTTTGACATACGTAACTTATAATATTTACAATAAGTGAAATAATTAATATAGCAGGAACAATGATAAATAAACCTAATGGGTTAAAGGTTTTGTATAGTATGCTAAGGGATATATAACATGGGATAAATGCAATATAAAGGGCTGGAATACAGGATAAAAAATTAGCCATAAATATATGAAATTCGTTAATTCCAAAGGTGGAAAGCTTTAGCTTTGTACCTTTTTTTATACCCTGAAGATAAGGCATTATCACAAAAAACACAAAAAACAAACTAATCATAAGAGCCGAAGCCGTATAATGTTGTAGTAAGGTAAATCCGTTTTCAGAGGTAGCATCCTGCTTATTTAGGTAGTTGTCCTTATTGAGACTTCTATCCAGGAAGGTCATATTTACATAGTCCTGAGCATTGCTTATAGTCTCGGCTGGATAATCAAAGGTTCTTAATGTGTCAAGGGCACTGTACACTCCGGCCTGAGCGGTGCCCAGATATCTGGCATAGGCCATAAACAACTCATTGGTTATATAGGAACCTATGTTTGAATTGTCACGGAAAAGGATGGTGAGCTCTGGATTTGTGCTATCCATAATCCCCGAAAAAAACATTTCAGGTACTATGATATAATATATTACATCTCCCTTTTCAAGAAGTTCATATCCTTCATCTATGGTGTCTACTTGAATTAATTCAGCAACCTCTTTGGTACCTTCAAGACCTGTAATCATTCTCAAACCGAATTCGTTAAATTTTGCATCGGCGTCATCAGGTAAGTAATAAGCTACTTTTACAATGGTAGAGGTACCTTCTTTGTATAGATATTTTGAAATTAGATACCCGGCTCCCAGGCAGATGGCCAAAATAATAACTATAGATAGGATTATCTGTACAATGTATGATTTTAATCGTTTTAGATTTGTTAAAAACAACCTAAAGGTAATATGTGTTGATGTCATATTAACTCCTTAATATATCAATATAGCGTATTCCTTTTTCTCGAAGCTGGTCGGTATCAATTAATTCTCCGTTTTTTAAAAGATAAACCTTGTTACAAAAATCAAATATTTCTTCATCATGGGATGCGACGATTATAGCTCCGTTTGTTTGTAAAAAGGTTTTCATATAGCTGAGGATATCTTCTTTTGCAGGTAAATCTAAAGCAGCAAAAGGTTCATCTAATAAAAGAAGGTTAGGTTGGTTTATCAGTACAGATGCCAAACTTACTCTTTTTTTCATACCACCAGACATATTTTTAACCGGTGTGTCTAAAAACTCAGTTATGCCCATATCCGAAAGTGGTGGTGCGCCAAGCTTTTCTATAATAGAAGAGCTGTTGAGTGGAGACCACATTTTTATGTTGTCTACAGGCTTTAATTCGTCGAAAAGAGGATTCTCCTGAGGTACATATCCAACACAAATATCTCCTTGTTTTGAAAAGACAGAAGCAATGCAGGTAAGTAGTGTTGACTTTCCTGAACCATTTACCCCAAGTATACCCACTGCCGTGCCTTTCTCCACGCTTAGGGATATGTTGTTTAGGATTTGTTTTTTTCCATAGCTTTTTGAAATGTTATTTATGCTGAACATATAAACTCCTTAAAATGTAATTCATACCCTGTATAATATCACATAAGAAAATATTTATAAAGAAAAACATAATATATCAATGTATATCCAAATTCATACAAAATGAATAGAAAAAACTGTATATAAATATGGACTTTAATGTCGCATTTTGGTATAATTTATCGTGTATATGTTTGTACATTATCCATAACAAGTGTGAGGTGACTATATGAACGGAATCAGATTAGCAAAGAAGAATGCTTTGGCAGTTAAACTTATGGTAGCATTTGCCATTGCAAAAATAGTAATTCTTATTATTGACAGAAAAGAACAGGAGAGCTTTGCTCTACTTCTGACATTGTATATATTATTTGTAGTAGGCAATATTGTGTTTAACTTTGTTAACGATAGAAGCGAGATAACTAAGTATTCCACAGTTACCATGTTTGTTGTTATTGTTGCAATTAACTTCTTCCAGACATTTGCACTTTTGGATGTGCTCCCAGTGTTTATTGCTATGGGTATGTGTATGATATATATGAATCCGTTCCATATTAAGGTCACAAGTGCTGTTGCTATTTTAGGATCTTTGATTGGTATGATACTTCGAATTTGTTTAGATGGATTTGTTGCATCAGTACTTTGGGTGGAGATTTTCCTTTTGGTAGTTATATTTGCTATAGGACTTGTTATGGCATGTAACATTATCTTACGTGATCAGGAGACAGACAAACAGGAGATAGAGTATCATGTTGCGTATCAGGAAGAGATTACCGGCAACATGGTAAAGGTAGTTGACAATGGAAATGCCCATATAGAGATGCTTCAGTCAAAACTTGACGTATTTCAGGCTGCAACTGAAGAGGTTACGAAGTCTGTTGATGCCATTTCTATGGGAGTAACAGATACTGCAGAGAATATGGAGGTTTCTACATCCATGACTCAGCAGATTCAAGAGATTATAGACAATCTTATCGATGTTAAAGATAACACAGTAGAGTCAACAAAAAGAGCTATAACCTCTGTTCAGGAAGGCCTTGAAATTATAGAGGGTCTTAAGGTTAGATCAGAGGATATCAATGTTGCAAACGAAGACGTTACAAGAGTTTCAGAGGAACTTTGCGAGAAGATTGAGTCAGCGGAGGAGATTACTCAAATTATTTACCAGATATCAAGCCAGACTAATCTGCTTGCTTTAAATGCTTCTATAGAGGCAGCAAGAGCTGGTGAGCAGGGTAGAGGTTTTGCTGTTGTTGCTGATGAGATTCGTAAGCTTGCTGACGATACTAGAAACTCTATCGACAGTATTACACAGCTCCTTAAGGGTGTAACAGAACTTGCTAATCATACTTCGGATTTAGTCAAGAAAAGTGTTGAGGCTGTGGAAGCCCAGTCAAAGTATATTGATGCTGCTGATAGCTCATTCCAGACTATAGCAGGGGTGGTTGATGAGCTTCATTCAGATATGGAGCAGCTTGATAAGATAAGTGGTAATTTAGATGCGTCTAATAATTCTATTATAGATGGTCTTGCCAATCAGCAGGCTGCCAGTGAGGAGATTGCGGCAAATGCGCAATCATCAGCGGATCTTTGTGAGTCAAATTTAAGTGAACTTAACAGTGTTATTGATGAGCTTAATGAGATTGCTAAGATTATCGGAAGCCTTAAAGATGGTGACCTTGAGAAAATGAGTCAGATTCTTGAAGAGACTGCCATAGAAGAGGTAGTAGAAGAGGAAGAAGATTCTGATGAGATAGTTGATGATACAGATTACTCAGCATATTTCGATGAGGAGGAAACTCCATCAGAAGAGATAGATGACACAGAAGATGAAGAAGTAGAAGAAACCTACGAGGAAGAACAAGAAGAGTATACAGAGGATGAAGAAGTAGAAGAAACCTATGAGGAAGAATCAGAAGAGTATACAGAGGATGAGGAAGTAGAAGAAACCTACGAAGAAGAGGAAGAGTATACAGAGGACGAAGAAGTAGAAGAAACCTACGAAGAAGATGAAGAGTATACAGAAGACGAAGAAGTAGAAGAAACCTACGAAGAAGAGGAAGAGTATACAGAGGACGAAGAAGTAGAAGAAACCTACGAAGAAGAGGAAGAAGAGTATACAGAAGATGAAGAAGTAGAAGAAACCTACGAAGAAGAGGAAGAAGAGTATACAGAAGACGAAGAAGTAGAAGAAACCTACGAGGAAGAGGAAGAAGAGTATACAGAGGACGAAGAAGTAGAAGAAACCTACGAAGAAGAGGAAGAGTATACAGAAGACGAAGAAGTAGAAGAATAATCTACGCAATATACAAAAGATAAAAACCTAGGATAACATATATGTATCCTAGGTTTTTTAATACTCTTCTTCGATGACCTGAAAATCCAGATAATCAAATTCAATATGTTCGATAAAGTTATCTTGAGTAAATCTGGTTCTGGCATGTCGGATAAAGTCCTCTTTGTTTAGCTGAAGCCAGGTAGGAGTAGCCAGATCAAATTCATAGCAAAGCTCATCCAATGCTTTGTACACCTTGGCAGTTCTGCTCATAGAATAATCCTCAATGCAAACGGTGTGGTCACGTAGCAATCTATTGTCTTTTATAAGTTTTCCCCATATGCGAAACATAATGTATCTCCTTTATAAAGATGAGTCATAACAAGGTTATTATATAGTTGGTAAGAAAAAATTTCAATGAAAATGTACTGCGCCATTGAGAATAAACCCATAAAACTCTTTAAATAAAATATTCTATATGATAGAATACAGAATATGACTAAAATGATTAAAGTGGTGAAAATATGTACAAGTTAATTACAATGGATGGTTCGGCAAAAAGAGGAGAATTTACCACTCCCCATGGAGTTATTCAGACACCTGTATTTATGAATGTAGGTACTATAGCAGCTATAAAAGGAGCTGTTTCCACAGAAGATTTGCAAAGCATCAAGACTCAGGTACAGCTTTCTAATACCTATCATCTTCATGTGAGACCTGGAGATAAGCTTGTAAAGCAGTTGGGTGGTCTTCATAAGTTTATGGTGTGGGATAAGCCAATTCTCACTGATTCAGGTGGATTTCAGGTATTTTCTTTGGCAGGACTTAGAAAAATAAAAGAAGAGGGTGTATATTTCAACTCTCACATAGATGGTCGTAAGATATTTATGGGGCCAGAGGAGAGTATGCAGATACAGTCTAATTTGGCATCAACTATTGCTATGGCCTTTGATGAGTGCCCGCCTGCTACTGCTGACAGACATTACATTCAGCCTTCCGTGGATAGAACTACAAGATGGCTTGAAAGATGTAAGGTGGAGATGGCCAGACTAAATAGTCTGGAGGATACTATCAACAAGAAACAGATGCTTTTTGGTATAAATCAGGGAGGTATCTTTGAGGATATTCGAATTGAGCATGCTAAGAGGATTTCAGATATGGATTTAGATGGCTATGCTATAGGAGGACTTGCTGTGGGTGAAAGTCACGAGGATATGTACCGTATTATAGAGGCTACAGTTCCGTATCTACCTAAGAATAAACCGACTTATCTTATGGGTGTTGGTACACCGGCTAATATATTAGAGGCGGTTGAACGTGGTGTGGATTTCTTCGATTGTGTATATCCAAGTAGAAATGGTCGTCATGGACATGTATATACCAATCAAGGAAAGTTAAATCTCTTCAATGCTAAGTACGAGACCGATGACAGACCTATAGAGGAAGGCTGCGGATGTCCAGCTTGCCAAAAATATTCAAGAGCATATATTAGACATCTCTTAAAAGCAAAAGAAATGCTTGGAATGAGATTTTGTGTATTGCATAATTTGTATTTTTATAATAATATGATGGAGGAGATTAGAGAGGCCATTTCTGAACATCGCTTTGGAGAGTATAAGCGAAACAAGTTGGAAGGCTTTAAAAATAATTAGGAGGAATAGATATGTTTTTAGCAGAGGCAACAGATGGCGCAGCATCAAATGGCGGCGGTCTTTTAAGTATTATTATGATAGTAGTATTTTGGATTATCCTTTTCTACTTCATGATTGTAAGACCACAGAAGAAACAGCAGAAGCAAAGAGATGAACTTCACAATGCTATGGAGCCAGGTGATAACATCATGACTACAGGTGGTTTCTTCGGAACAATTCTTGATATCGTTGATGACACAACAGTAATTGTTGAGTTTGGTAACAACAAGAACTGTAGAATCCCTATGCATAAGAACGCAATTGCTGAGGTTGAAAAAGCAGGTTCAGCTGTTGTTAAGGAAGAGTCAGGGGACGAAGAGTAATCAAAAATAGTTTTAAAAAAGGTATTTCTTTTGTTATGGAAACATAACTAGTAGAGATACCTTTTTTGTTGTGTAAAATTATATTTGATAAAAACATAAAGCAATCCAAGATGTGACAAAACAAGCTGTTTTTTGAGAAAAAGTTTCAAAAAGGGATAGACTAATTTCTTATTTTATGAGAAAATGTATCCGATGATGTTTTTTAATATAAAAAAATATCCAATATAAAATATTTATATTTGAAAGGAGTCTCAAAATGATTTATTCACATGAAGTTGAGAACATGTGCCCAGTTGCTCAGGGTGTAAACCATGGTTGTGCACCAATCCCTGAAGAAGCAAAGTGGGTAAAGGCAAAAGAAGTTAAAGACATTTCTGGTTTAACACACGGTGTAGGCTGGTGTGCGCCACAGCAGGGTGCTTGTAAGCTTACTCTTAATGTTAAGGAAGGTATTATACAGGAAGCATTAGTAGAGACTATCGGTTGTTCAGGTATGACTCACTCAGCTGCTATGGCATCTGAAATTCTTCCAGGTAGAACTGTTATGGAAGCTCTTAACACAGACCTTGTTTGTGACGCTATCAACACAGCTATGAGAGAGTTATTCTTACAGATCGTTTACGGACGTACTCAGTCAGCATTCTCTGAGGATGGTCTTCCAATCGGTGCTGGCCTTGAGGATCTTGGTAAGGGTCTTCGTTCACAGGTTGGTACTATGTATGGTACTCTTAAGAAGGGTCCACGTTACCTCGAGATGGCAGAAGGATATGTTACAGGTATTGCTCTTGATGCAGAGGATCAGATTATCGGTTACCAGTTCGTAAGTCTTGGTAAGATGACTGACTTCATCAAGAAGGGTGACGATCCTAACACTGCTTGGGAAAAGGCCAAGGGACAGTATGGTCGTGTTGCAGATGCAGTTAAGATCATCGACCCTAGAGAACAGTAGGAGGTAAGTGAAGATGGCATTATTTGAATCATATGAGAGAAGAATTAAGCAGATCGAGGCTAAGCTTGCTGAGTATGGTATCGCTTCAATTGAAGAAGCTGAGAAGATTACTAAGGACGCAGGTCTTGATGTATATAAGCAGGTTGAAGGCATTCAGCCAATCTGTTTTGAGAATGCAAAGTGGGCTTACGTTGTAGGTGCTGCTATTGCTATTAAGAAGGGCTGTAGAAAGGCAGCAGACGCTGCAGCAGCTATCGGTGAGGGACTTCAGTCATTCTGTATCCCTGGTTCTGTTGCTGATACACGTAAGGTTGGTCTTGGACACGGTAACCTCGGTAAGATGTTACTTGAGGAAGAGACTAAGTGTTTCGCTTTCTTAGCTGGTCACGAGTCATTCGCAGCAGCTGAGGGTGCTATCGGTATCGCAGAGAAGGCTAACAAGGTTCGTAAGGAGCCACTTAGAGTTATCCTTAACGGTCTCGGTAAGGACGCAGCTCAGATCATCGCTCGTATCAACGGATTTACATTCGTAGAGACTGAGTATGATCCATATACAAACACTGTAAAGGAAGTATTCAGAAAGTCTTACTCAGAGGGACTTCGTGCAAAGGTTAACTGCTACGGTGCTAACGATGTTTGCGAAGGTGTTGCAATCATGCACAAGGAGGGCGTTGACGTTTCTATCACTGGTAACTCAACTAACCCAACTAGATTCCAGCATCCAGTTGCAGGTACTTACAAGAAAGAGTGCCTTGAGCAGGGTAAGAAGTACTTCTCAGTTGCATCAGGTGGTGGTACTGGTAGAACACTTCACCCAGATAACATGGCAGCAGGTCCTGCTTCATACGGTATGACAGATACTTTAGGACGTATGCACTCAGATGCACAGTTCGCTGGTTCTTCATCAGTTCCTGCACATGTTGAGATGATGGGTCTTATCGGTGCTGGTAACAACCCTATGGTTGGTATGACTGTTGCAGTTGCAGTTTCTATCGAGGAAGCTGCTACAGCTGGTAAGTTCTAAGGAATTTTAAATCATATTTTCTAAATAAAGAGTTGAACACATCATATTGAGCAAAATGCCGATGATGTGTTCAACTTTTTTGTGTTTGAAAGGAGAAAATATGATGGCAAAAATTAAGATGGTAATTGAAAATGGACTTACTTTTGAGCAAGGCTGTGAGGAGTATATTCTTGATTGTAAGGCAAGGAATTTGCGACAAGGTACAATAAAGCATTATACTGATACAATGGTTCAGTTAAAAAAGTATGTGGGTTGTGATACTCTTGTAAAGGATATGACAAAGGACAAATTTGATGATTTTATTATTGAGTTGCGTGATAACCCAGTAATAAATGAGCAGAGCTTAAACACCTATGCACGAGATTTAAAAACTATAATGCGTTACTTTATGAAGAGGGAATATATACCATACTTTAATATAACTATACCAAAAGTAGACAAGCACCCTATAGAAACATATACGGATAGAGAGTTGATTAAGCTATTGAAAAAGCCAAATTTAAAGCATTGTACTTTTACAGAATATAAGACATGGGTAATGACTAACTTTCTTTTATCTACTGGTGCAAGAAGAAATAGTATAATTAACATCAAAATAAAAGATGTAGATTTAGATGGAGAGGTTGTTCATATAAATGTAACCAAGAGCCGCAAGCCTATTATTGTTCCGCTTAATGCGGATATAAAAAAGATATTGCAGGAGTATTTGATATATAGGAAAGGCGGAGAAGATGATTTTTTGTTTTGTAATGTGTTTGGCGGCAAGGTAAGCAGTTCTTCTGTGTATCATCAAATATATGAATACAACAAGAGCAGAGGAATAGAAAAAACTGGTATGCACAGATACAGACATACATTTGCAAAAAAGTGGGTTACTATGGGCGGGAATGTGGTGACATTGCAGAAGATACTGGGGCATAGTAGCCTAGAGATAACACAGAACTATTTGAATATCCTAGTGAGTGACATCAAAAGAGATATAGATGAGTTTAACATACTACGAGAGTTTAAAAAGGAAAGTATAAAAATTGGATAAAGGATAGGTATAATGCAGATGAAAGAAAGATTATATAATATAATGGCAGATGTGGAAGATATTATGAAACAAATTGATGATATGAAAAATGTCCTTGAATTACAAGCGGAATGCTATTGCGGAGATAATCTTCCTGCTAGAATAAAAAGTGCTTTAAATGTGCAAATAAGGCTTTTAAAGAGCGCACAAGAAGCAAGCTGTAACTTGCGTGATAAAGTAGATGATACAATTCTTGATGTAGTACACAATAGATTATAAATGAAATGTGGTAGCGGAGTTTATATCTCTGCTACCACATTTTTAATTTTGCGGATATTCTCTTTTGATGTTGCTAATTCCAGTTATGTAATTCATATCTACATTGTAAAGTTTGGCAAGCTCTATTAGGCATTCTATAGGTATTCTAACCTTGCCTTTCTCATAATCTGAATAAGTTGTTTGAGCAACGTGTATTGCATTAGCAACAAATGTTTGGTTATAGTCATTATCTTCTCTTAAAGATTTAATACGTTCTGTATAGTTCATAAAACCACCTCTTGAGATGATTTTACATAATAACAAGAATGTAATTGAAATTTAACGGATATTCCGTTATAATAATTTTAATAACGGAATATCCGTTGAATTCAAAGAGGAAAAAATTATTTCTAGTGTAAAAAGGAGGAAAGAAAATGTTGTATGAATTTAAATCTTTAGGAAATAAATATTGGGCTGTTTCGGATAGAGGTCTTACATATGATAATACAAACTATGATTTTAAAGTTATAGAAGTGATATCTTTACAAGATACCAAAACCGCATTGGTTAATGGAACAATTAGAATTGTTGCAGGAGGTAGAAAGATTAATTTATCATTCTCATATGCAGAACGAAGTCAGGCTCATCAAGCTTATGATATATTGAAATTAAATTGCGAAATAGATAGTATTAAGAGTAATGCTGTAGATGGTGCTGTATATTTTGTTAATGGAGTTAGAGGTAAAACGCTGAAAGTGTATGATAATAGGTGTGTTATTAATGTAAAAGTAGGTATAGGTTCATTTATTACAGGAAATGTAACAGATGGAGAGAAAACAATTTATTATTGTGATTGTATAGGTGTACAATTTAAAAAAGCTGGTGTGACAATTGGAAATTTGCAGTTGGAAACAGCTAGTTCGCAAATGAATAATAAACATAGCAATTTCTTTGGTGAAAATACATTTAATTTTGATGTTACGACTGTTTCTAACGAAAAAATGGAAGAAGTAGCAGACTATATAAAAGAAAAAATAATGGAATTAAAAATGGGTAATGTACAGAATATTAATACAGTTGAAACAGCAAAGATTGATGTTATGTCATCAGCAGATGAAATAATAAAATTTAAGCAGTTGTTTGATGCAGGTGTCATTACACAAGAAGAATTTGAAGCAAAGAAGAAACAACTTTTAGGATTATAAATTTATAGAGGTAAAATAAATGGATTACGATACTTGGTTAAAAGAAGCTAAACAATATATAAACACTAACATACAATATAATGAAAAATTCATTATAAAAAATTTGTTTAATGGTAACCAATGGGAAACACTATCAAAGGGAGAAAGAATATCTTTTGGTAGATATTTTTCAGAGTTAGTTAAAACAGAAAAAATTAAGGGCGTCAAAAAAATAGAAAGAAAAGCAAATAATCATAGCCAATATATAAAGGTAAGGGAGTAAGCCAAAACAGCAGGATATCAATCCTGCTGTTTTGTTATTTCACAATAGCTCTGTGAGTTGTATGTCGCATAATACTAGGCTTATTCTTTAGTCCTATGTATCTTGATATGGTGCTTGCGCTTCTACCAGTTCTACGAGCCACCTCTGCGTAGTTGTGGTATTCGTCAAAGAGCTTGTGAAATAGTATTATTTCTGTTTCTGTAACTCTCTTTGCCATATTACATTGTTCTTAAGTCGGACTTACGTAACATAGGATTTTTGATGGCATTATCAAAAGAGTCTTTTACATACTGCACATAGTCGAGCTTCTTATCTTCTGCGCCTGCTTTTACAAGAACCTCATTCTTTTTGTCAATTTGCTTGTAATAAGTGTCTGGTACAATGATAAGCTCTTTCTCTGTGTCGATAATAATTCTCATTGGTCTGCTCCTTTCAAGTTTTGTTTATAATGTAATTATAGGGAAATTGTGCAAAATTAGCAATAATCTAGCAGAATTTAAGGAAAATTTGTAAAGGTTGCATAAAAGTTATAGTGAAATCTGCTAGAACCTATCAGAACCGATAGAAATTTGACAAAATCTGTCGAAATCCATACAAATCCTAAACAAAACATAATAGATTTTAACGTGTTCAATTAAACATCTCTTATCGTGAACAAAAAATCTGACAGATTTTAGATGAAAATGTAGTGGTTTTAGGTAGAAAAGTGTTCATTTTATATTGACAACCCTTTCGTGAACAGTTATAATATAACTATACTATTGATAAGGAGTGAATAAAGATGAATACTACATACGGATATGCAAGATGTTCAACAAATGAAACAAAGCAGGATATCAACAGACAAAAGAGAGAGCTATTTGAATTAGGTGTAACGGAAGATAAGTTTATCTACTGGGAGTATGAGAGCGGAACAAAGGTAGATAGAGTTGAATTCAACAAGCTGCTAGATTTGGTAGAAGAAACAGATACAATAGTATGTACCGAGGTAAGTCGATTAACAAGAAGCACAAAGCATTTGTGTGAGATATTGCAGATAGTACAAGAGAAGCATATTAGATTGATAATAGGTAACTTTGTTGTTGATTGCCGCAATGATGATATAGACCCTATGACAAAAGGAATGTTGATGATGTGGGGTGTGTTTGCAGAGATGGAGAGAGATATTATTTCACAGAGAGTTAAAAGTGGAATGAAGAATGCGGCAGCCAAGGGAAAGACAATAGGCAGACCAGTTGTAACAGTTGCGGAAATACCTAATATATTTATGAAATATTATCCTAAATACAAGAGCAAGGAAATGAATGTTACAGAGATTTCAAGATTATGCAATATGTCAAGAACAACTATCTATAAATACATTGCGCTCCTAGAAAATTAAACTGGAGGATATTGAGCACAGCTGTGCTCAATATCTCCACGATTTTATTTTTAAAAAAAATTATGATATAATATTATTATAAGGAAAGGAAAAAAGGTATGAAATTTAATACAGAGATGAGCATAGATAATATAGCTTTTTTGGAGTATATGAACCATAACGAAAACGACCGCTTCTCAAATTCAAAATCACACTTGAAGAGAGAGCAGGGCACGCATAATGAAAAAAGCGGTTTGCGGAATGATACTCCCAAAACATACCCCCCTAGCGCCTTATATCAAAATAATTAAATCTATCTTGATAGATTTTAATATATAATGTCGATAGTATAATCTTTATTCTTGCCATCACTTTATGTGGTGGCTTTTATTTTTGGTTATACAGATGACAAAATCACGTGAATGAATAAAGGAGTAAGAAAATGAAACAAGAAGAAATAATAAAAAGACTAAAAATCTTGAAAGTAACAAGTGATATAGATAATCAATACATAGCAGATTATCTAGGTATGACTAACAAAAGGAGTGTTGCAAACTTTTTGCACAATGATTACAGATTATCTGAGGAGAAAAGGAGAAAGGCGGAGGAGCTTATCTGTGATTTATGGGAAGAGCTTTAAAGAGAATTCACACAAACTCTTAACAATCCTTTTATAATATATTATGTGTTAATAGTTTGTGTAAATCTGCCAGTACGTATGATGACATTGAATAAAGATTACAACCGACAAGAGCTAGAAGCTATATTTAAAACTACTAGAATAGATGTGATAAAGAATAAGCTGACTAGACAAGGATATAAGTTTGAAACAAGCGGAAGAGGGCAAGGCTTAA
>SVED01000057.1 GCA_015057515.1 Lachnospiraceae bacterium
CCATAGCAGAATATTTTAGAGATCAGGGTAAAGACGTACTTCTTATGATGGATTCCCTTACACGTTTTTCTATGGCGCAACGTGAAATAGGTCTTGCATCTGGTGAACCTCCGGTAACAAGAGGATATCCGCCGTCAGTGTATTCAGAACTTCCTAAACTGTTGGAACGTGCTGGTAACACGAAGGATGGGTCAATAACAGGACTTTACACAGTTCTTGTTGATGGTGATGATTTCAATGAACCTATTACAGATACTGCAAGAGGTATTTTGGATGGGCATATTGTGCTATCACGTAAATTAGGACATAAAAATCATTATCCTGCTATTGATGTTTTAGCTAGTATTTCCAGATGTATGAGTTCTATAGCATCTCAGGAACACAAGACTTTGGCAGGGAAATTAAAAAATGTTCTTGCTACTTACAGTGATGCGGAGGATTTGATTAACATAGGTGCATATAGATCAGGCTCTAATAAGGATATTGATTACGCTATAACTAAGATTGACAAAGTAAATGGCTTCCTTGTGCAGGATGTGAATTCTAAATTTCTTTTTGACGAAGAAATTAAGTTACTAGAAGAAATTTTCGAGTAAGATAAGCAGGTGATTTTTTGGCTAAGTTTTTATATAGAATGCAAAATATTCTAGATATTAAGTACAAATTAGAGGATTCAGCAAAACAAGAATATGCAGAGGCTCGAATGAGGCTTAATGTTGAGGAGGAAAAACTTGAAGCCTTAAGAACCAGAAAAGAAGAGTATTATCAAGAATATCAGATGGCAATAAAAGGTGATTTAGATTTTCTTAAGATAGATGAACTGGCTAATGCTATGGATATTATGGATGAAATGATAAAAGCTCAGTTAGAAATGGTTAGAAAGAGAAGCAAGGAACTAGAGCAGGCAAGAGCTAAGCTAAACCAGCTCATGCAGGAAAGAAAAATGCATGAAAAACTTAAAGAAAAACAATTTGATGAGTTTGTAGCTGAAATAAACAGTCAAGAAAATAAGGAAACTGATGAGGTTGTCAGTTATCAATACAATAATTCAGAAGGTGAATTGGAGGGTTAGATATGCCAAAGGATAAAACGAAAAAAGAAGGCGGTTTAAAGGGGACAAGTATATTGATTCTTGTTTTATTTATTACTACGTTTGTGTCGGTTATGGCATTGCTTATCAAATGTGATGTAGGTGGCTTTGGCAGTGAAGTCTTAAGACCTGTATTCAAGGATGTACCGATTATAAAAAATATTTTACCTGACCCATCTGATGAAGAGGTGGCAAAGGAAAATGATTATCCCTACGATACTTTAGAGGAGGCTCTTGAACAGGTAGCTATTTTAGATGCAGCTAACGCGAGCAAGGATGCTGAGATAGTAGCCTTAAACGACAGAGTTATAGAATTAGAGGCAGAAGTTGTTCGTCTTACAGCTTTTGAAATAGCTCAAACTGAGTTTGAAGCTGAAAAAAATAAATTTTATGAAGAAATAGTCTATGGAGAATCGGCCCCAGATACCGATACATATATAGAGTGGTACAATTCCATTGATGCAGAGCACGCAGAGGAGATTTATAGAGAGATTATTGAGGCAAATCAAGCAGATGCGGAGATTGTTGAATTAGCAGAAGCATATGACGCTATGGATCCTTCGGCTGCGGCAGATATTCTGGAGGAAATGGATAATGACTTAGATACAGTCGCCCTCATCATGAACAATATGAGTTCAGAAGGAAGAGGAGAAGTTCTTGCAGCTATGGAGCCTGATTTTGCTGCATTAGTTACAAAGAAATTGATGCCTTAACCTATATTTTTCAGGAAAGGAGGGACCTATATGATAATGCCTATATCAACAAGAGGAATTGGCAACGTGGATATTTCTACAGCATCTGCTTCGAAGGCTAAGCAAAAGGCAGAAGAAAAAGAAATGGACGCTTTTGCAAGCCTTATGAATATGACAGCTAACAATGATGACAATCAAGTTCTTGATGTAGAAGATGTGTCAAAGGATTATGCAAAAACCAATTCTGTTGACGATGGAAAGTCCGATTACAATGTAAAAAATGACAACAAGTATGCTGTTAAAGAGACTGCTACATCAAAGGATACTAAAGCTGATTCTGATACAGTTTCTAATTCGGAAAAGACAGCAACAAAGGTAACAGGAAATCAGATGTCACAGGAAGATTCTGTAGAAGATGCAGCTCGGGTTCTAAAAGCAGTTGAGGAGCTTATCGTTGAGGAACTAAATATTACACCAGAGGAACTTGAGTCAATATTGGAGGATATGAATCTTGATATAGAGGATTTGCTTATTCCTGCCAATATGAGAGATTTCATTTTACAGGTTAATGGTAATACCAATGTTGATATCCTTATAAACGAAGATTTAGCTAGTTTTGTAAATGATATATGTGCTCAGGTTGAAAATATTCTCAAGGAGTATAATATTTCAGATGTGTCGGAGTTTATTGAATTGACAGATGAGTTCAAAAATCAAATTGAAACCTATATGTCAGATATGGATAACAAAACAGTGGTTGAGAGTACAAATACTTCCGATATACCTTTGGTGGATGAAGAGGTTTCGGAAGACGCAATCAATGTTAAAGTCACAAGGGAAGAAACTCCAACAAATAGTGGCGAAAATATTATGAAAAGTGATGTAAATGCCGATACATTAACTAGTGATACCAATCAAAGTTCTAGTTCCCAGGAGTTTACTGGTAAGGACAATGATACAAACAGCATAATGAACAATCTCAATCAAGCAATCAACAATGTAATGACTGGCGAAGGGCTTGATGGAGTAACATCTTATACAGATGCAGTTCAGGAAGCGGATATTATTAGACAGATTATTGATGATATTAAGGTTCACTTATCAAAAGAGACTACATCTATTGAAGTTCAACTTAATCCAGAGAGCCTTGGTAAGGTTCAGATTAATGTAGCAGCAAAAGATGGTATTATGCAGGCACAAATTATTGCTGAAACAGAGGCTGCTAAGAATGCAATTGAAAACAGTCTTGCATCATTGAAGGAAGCTTTTAATAATCAGGAGCTTAAGGTTGAAGCTATTGAAGTTATGGTAGCAACATATGAGTTCTTCAGCAATGGACAGGAAGAACAATATGAAAACCAAGAACAGCAGACTTCAACAAAGCTTGGACGAATCAATCTAGACAAAGAACTCGGTGAGGAAACAATGTCAGAGGAAGAACAACTTCAAGTTGAGATTATGAAAGCGCAAGGAAACAGAGTAAGTTACACAGTATAACAAGAAAGGAGGAGCAAAGTATGGCAGATTCCGTAATAGGTAATATTACTTCAGCATCATCATCGTATACACCAGCAGCTAAGAAAAATACTGAAAGTAATGATTTAGACAAAAATGCTTTTTTACAGCTTCTTGTAACACAGATGCAGTATCAGGATCCACTTAATCCAGGAGACAGTACACAGTATATGTCACAGCTGGCTCAGTATTCATCTCTTGAGGCAACTATGAATATTAGTACAACTCTTGAGAAGGGTAATGCACTTAATCTTGTTGGTGAGTATGTTATTATGAATACTACAGATTCAGCTGGCAACTCAACAATGGTTAGTGGTCTTGTGGAATATGCAACAGTGAAGGATGGAGAGACTTTACTCTCAATCAATGATACATATTATCCTGCTAAGGATTTAGATTCTGTTGTGGATTATGATTATTATTTATTCCTGAAGTCACAGTCCGAGAACGCTTTGGAAGAAAGTGAATCGAACAAAGGCAAGGAGGATAAAGCTACTGAATAGGAGGGATTTATATGAATAATTTTGATTCCAGAATCCTTTCCATTGAACAGGCAACCGGGTTATTTCTTCAAACAGGCAATAAGACCCAGGGAAATACTTCAGCGAAAGAACATACTTCTTTTCAAGATATATTAGCACAAAAAAGTGAACAGGTTAGATTTTCAAAACATGCTAATCAAAGATTGGAAAGTCGAAATATTACATTATCAGACAATCAGATGGACAGACTTAGTCACGGTATTGACCAGGCTAGAGGAAAAAGCATCAATGAGTCATTGGTAATGATGGACAACTTGGCATTTATTGTCAACATAAAAAATAACACAGTTGTAACTGCCCTGGAACAGGGTGAAGAAGGAAATGTTTTTACAAACATAGATGGAGCAGTAATAGTTTAGCGGCCGGACCTATATGGAGGCTGCGGTCCCGGAATGACAGATGGGACTGGATTATATTCGAAGTGGAGGTCGAACATTATGATGAGATCACTTTATTCTGGCGTTGCAGGTCTTAAGACACACCAGACAAAGATGGACGTTATTGGTAACAACATTGCAAACGTAAACACAATGGGATTTAAGTCTTCAACAGTACTTTTTAGAGACGTTTTATACCAGACAACTTCAAATGCAACAGGTGCTACACCTACAACAGGTGGTACAAACGCATCTCAGATTGGTCTTGGTACAAAGGTATCATCTATTTCAACATCAGTTACAGATAATGGAGCAGCTCAGAGTACTAACAATCCTTACGATTTGATGCTTAATGGCGAGAGCTTTTTCATTATCAGCCGTGGCGGTTCAAACTGCTTTACAAAGGTTGGTTCATTCCAGGTTGATGGTGCAGGATGTCTTGTTACAAGCCATGGATATCAGGTTATGGGATGGCAGGTAGATCCTGAGAATCCAGACCAGATTAAGAAAAATACAGTATCTGCTCTTTATCCAGAGTCAGAGGCTAACTTAGTTTCTTCACCTGAGCAGACTTCTGAGACCTATATGACAGGTAATATTGACTTTACAGATCCTGATTTAACATCAGTTGATGGTAAGGTTATTTCAGTTTCAATATATGATGCTCTTGGATATCCATATACAGCCAAGTTTAAGCTTACAATGGATGAGAATCAGGCAGATCAGTCACTTTACAATCTTGAGATTCAATCAATTACGGACGCTAACAATGTAGAGATTTTAGGTGAAGATGATGCTGCAACTCCAGACGTAGTTGAAGGAGGATATACAGCTACTATAGCAGGAGCAAACTCAATTCAGTTAAAGTTTAATGCTGATACAGGTAGATTTGAGTATGCTGGAACTGCTGGACAGAAAGAGGCTTTGTTTGAGATTACTCCTATTAATCCTAATGAAAAGGGTGATGTATTCTCATCTGTTATAAATGGTGAAGCTGTAGATGGAATAACAGTTGATTTTTCAAATCTTACAATGTTTGAATCTGATGGAAATGCTACAGCAAAGATGGTAAGAGGATCAACTGAATCAACTGGTGGTGGTAGATCAATGGGTCTTCTTAACGATGTTAGTATTGATACATCAGGTATGATTTACGGCGTATACAGCAATGGTGAGACCAAACTTTTAGGTCAGATTGCAGTTGCTACATTTGCTAACCCTATGGCACTTGAAGCTATTGGTGATAGTATGTATGTTACAACTCAGAACTCAGGTTACTTTGATGGTATTGGTTCTTCAGTTGATGAAGATGGTGGAACAATGTCACAGGGCGTTTTAGAAATGTCAAACGTTGATTTGTCATCAGAGTTTACTGAGATGATTACAACTCAGAGAGGTTTCCAGGCAAACTCAAGAATTATTACAACCTCAGACTCTATGTTAGAGGAACTTGTAAACCTCAAGAGATAAGCAATTTAGTTAGTTTTTAAGGGGAAAGACTTCAATGTCAAAATATTTGATTTTGAGGTCTTTCTTCCTTCATTTTTTGTAGACATAAAATACGAAATATGCTATAATACAACTAATTGTAATGTCGTTAATTGTCTTTATTTGTAGGAGGATGGATGATATGATAGAAGTAACCAGATTAAAAGGAACTAAAATCTTCATCAATGCCGAGCTTATTGAGATGGTTGAAGAGACTCCGGATACAGTTATTACCCTTACGAGTGGTAAGAAGTACATAGTAAGTGAGTCTGGCAGAGATATTATAGAATTAGTTATTGATTACAAGAGAAAGATACACTCACTTGGCGTTGAGTAGTATTTGAGGTGAACACATTGGATATAGCATCAATTATTGGATTTATTGGTGCCTTGGCACTTATGGTATTTGGTATGGTTAATGGCAAAGGATTTGGTGTTATTACAGACACATTCCTTGACCCGGCATCAGCTCTTATTACATTTGGTGGTTCTTTTGGTGCCATTCTTGCCATGAACCCTATGAAGGACTTTATTGCAGGACTCAAATCCTTCACTTTGGTTTTTAAGGTGCCAAAGGCAAATGAGACAGAGACAATTAAGTCTATTATTGAATTATCAAATCTTGCCAGACGAGAAGGCCTTCTCGCTTTAGAGGAGTCTACAAACAATTTAGAAGATGATTTTATGAAAAAGGGCGTTATGCTTATAGTTGATGGTACTGACCCAGAGTTGGTTAGAAGTATTTTGGAGGCTGAACTTATCAATGTTGATGCCAGACATCAGGAGAACATTGGCTTTTGGAAAAATCTTGGAGCAATGGGTCCTGCTTGGGGTATGATTGGTACGCTTATCGGTCTTATTAACATGCTTAAGGATTTGTCAGATCCAGATTCCATTGGTCCTAATATGGCAGTTGCCCTTATTACAACATTATATGGTTCAGTGCTTGCAAACTGGATATGTACACCGGTTGCAAACAAACTCACAAAGCAAAATGATATGGAGATTAAGCTCAAAGAGGTTATGATAGAGGGTATCTTATCTATTCAGGCAGGTGAGAACCCAAGAGTAATTGAGGAGAAGCTTAAATCGTTCCTTGCTCCTAAGGATAGAAAAGCATTTGGAGAAGAGGGGGCATAAGCTATGGCTAAGAGAAAACAAAAGCCACCAGAGGAAGGCTCTCCAGCGTGGATGGCCACCTTTAGTGATCTTATGAATCTTTTACTTTGTTTCTTCGTTTTGTTGTTTGCAAGTTCCACTATGGATGAGGGCAAGATACAGAAGATAGCAGCTTCTTTTGACAATATAACGTTTAATATACTAAACGATGGTTCAGTTTCATTGGTAGACGGTGAAATGATGTCAGGTGGAGTTACACAAATCCCTGATGTGAACAGTGTTTTGAATGAAGCAGGAAAAAACATAGAAGGTGAAACAGGAAATGAGTCGGTGTCTTCTCGTACAGATGCGGAGAAACTTTCTGATGAAGAACTTAAGCAAGAGTATGAGCAAAGAGGAGAAGAACAATCCGAAGAGATGTATGAAGAGGTTGTTCAGATGGCAGAATCATACAGCATAGATGATGAGATATTGTTGGATTACAACGCGCAGTATGTAGAGCTGGATTTGAATGGATCCATTTTGTTTGATTCTGGTAGTGCAAATGTTAAGGATGATGCAAAGTTATTTCTTCAAAAAGTAGCTAGCATTCTTGTTAAATACAAGTATTGTATTATTGAAATTGAAGGCCATACAGACAACGTCCCAATATCCACATCTCAGTTTGCTGACAATAGAGAGCTTTCTGCTGAGAGAGCAAGAAGTGTGTATGATTATATTATTTCTCAAGAAAACTTCATACAATCAAACATAAAGATTGCTGGATATGGAGAGGATAGACCGATTGCCTCTAATGCAACTGAAGAAGGAAGAGCTAAAAACAGAAGAGTTGTAATCAAAATATACAATCAACAGAATTCAAATTATTAAGGAGATACAAGCATGAAAAAGAACCTCATTACGGTAATTATTTTAGCTATATGTATTATCAATTTAGTTTTTAATATTTTACTTGTTTTTGTGTTTATGCCATCAGCAACAAAAACAAATAAACTTATTACTGATATAGCAGCAGTGCTCGATTTAGAGATTGCGTCACTAAATGGTTCATCATCAGGTGAATTTGATGTTAGTAATCTTGCTGCATTTCAGCTTGAACAGGGTAATCCAATTAACCTTGCGTCAGATGGCTCAGATGAGCAACATGTTGTTCAGTATGGTCTTACAATTAACCTTGATAAGACAGCAGCTGATTACTCTAAAACCGAGGCTAATTTAAATGCATCAACTGCTCTTATATATGATACTACAAGAGATATTATTGCAAAGTATACATATGAGCAGGTTATTGATGTTGAGGTTCAAAGACAGATAAAAGAAGAAATTTTAGTAGCGCTTAAGGATTTGTTTAGTACATCCTGTATATATTCAGTTAGCTTCTATAATTGGGTGGCGCAGTAAACACTAGTACCTAAGGGAGGTGAGAAGTGTGGCAGACGTACTCTCACAAAACGAAATAGATGCCTTACTGAAACAGCTTAGTTCTGGTGAATTAGATGTAGATAACATAGAAGATTCCAAGAGCGCAAAGGTTAAAGAGTACGATTTCTCACGACCAGCAAAGTTTTCTAAGGAGCATCTTAGAACTCTTGAAATTATATTCGAGCATTTTGGAAGATTGCTTAGTAGTAATTTGCCGGCATACTTACGTAAGACAGTGCAGGTTGAGGTTATGAACTCAGAAGCGGTTACATACTCAGAGTTTTCAAATGCATTATCTAATCCTGTTTTGTTAGGTGTTGTGAATATGGCACCTCTCAATGGAAATATTATCATTGAGATGGCCACTAATGTTGGATACACAATAATAGACCGATTGCTGGGTGGCATGGGAGAACCCCTTGACAAAACGAGAGATTTTTCAGAGATAGAACTATCCATTCTAGATAGAATGTTTAGTATAATTATATCCTTGTTAAGAGAACCGTGGGTAAATGTTGTGGAGATAGAGCCTTATCTAGAACGAATAGAGACTAATTCACAGTTTGCTCAAATTATATCACCAACCGAAATGATTGCCATTGTTACAATCAACATCAATGTAGGTGGAGTAGAAGGACTCATGAATATTTGTTTGCCATACATTACATTAGAGGATGTTATGGATAAGCTTAATACAAAGTATTGGTTCTCTACTATGCAGGACAAGGATGAACAAAGCTATGCAGAGGTTATTGAGACTGCCATTAACAAAGCTCTCATACCTGTTTCAGCAGAGCTTGGAAAAAGTACAATTACAGTTATGGATTTTGCCAACCTTATGGTTGGAGATATTATAAAGCTTAATAAGAGCATAGAAGACGAACTTGATATTTATGTTGGAAATATAGTAAAGTTCAAAGCATTACCAGGTTCGTTTAGTGATAATTACGCAGTGAAAATCACGGAAATATATAGAGAGGAGGAATAAAGAATATGGATGGAATGTTATCTCAGGAAGAGATTAATGCATTGCTTAATGGTATGACATCAGATCAAGGAAGTTCAGGCGATGTTTCAGAACTTTCTCCTGAGGAAAAAGATGCAATTGGTGAGATTTCTAACATATGTATGGGAACTGCAGCCACCACACTTTATTCCTTGGTTAATCAGAAGGTTGTTATTACAACACCTGTTGTTGAGATATCAAATTGGGATAAACTTACCGCTGATTATGCCAAACCATGTGTTTTCATTAATATTTTCTATAAGGAGGGTATTGATGGTAACAATGTTTTAATTCTCAAAGAAGAGGATGTTAAGATTATTACAGACTTGATGATGGGTGGAGATGGTCTCAATCCAGCCCCAGAGCTTACAGAATTACACTTTAGTGCAATATGTGAGGCTATGAATCAGATGATGGGTTCTTCTGCCACATCTATGTCATCCATGCTTAATTGTAAGATTGATATTAGTCCACCTGAAGCAGATTTGCTTGATATGGCGGGTGAAATTGAATCTGGCAAAGTTGCTGACTTTATGGGCAAAAGTTTTGTTAGAGTTACATTTAGGATGACAATAGGTGATTTGGTTGATAGTACAATAATGCAGCTTTATCCACTTGATTTAGCTAGAGAGTTGTATAACAGATTTAGCGGTGGTAGTAGTCAGGAGGAGGCTGACAGAGAAGAGAAACCTAGTCAACAGCCTGTTGCTCAGCCAACAGCAAGTGCTCCTACACAAAGTGTTCCAGTACAAAGTGCAATACCAGCACAGGAGCAGTCAATGATTAACCAACAACCATATATGGGACAACCAATGATGGGACAGCCATATATGGCCCAACCGATGATGGGTATGCCAATGATGGGTATACAGCCTGATGTAAATGTTCAAAATGTTCAGTTCCAGGCATTTAACCCTATGATGAACCCAGCAATGCAACAAGAGAACATAGAGCTTATTATGGATGTTCCTCTTGAAGTATCGGTTGTATTAGGTCGAACAAGAAAATCAATAAAAGAGATTTTGGAGTTTGCACCTGGTACTATTATAGAGCTTGACAAACTAGCTGGAGAACCTATAGATGTAATGGTTAACCAGAAATTAGTTGCCAAGGGTGAAGTTGTTGTTATCGAAGAGAGCTTCGGTATTAGAATTACAGAAATTATCAAGGAAAAAATATAGAAAAAGGAGTATAAGTTATGGCAAAAAGTATACTTATTTGTGACGATGCAGCGTTTATGAGAATGATGATTAAGGATATTTTAGTTAAGAATGGCTACAATATCGCAGGTGAGGCAGAGAATGGTTTGAAAGCAGTTGAAAAATATGCTGAGACAAAGCCAGACCTTGTTCTTATGGATATTACTATGCCAGAGATGGATGGTATTCAGGCTCTTAAGAAGATTAAGGCTGCAGATCCAAACGCAAGTGTAGTTATGTGTTCTGCTATGGGACAGCAGGCTATGGTTATTGAGTCAATTCAGTCTGGTGCAAGAGACTTTATTGTTAAGCCTTTCCAGCCAGATAGAGTTATTGAAGCTGTTAAGAAGGCAGTTGAGTAATATGTTTGGAACTGCAATTATGGGAAACTCTAATTCCCCATCAGTACTGAGTATTATTACCTTACTTTTGGTATTTGTACTCGTTCTTGTTATGGCATATTTTGCCACAAGATTTGTAGCCAAATACCAGAGTAATGCACTTAATAATAAGTGCAATATCAGGGTACTTGAGTCTTTTAGAATTGATGGCAATAAGATTATTGCCATCATTAAAATCGGTAAGGGTTGTTATGCTGTGGGAATTACAAAGGAACAGATTACTCTTATTGATAAAATTGACCCTGAAGAGTTAAATGATTTAAGTGAAGATAAGACCTTAGAAACCAAACAATTTGATTTTAAAGACATTTTATCTCAAGTAAAAAAGAAAAACTCTAAAGATAATAGTGATACAAAGTAGGTAATGAGATGAAATACAAAAAACTACGCAAATTCATATTGTTATTTGTAATGACTATTGTTGTTTTAATTTCTGCTGGTGGAAGTTCTTATGCTATGGACATTGAACCGGGAACAGAACCGGAGATAGGTATAGACGATCCATTAACTGACATTGATGACGACGGTGTATCAGTTGGTTTGACTGTTAATTCCAATTCAGATGAGACGACCTTATCCGGTACTTTGCAGATTTTATTAGTTATTACTGTTATTTCCTTGGCTCCATCAATATTAGTTATGGTGACGTCCTTTACTAGGATTATTGTGGTATTACACTTTATTAGAACTGCAGTTGGTACCCAGTCTACGCCACCCAATAATGTATTGATAGGGCTATCCTTGTTTTTAACCCTGTTTATTATGAGCCCTGTATTTTATCAAATAAAATCAGAAGCTATTGATCCACTTACAGCAGAGGAGATAACTCAAGAGGAAGCACTGGATAACTGTATTGAACCTATTAGAGAATTTATGTTTAATCAGGTAAGAGAAGAGGACCTTAGATTATTCATGGATATTGCTAAGATTGATACGGTTGAGACTTTAGATGAGATTCCAACTACAGTTCTTATTCCGGCTTTTATTATAAGCGAATTAAGGGCAGCCTTTATCATAGGCTTTTTAATATACATACCATTTATTATATTGGATATGGTAGTGTCATCAGTGCTTATGTCTATGGGTATGATGATGCTTCCACCAACCACAATTTCTATGCCATTTAAGATTTTACTTTTTGTGTTGGCAGATGGATGGAGCCTTATTGTTGGTCAGTTGGTTAATTCTTTTAATTTCTGACCATAGTTTATTTACTTTAGGAAGAGGTGATTTGCTGTGAGTACAGCAGATGTTATTGATATAGCAGCACAGGCTATATGGTTGATTTTAAAATGTAGTGCGCCCATGCTGTTGTCCTCATTAGTTATAGGACTTACAATAAGTATTTTTCAAACTGTAACATCTATTCAGGAGCAAACGCTTACTTTTGTTCCTAAGTTAGTTGTTATTTTGGTTGTTCTTATTATATGTGGTGACTGGATACTTACTAATATTGTAGGTTTTATGGAAGATTTATTTAGTAGATTCGGAGATTACGTGAGGTAGCAGTGTATGGATTTAACGATATCAACACTTACTCTGGAAGCATATTTGCTTGTTGTTGTCAGAACGGGTTGCTTCTTCGCTATAGCTCCAATTTTTGGTAACAAGGCGGTTAATGGCAGACTTAGGGTACTTATTGCGGCCTGTGTTTCTATAATAGTTTTTACTTCTATTGATTATTCCCTGCCTGAGTATAGCTCAGTGTTTGGATACAGCTTCCTTATTTTAAAAGAGGCATTTGTTGGACTTTCTCTTGGCTTTGTGTCCAATTTGGTTATGGCGATTCTTGTTATGGCAGGAGAGTTTATAGATAGAGAGATTGGTTTTACCATGTCCAGTAATTTTGATGCGAGTATCGGTGCTATGGTAACAATTACAGCAGAATTTTATGATAGATTAGTATGTCTTGTTATTCTGATAACTAACCTTCATTATTACATTTTGCAGGCACTTATTCAGTCATTTGAGCTTGCACCATTGGGGAAGGTAGTACCGAACACTCCGGTTTTATATAGTGGTATTATCAGTTTTATTGGAGAATACTTTAGTATAGGTTTTAGAATTGCAATGCCGGTATTTTTGGGAGCGACTATGCTAAGTGTTATTTTAGGTGTACTTGCAAAAAGTTCTCCGCAAATGAATATGTTTGCTATTGGTATACAGTTAAAGGTTTTTGTAGGATTAGCATTACTGACAATTACAATTCTTTTCATACCAAACATTACTACATATCTTATGGAAAAAATGCAGTATATGCTCGCCACACTTTTAGGAGGCTTGTAGCATGTTTGATGAACATGTTTTACTAATTAGATACAATTTGCAGTTCTTTGCTGATGACGGTGACAAGACAGAAGAACCTACAGCAAAGAAAATAGAAGATTCCCGTAAGGAAGGGCAGGTAGCTAAAAGTAAAGAAATCACAAATGCGATTTCACTTTTAGTTGTTTTTCTATGTATGAAATTATTTATGGGATATTTATCTGAGCGTCTATTAAGTATGTTTGATGTATATTGGAAAAGAATGGCTGATTATTCCAATGGCGATTTCGTTATTTTAGATGCTGTTCAAGTGCTTAGAGATGTTATTTTATACATTATGATAACAGTAGCCCCTTTTGTGCTTATTGCAATGGTTATTTCCTTTTTTGCAGATAAATTTCAGTTTAAATGGATGGTTACAACAAAACCATTACAACCTAAATTAACCAAGCTTAATCCGATAAATGGTTTCAAAAGAATTTTTTCCGGTGAAGCATTGTTTAACTTGTTATTATCCATATTTAAGATAGTTGTATTTGGATTTGTTGCATTTTCTGTGATAAAGGATAATCTTGAGGCATTTGTTGTAGTTTATGACTTGAAAATACTAGATGGTCTTGGCCTTTTGTTTGATTTAGTTATGGATCTTGGTATTAAGATATCTTTAGTATATCTTGTTATTGGTGTTGCAGATTTGTTTTTTCAACGTTACAAGCACAAAAAGAAGCTTCGTATGAGTAAACAGGAAGTAAAAGACGAATACAAAAATCAAGAGGGAGATCCAAAGGTAAAAAGTCAGCAAAGGCAAAGAATGCAACAGGCTTCTCGTAGGCGTATGATGCAGAGTATTCCAGAGGCCGATGTTGTAATTACTAATCCTACTCACTTTGCAGTGGCACTAAAATATGATAATACAGTTAGTCAGGCCCCAATTGTTACAGCTAAAGGTGCTGACTATCTTGCTATAAAGATTAAGGAAATTGCAAAAGAAAATGATGTAGAAATAGTTGAAAATAAACCTCTTGCGCGTATGTTGTATTCCAACGTCGATGTGGGTAATGAGATTCCTGCTGAGTTGTACCAGTCTGTAGCAGAAGTACTTGCATATGTATACAGACTTAAAAACAAAGTCAGTTGATAATATTTAAAATATTATGAAAGGAGAATAGGAAGATGAAGAAAAATGATATATTTCTTGGTGCGTATTTGCTTGCTGCCATAGTATTCTTCATTATACCTATGCCTTCATGGCTATTGGATGTATTAATATTATTTAATATTTCCATGGCTCTTATTATTGTATTTAACTGTCTTTATGCGAAAGAGACACTAAATATGTCTGGTTTCCCAACTCTTTTGTTGTTTACAACTATTTTTAGAATATCCCTTAATGTTTCATCTACCAGACTTATTTTATCTACTGGTGATCCGGGACAGG
>SVED01000058.1 GCA_015057515.1 Lachnospiraceae bacterium
TGATACCACATCTCAAAAATCATAAATCCTCGCTGCTTTAATTAAATGGGTAATAAAGCATTGAAGTTCTGTGATTCTAAGAAATATAGATAGAGCGGAGAAACCGCCCAAAAATAGAATTGAAAATTAATGCTTTAGAAAAGTGTATCACTTTTATGTATGCAATGCAAGTATTTATTTGACGGTAATGTTTTATATAAAAATACATAAAAAAATACTTTATATTGATAATACACTATCAATAATAGGGTATTGTAGAAACTATGAACTATACAATATTTTCCCAAAATGCTATTATTTGTAATATAAGAACCTGTGAAAATTAATACATTTAGCTAGAATATAAAATTGTGTTTTCTGTGTGAAGGAGATATCAGATAGGAGGGTACAGATGAAGCACGTATTTAAAACTATCAGTCGCGTGTTAGAGTTAGGGATTATTTTAACTGCTATTAGATACTTAATAAACAAAAAAGATGATTGGTTAAATTTTCTCGTTAGAGATACTGTTATGGATGACAGAATTCATGGCTATGCTTTTAGTACAGTAGCAGGTAATGTGGAGGATGTGTTTGCAACATCTGCCACAGTAGTACTTATTTTTGCTGTAGCTATGTTATTGGGGTCATGGTTTTGGAGCGAGTATGATGATGAGTTTTCCTGGAGATTACATACATTAGGTATGGTGTTTGCTATAGATACAGGGATAATGTATCTCATCCTAAATCTAATAGTAGGACACACGAGAGTTGAACTTGATTTGAAATTTGCCTTATATATGGTGTTACTGGTTATAGGTGCAATCCTAGTTTTGGCAAATGTAATACGCCACAAAAAAGGTGAGATATACAATATTAAGAAACCTACTATCATAATTGGTATTGCTATTATGGGTGTAGTTGCTGTGGGAAGTATTGTATATCCAATAGTTAAATTACATGATGACTGCAAGAGAGTTGATGGCTATAGAGATTTGATTAGTGAACAGCGAACTGGTTATGATGGGGAAATAGAATATCAGGTTGGCAATTATTGTCGTGAAAGCTGGATTGCGGAGAATGCTGTTTATGTGGAGGGGCGATTATATCTTGTAGATTCTATACAAACCAAGGATAAGGATGGCAATGATTTGTATAATGACAGGATCTATGCAGTTGATGCAGATGGAAATTACGAGCTGTTTTATGAGGCAGAAAATGATACGGCTGATATTAGAACTATATCCTATTATGATAGATATATCTATGCAAATGCGTTCTACAGAGACAGTGAACAAAACTGTATAATTAGAATATCTGTTGATGAGGGAAATGTAGAGACAGTATTTGTTATGGATGGAGCTTTTACATATGGCATAGCAGACGGAAAGCTATTTTATTATGTTGAGAGCGAGTATATAGAGGGAAGCAGTGAGAGGATATACCATGATGAAGTGTACTATATAGACCTGACGGATGAAAGCACCTTTGATAATCCAGTTTTATATGATGATGGTGTTTCTGGAGAATATGCGAGAGGATGGGTCTGGTTATCTAAATATGTTTATAACCAGTCGGTGGATTTTCATTACCTACTTTCTTTTACTAATAAAGAGGTTTGCCCATATCAGGGTTCTATATATCAGCTTGAGGAAATTCCTAATCCTGAACATTACGGGTATACATATGTTGCATTAAAAAAATATAGCTACAATGAGGATGAAGTCTTAGGATATGAGGAGACTATTATAGATACACACGTGTACTCATATAATATATTTGATAGTCAGATATACTACGTTAAGTATATGAGTGATGAGGAAGAATATCAGATATGGACTTGTGATATGGATGGAGATAATAAATCAATACTTACTGCCATACCAGCAGCTGACATCAAAAAGGGCAGAGATGACATAAGTTGTAGAAAGATACATATGGGTGAGGGTTTTATGATAATAGATTTCGGTAAGGGAAATATTAAATCCTGTGAGCGTTATATTCTCTGGATTGAGGATGGACGTATTGAGCAGGTGAACTAAATACGACGAACTACGACTTTTGATGAATTAATTTATAGTCATAAAATAACAGCTAGTAACTCCAAAATATGTGGAGCTGCTAGCTGTTTTTTATCTATAAATACCCTCTTAATTCCTTGCAGAGCTCGTCCTCAATTCTAATAAGTCTTTTACAGATATCCCTAACTTTGTCATTTGCGGACTGATACTGATTGAGATATTCATTCAATGATTTAACACCCATATTGCAACCGTCAGTTATAAGCTCAGCCACAGTCTGGTCCGATTTATCCATCTGAAGCTTCATATTAGTTTTGAACCAAGACATACCCTTTGCCATAGGGTTTGGATCCTTTTCTTCGCTGCCATATTCAATTAAAAGAGAGTGGATTTCGTTTCCTAACTTTTGATGGTGTGCCTTGCTTTCTGTTAGAAGGTCAGAAAGTTCAGTTGACTGTACGCTGTCTAATACCTCGTCTATGGCTGATACTCCCATTTTAACCCCGGCGTCGCATTCTTTAAGTAGATTAATTGTATCCATGTTTTCCATAATAAAAATCTCCTGTTTTTCTTTTTAGTATGTACGAGAAAAACAGGAGATATACATATTTAAGTAATATATTGAAAATTATTCCATAGCTGCTTTAAGTGCTGCATCTAAATCAGCGATAATATCTTCAACATTCTCAAGTCCTACAGAGAATCTTACCATACCGCCATCGATGCCGGCTGCAACAAGTTGTTCGTCAGTGAGCTGACGGTGAGTTTCGCTGGCTGGGTGAAGTACACAGGTACGAATATCTGCAACGTGAACCTCGTTGGAAGCAAGCTTAAGTGAATCCATAAACTTAGCTGCGGCAGGTCTGCCACCTTTGATGTTAAATGATATAACACCACTTGCATTTCCCTTTAAGTACTTCTGGCAAAGTTCGTAGTCTGGGCTACTTGGAAGACCTGGATATGAAACGCTTTCTACTGCTGGTGAAGCTTCTAAGTACTTTGCAACAGCCATAGCATTTTCACAGTACTGCTTCATACGAACTGCCAATGTCTCAAGTCCTAAGTTGAGTAAGAATGCTGAGTGAGCAGCAGGATAAACACCGAAGTCTCTCATAAGCTGCATTCTTGCTTTGATGATATATGCCATATTGCCATACTGCTTAGTGTAAGATATACCGTGGTATGACTCATCTGGTTCAACAAGCTCAGGGAAGTTGCCGTTTGTCCAGTCGAATTTACCACTGTCAACGATAACACCACCAACTTGAACTGCATGACCATCCATATATTTACTAGTTGAATGAATTACTATATCTGCACCAAAATCAATAGGTTTACATAAAACAGGAGTTCCGAAAGTGTTGTCAACAATGAGTGGAACATTCTTCTCGTGAGCAAGGTTTGCAAATCTTTCAATGTCGAATACCTTAAGTGCTGGATTGGCAATAGTTTCTCCAAATACTAACTTTGTATTGTCCTTGAAGGCTGCTCTTATCTCATCATCACTCCATGATGCATCAACGTAGATACACTCGATGCCCATTTTCTTGAAGGTGTATGAGAATAAGTTTATAGTTCCACCGTATATCTGAGGAACACTAATAAAGCTATCGCCTGCCTTACATATATTAAGAATTGAGAGTAATGTTGCCGCCTGACCTGAAGTGGTGCACATAGCTCCAACACCGCCTTCTAATGCAGCAATCTTTTCTTCAACAGCCATAACTGTTGGATTACCAAATCTTGAATAGCAAAGTCCCTTTGTTGGATCGTCGAATATAGCTGCTACTTCAGCTGCGGAATCATATACATAGGTTGTACTCTGTACGATAGGTAGAACTCTTGGCTCTCCATTTTTTGGTGTATATCCCGCATGAAGGCATTTGGTTTCATCTCTCATTTTTGTATCCTCCTTAAATCTATAGTACGCTCAAAAGAGCATTTAATCAGTCAAAATAAAATGCATAAGTTATTATAACCTTAGTGTATGAAATTGGCAAGTTAATTAGGTATATGAATTTTTGTGATTTTTTGTTACAATATGAAAACGTATAGGAGGGGTAGCTATGAAAAGAATTTTAATTGTAGAAGATGATAAGGAGCTTTGCAACGAGTTAAAGACTCTTCTGGAGAGAAATGGTTATGAGGCGAGTTTTCTGGAAAACTTTAATGAGGCTTGCAAGCAGATAATAGATTATGACCCAGATATGGTATTGCTTGATATTAATTTACCTATGGTAGATGGGCAAGGTCTATTGAAGGAACTAAGAAAGGAATCAGATGTACCAGTTATTATGGTTACTAGCCAGAATACTGAAATGAATGAATTACTTTGTCTTAGCTTTGGTGCAGATGATTTTGTGGCAAAGCCATATAATCCATCTATTTTATTGCTTCACATTGAGGCTGTTTTTAAGAGAATAGGAAAGAGTGATAAGGAGAGCGAGCTAAGATGCGGAAGTATTACGCTGGATACTGGTAGAAGCGTGATGAAGATTGGGGATAGCGTTACAGAGCTTACCAAGAATGAATTTAAAATTTTAGGTTTTCTAATAAAGAATAAAGGTAGCATAGTCTCAAGAGATGATTTGATGAATTATCTGTGGGACTCAGAGGAATTTGTAGATGACAATACCCTTACAGTAAATATAAACCGAGTTAGAAAGAAGTTAGAGGAGCAAGGTTTAATTGACGTAATAAAAACTAAGAGAGGACAGGGATATATAATAGATGAAAATTAGTAAGTATTTAAGAGATAAGCTTACTTTGATTTTGGGGACTGTTTTCATAATAGTTGCCATATTTCTTATGGGATACGTTTTCAAGGTAAAAAAAGATTATATGATTGCACTTGCAGTAGTTGTGGTACTTGTAGTACTAGTGTACATATTGAGCGATTATTTTAAACGTAGACATTTTTACAAGAATATGATGAGCACTTTGGACTCTCTTGATCAGAAATATCTAATCACTGATATGCTTCCGGTTCCTGATTTTCAAGAGGGGGAGCTTATGATGGAAGCCTTATATGATATTGATAAGTCTATGAAGGAGCGTATCAATGATATTGAACTTGGTGCAATAGAGTTTAGAGAATATCTAGAGATGTGGGTTCATGAGATTAAGGTTCCTATATCTGCCCTTCGTCTTATGAATTACAACCAGAATACGGACTTACGCAAGCAAAAGGAACAGATTGATAGGATAAACTATTACATCGAGCAAATTCTTTTCTATGCGCGAGCAGATGAATCAGAAAAGGATTATCTTATGAACAAGGTTAGTATAGAAACTATTATTAATAAGATTGTAATGGAAAACAAGACCTTATTGATAGGTAATCGTATTGCCATAGAAAAAGAAAATGTGGATGCTACCGTTATAACAGATTCAAAATGGCTGGAGTTTATGCTTAGTCAGATTTTAAATAATGCTTTGAAGTACACATCAGAAGGAAGACAATCTTACATAAAGTTTTCCGTCATAAAGGATGAGAAGCAAACTCTTCTTTCTATTGAGGATAACGGTATTGGAATCAGCGAAAAAGATTTACCATATGTATTTGACAAGACATTTACAGGGGAAAATGGCAGGGTGAGAGCTGCTTCTACTGGTATGGGACTATATATATGTAAAAAATTGTGTGATAAGCTTGGTCACAGAATTACTATTCAATCTAAACAAGGTGAATACACAAAGGTTATGATTGGATTTGGAAACGATAACTATTATGAAGTATAAGTATAGGTTTTTGTGCAAGTAGCAAAACCTTACAGAAATGTAAGGTTAGGGTAATGTTAATCAATGTTACTTTTTTTTAGTAGGAGATATAATCCAAACATATCAAAGATATGGGCGTGGATAAAAGCCCTCTAAAAAGGAGAGAGAATATGAACGAGATATTAAAATTAGAAAACGTAGAAAAGTATTACGGCAGTAAGTCAAATATTACTAAAGCCGTAGATAAGATTTCTTTAACTGTTGACAAGGGTGAATTTGTTGCTATTATGGGAGCTTCTGGTTCTGGTAAGACAACACTCCTAAATTGTATTTCAACCATTGATCGTGTTACAGCGGGACACATCTATGTTGGCGGAAAAGATATTACTAAAATTAAGGGTACGAAGTTAAATAAGTTTAGAAGAGAAGAACTTGGATTTATTTTTCAGGACTTTAATCTTCTCGATACATTAACAGCTTATGAGAACATTGCACTTGCCCTTTCAATTCAAAATGTAAGTGAAAAAGAGATACACAATCGTGTGATGGATATTGCCCAGCGATTAGATATCGTTGAGGTTATGAATAAACATAGTTATGAAATGAGTGGAGGTCAAAGACAGAGAGTGGCATCAGCTAGAGCCTTGGTTACTAATCCAAAGTTAGTTCTTGCAGATGAACCAACTGGTGCTCTTGATTCTAAGTCATCCAGATACCTTTTAAAGAGTATGACTAAGCTTAATGAGGAACTTGAAGCTACTATTCTTATGGTTACTCACGATGCATTTACAGCAAGCTATGCAGGAAGAGTAATATTTATTAAGGATGGAAAAATATTCAATGAAATCAGAAAAGGCCAGGATACAAGAAAGCAGTTCTTCGACAAGATCATTGAAGTAGTAACTATGTTAGGAGGGGATTTAAATGATGCTATTTAAATTAGCCTTCCGTAATATTGTAAAGTCCATTAAGGATTATGCTATATATTTTGCAACCTTAGTTTTAGGAGTTGCAGTATTCTATGTTTTTAATGCATTAGATAGTCAGACCATAATGCTTAATATAACAAATGACACAAGAGAGATAATCGACATTATTGTTGAAGTTATGTCTGTTGTAAGCGTTTTTGTTTCCTTTGTGTTAGGTTTCCTTATTGTATATGCCAGTAGCTTCCTTATGAAGAGAAGAAAAAAAGAATTTGGTGTGTACTTACTTCTTGGTATGGGCAAGATGAAGGTTTCAACTATACTTTGTCTTGAAACACTTATTGTTGGTGTGATTTCCCTTGCTACAGGTTTGTTTGTAGGTATGGGCGCATCTCAGGGTATGAGCATCATAGTAGCCACTTTGTTCAAGGCAGATATGACGAATTTTAGATTTACGGTTTCGACTGACGCTATTGTGAAGACCATGGTATATTTTATCGTTATATTTGCAGTTGTAATTGTTTTTCAGACTTTTGTTGTTGGAAAGAATCGTTTGATTAATCTTTTGCAGGCAGGGAAAAAGTCTCAGAAAAATTATGCAAAGAACCCTGTGGCATGTGTTATAGTTTTTGCTGTAGGTGCTATTCTTCTTGGCACAGCTTACTACAAGGTCACAGTGGGCTTTAACGATATTGGAAGCTTAGTAGGAATTGGAAAAGAGATTGTCAAGGGTATTATAGGAAATTTTGCAGTATTTTGGTCTGTGTCAGGACTTATGGTATTGCTTGTTAAAAGTAACAAAAAGTTTTATAACAAGGGCCTTAATGCTTTCACAACAAAAGAGCTTTCTAGCAGAATAAATACTTCTGTTTTTGCAGGTGGTATTATAAGCTTATTATTATTCTTTACAATCAGTATTCTTTCATGTGCTGTATCAGTGAAGAATTCCATGGATATAGTTATTGAGAAGAAGACTCCTATGGATATTCAGTTTAATATAACTAAGAACATAAATGTGGATGGTCAACATATAGAAGGGGAATCCATTTTAGAAATATTTGAAGAAACTAACGTAGATATGTCACAATTTAAGGATGTGATGAGTGTAGAGTGTTTTCATGATAATTCTGTGAATCTTGGAACTCTTACCCTTGAGAATGCTTATGACGTTTATTATGAACCAGAGTATATATGGGTAAGTATGATGCGTGTGTCAGATTACAACAAAGTTGCTGCCGTGTATGGATTAGATACTGTAGAGCTTGATGCAGGAGAATATATGGTGGTTGCAGACTATAATCAGGCAATTGGGTTATATAATGATGCTATGAAATCAGGTAAGAATATAGAGGTAAATGGAAAGACATACACACCAGCAGACAAGGAATGCAGGAAAGGTTTTGTTACCATGAGTGCTTCACAGGATAATAATGGTATTCTTATCTTACCTGATGGCACAGACTTTTCTTTTGTGAATTACTCTGAGGAGTATATGTTTGCTAACTATAATGTAGCAAACCAGGAAGAATATAATAAGTTAGATGAATATTTTTCTGAATATGGATTTGATGCAGAAATTAACACTTTGTACAGTGACCATACTTATGTTGGCTATCAGACAAGAAACAGTATTATAAATGCATCAGTAGGAATGACAGTATTACTTGTATTTGTTGGACTTTACCTTGGCATTATATTCCTTATATCAAGTGGTGCGATACTTTCATTGAAGGTGCTTTCAGAGGCAGCAGACAGCAAGGATAAGTATAGGATTCTTAGAAAGATTGGTGTAGATGAAAAGCAGATTAGACGTTCTCTTTTTTCACAGTGTGGGTTGTTCTTTGGACTTCCCCTTGTGCTGGCCATAATCCACTCAATATTTGGTATTCAGACAGCGCTTTTAATTATGGAAGTGTTTGGACGTGAGGGACTTCTTGCATCCATTATTATTTCAGCATGTATTATATTAGGCATTTATGGAATATATTTCGCTATAACATATTCTTGCAGCAAAAAAATTGTAAGTGAATAAGTGTTTTTGTGCGGATACGGTACCTAATCTATCTATCAGATACAAATAGAGCATAGGAAAACCCACTTTCGCTCGTCTCACACGCAAGAGTGCTTAGTACCCCTGCGTGTGAGACGAACGATAGTGAGGTTTTTTATGCCCCCACATATTATCCCCGCTTAGAACCTAAGTACTCGCGTGTTCAAACGGTTTTCCTATGCTCTATTTGTATCAGATAGGTAGATTAGGCACCGTATCTATATATAAATGCTTACTTGCTTATGATTTTTTCAAAAACAGGGGATTTTTGGCTTGCCTTTGGGGAAAATGTGTGATATTATCCTTAATTGTGATATATTTTTATATTCCTTGCTTCCGAGTGATTCGGAGGCCATTAGACCATAAGGAGGTGCAATAACATGAACAAGTATGAATTAGCGTTGGTTGTTAGTGCAAAGATCGATGATGACGCTAGAACAGCGGTTGTTGATAAGGCTAAGGCTATTATCGAGAAGGCAGGCGGTACTGTTACTAACGTTGATGAATGGGGTAAGAAGAGATTAGCTTACGAGATTCAGAAGATGAAGGAAGGCTATTACTACTTCATTCAGTTCGACGGCAATGCAGACAGCCCAGCAAAAATAGAAGCTAAAGTTCGTATTATGGAATCTGTTATCAGATATCTTTGTGTTAAGCAGGACGCAGAGTAGTAGATAGGGAGGTATTCCAATGAACAAAGTAATATTGATGGGTCGTTTGACTCGTGATCCAGAAGTGAGATATTCACAGGGCGCAGAGCCTTTAGCAATTGCTAGATATACATTAGCTGTTGACAGACGTGGTAGAAGAGATGCAACTGGCAGTGACCAGACAGCAGACTTTATCCAGTGTGTATCATTTGGTAGAACAGCAGAGTTTGCAGAGAAGTACTTAAAACAGGGTACTAAGATGCTAGTAACTGGCCGTATCCAAACTGGTAGCTATACCAATAAGGATGGCAATAAGGTATATACAACAGAGGTCGTTGTAGAAGACCAGGAATTTGCTGAGAGTAAGGCAAATGCTACAGGTGGCGGTTTCCAGTCAACTGACAGACCAGCACCAGCAAGCGCAAGCGCTGACGGATTTATGAGTATTCCAGAGGGAATAGAGAACGATTTACCATTTAAGTAAGATGGAGGTAAATAAAATGGCTGTAAATAAGACAGAGAAGAGCGAACGTACAGACGCTCCTATGAAGAGAAGACCTATTCGTAGAAGAAAAAAGGTTTGTGTATTCTGCGCAGACAAGAATTCTGTTATCGATTATAAAGACGTAAATAAGCTTAGAAAGTACATCTCAGAGAGAGGTAAGATTCTTCCTAGAAGAATTTCTGGCAACTGTGCTAAGCACCAGAGAGCTTTAACAGTAGCTATTAAGAGATCAAGACACGTAAGCTTAATGCCATACGTAGTAGAGTAATTAGATAAATAATTAAAACATCCCGAGAAGTAATTCCCGGGATGTTTTTTTGATCCATAGAAAATATCTACAAGAATTCTATAGATTAAAAGTCATTTCAAGTCCATGATGAGTAGCCACGAAGATGAAGCTTAAAGTTTATAATGATATGAAATATTTCTTTGGATTTTCACGACTCACCATAACTGTAACCTCTGACTGAGGGTCATACATTGTAAAATCAGATGGACGACCAACAGTGGTGAAGGTAGTTATCATTTGCGTTACAGGGTTTCGTCCCTGACATATAAAGTCATAGTTTTTGTTATTCTTAAAGAGTTTTGAGTCAACAGGTGTTATCTGCAAAACCTTGGCGGTTGTTCGTATACCCTTGTTTATGGAATCTTCTTTAATTTTCAGAAATACCAACAGACATAAACCGAATAAGGCAGATGCCATTCCTAAGGTAATGTATATGTCTGCATATGATTTTTCAAAATCAACGGCTACAACTGTGTGGTTGAAAGATTCGGAATCGTTGTTGTCATCTGGTACATAGTAAACAGATATGTTGTCTCCCACATCAATATTTCGAGCAAGGGTGGTTTGAAGTTTTACTCTTTTTACTTCTTCGTTATCTATATATTTAACGGTGTAAATGTATTTTGTGGCACGTCGATTACGATGACGATAGTCTCTGTCGACTTCTTTTGAAACAACAGTTGCAGTAGTTTCCTCAGTTCCGTGAGTGTATTTTAAGGCTGTGAGTGAAACTACGTATCCAAGAGCTATCAGGAAAATACCAAAACATATAGGTACTAAAACAAATTTTACGAAACGTTCAGTTCCTTTTTTGTGACGAATCTTGTTATAGCTAATTATAAGCCATACTGCAATTACGATAATGGTAAATATAATTAGAAAAACATTTGGTAAACGATTGATAAATAGCCCTTCAATGCTAAGTGATGTAGATCTCATATGTACTCCCCTTCATATGTAATTTGATTTTGATAGATATTATAATATTATTTTCAAATGGAATAAATGCATAATTATGAATTTTAAAGTTTGTTTTAGTGTTACAAATGAACCATAGTTGTAGTAATGGTATAAGTGAATGCGAGGGATGTGCTATGTATTGGATGTGGAAAACATTTTTTACTATCAAAAGTATTTTGGTAAGTATTTTTTATATATACTTTATTTTTTGAAAACATTATAGTATAATAAATCCATACGTGCTGTGCTTTTGCCCGAGTGGCATATGTTTGTGGCACGGCAAATTTTAAAATAATGGAGGAACGTAAAATGTTAGTTTCAGCAAAAGAGATGTTAACTAAGGCTAAGGCTGGCAAGTATGCTGTTGGTCAGTTCAACATCAACAATCTTGAGTGGACAAAGTCAATTCTTTTAACAGCACAGGAGCTCAACTCACCTGTTATCTTAGGTGTTTCTGAGGGCGCTGGTAAGTATATGTGTGGTTATAAGACAATCGTTGGTATGGTAAATGGTATGCTCGAGGAGTTAGGAATTACTGTACCTGTTGCTCTTCATCTTGACCACGGTAGCTATGATGGAGCTTTAGCTTGTATCGAGGCTGGTTTCTCATCAGTTATGTTCGATGGTTCACATTACCCAATCGACGAGAACGTAGCTAAGACTACTGAGCTTGTTAAGATTTGTAATGAGAAGGGTATCTCAATCGAGGCAGAAGTTGGTTCAATCGGTGGAGAGGAAGACGGAGTTGTAGGTGCTGGTGAGTGTGCAGATCCAGATGAGTGTAAGATGATCGCTGACCTTGGCGTAACAATGCTTGCAGCTGGTATTGGTAACATCCACGGTAAGTATCCAGAAAACTGGGCAGGTCTTAGCTTTGAGACTCTTGATGCAGTTCAGCAGAAGACTGGTGATATGCCACTTGTACTTCACGGTGGTACTGGTATTCCAGCAGAGATGATTCAGAAGGCTATCTCACTTGGTGTATCAAAGATTAACGTTAACACAGAGTGTCAGCTTGCATTCCAGGAAGCTACTAGAAAGTACATTGAAGCTGGTAAGGACCTTGAGGGTAAGGGATTTGACCCACGTAAGCTTCTTGCTCCTGGAGCAGAGGCTATCAAAGCAACTGTTAAGGAGAAGATGGAACTCTTCGGTTCAGTTGGCAAGGCTTAAGATTTTATAGGTATATAGAGGCTGTCTTTGGACGGCCTCTTTTTTTGTGTATGATAGCTTGACAGGCATCTTATGATATATCATAGTTGCTTGATAGGAATAATATGTTATAATGTGAAAAACATTACAAAAAGAAATAGGTTTTAAGGAGGAAGGTATATGTATACAAAGAAAAGTTCATTTCCTGCAATTAATTACACTGTTACATTAGGTATGCTTGCATGGATGATATATAGGGGGTATATGATTCTAAATGGTACATACGGTGTGCTTAGATATCTGTTGTTTATGTTATCTATAGATACATTTTTTGGTATTCAGGTACTGCTGCTTGCATTAAGTATAGGTAAAACAGACCAGAACAAGGACGTGGATTATGGTGGAGTTATTCCCTTTAACAAGATAATGCTTGGAGTTTATGTGCTGTACGTAATAGTATTACATGTGATTATAGTTATGAGAATAATTAGCTTGTTTAGATAAATCGGGCGTGACGAAAAAGTAACATATGAAGACGTTCTGTGAAGAAATAGGTGAGTAATATGTCAATTCAAGCAAAAGAAACATTAAAATATTTGATTATATATATTATTGTCATCCTAGCTAGATTTATATTTGTCTTTCATGGTGTAGGCATTAATCCAATAATGACACATACATCTGGTGATTATTATGATTATAGTATATTAACATTTGAAAAACAGCTTCTCATGTATTTACCATTATGCTTCGCAATATCGGTATTGTATATAGTTATAAAAGAAGAATGTTTATTCGAGACATACCTTTTATATTCCCTGATTACGGTTGCATTGTTTGGATATTTGCTAATATGTCTGTTATTTGGTGCTTTGCTAGAACTGTTTTACTGTGCTGGAATGTTTCTCTTTATGCTGTTTATGATAGAACACATCAAAACTGAATATCCGATGGTTAAACTATCAGACAAGCTGGTCAAGCACAATATATTTTTAGTGTTGCTATGCCTAATAGGAATAATTGCTTTAAATGTATTATACATAACTGCACCTAAGAGTAAGATGTTGATATATCAAGAAGTTAATATGGCAGATGATACAGATTACTTTATTAAAGAAGGCTATGTAGAGGCTGTTGCGATAGTTGATATTGGCGAGCCAAAGGATTCTATATATGCCAGAGGATGGGTGTTTCAAGCAAATCAATCAGGAACGGATGTTATCACAATAGTTAATGGCAGATCAAAAAAGGATTATTACAATAGTGACTTTAAAGTAGACATAGATGAAAATCTAAGGCTGCATTTAAAATTAGACATGGAATACATAAAACTGTTTTATCCTTTGAATTTGATGATTATAGTTTATTGCGGGATTTATATTTTACTTGTTTTGCTGAAAAAGTATATTAATTGGATGAAAAAAACTCCGAAGATATGTGTATAATTGGTCACATGTGTGATGTGCAGAATTAAAAATTATGTGTTGGTGACGAAATGTGAATTCAGAATACAAGAACAATGCGTATGATAACTATGCAAACTTTGCCTAAAAACCTACAAATCTTGCCGAGCTATTGAAATATGTTGATAAAAAAAGCTATCATATTATAAGATGCGGATATTGCGTCTTGTGATATGGTAGCTTTTTTGTATTGCTTAGGTTGTAAATGGTAAAAATGATGAATTTATGAAAAAATTATATTATTTATGCAAAATAACGTATCACTTATGCAAAATAACATATCACTTATGTAAGACGTATAGTATTTCAGCGTAGAATGTGATACGCCTCTATATGTAGAGTTTATCTCAGCGCAAGATAATTTTGCAGAATGATGAAAACTCATACACATAAAAGGAGGCAAAAGATGAAAGGTAAAAAGGGGTTTATCAAAGGAAGAATACTGCCTATAGTCATGTCCGTAGGATTATTCTTCACAAGTGTAATGAGTGGCGTGGGCGATGTATCACTTGCCAATGAACAAGTGGCTACAGATACAGATGCAGGTGAGGTATACGAATCCACCTACGATAGTGAAGGATATTCAGTTACATTCAAACTAGACAATAAGTGGGAAACAGGGTATACAGCAACAGTAACTATAACAAACACAGGGGAAGAAACTATTGAAAACTGGTGTATGTCATTTCCTCTTGAACAGGGCATAAGCAACATAT
>SVED01000117.1 GCA_015057515.1 Lachnospiraceae bacterium
CGTGTTATATACCCAATCTGTTTGCTACTCCTACAATTCCGTTTACAAACAGGTCATTGTAATATTCTTGCAAATCCGCTGATTCACACGCTTTTTCATTGTTTGTCAATGTTGTCAGTAACAGGTCCCCCTCACGAATTCTAAGAACTCTTCTTATCTCTTTAGGAACCACCACTCTTCCAAGATCGTCTATACGTCTTACTATGCCTGTTGCTTTCATGTATAATTCTCCTTTTAATTCAAATCGTGATGTTAGTATTTGTTATTAAAAGAAATTTATACTACCCGAATTTACTTTTAAGAATGATTGAAAAAAGTCGCTGGGAAAATCCCAGCGACTTTTTTTATTAATCACGCTTATATCTTAATGTGAATTCATCATCATCCACTTCTAACTCATACTTGTAGCCACCCTTGCGCCATGTGTACTCATCATCATACTTTTCTGGCTTTCCACACTCATCTGTGTAGTAATCAATGATTTCGTCAATAGCATCCTCGTATGCTTTTTTACTCTTACAATCTTCCTCGTATACATACCAGTTAACTCTATCAACTGTAAGAAGATCGTAATCAAGACATATCTGTAAGTTTCCTGTAACACCAAAACCGTCCTCTTTTGTACGAAGGGTGTCACCAAATATACCATAGTCATCATCTGTCAAATCATATTCCTTCATTACCTTGCTGGTAGACATACCTAACTTTATCTTGTCAAATGGTGTGTCTGGCTTAAATAACTTTGGTATGAAGATTATAAGTAATACTACAGCTGCGATAGCTGCAACAATAAGCATTGCCTTTTTGTTGATTTTGATTGGCTTTGGAGTAATAGGTCCATATCCCTGTGGCTGCTGGCCATAACCCATCTGCTGCTGGCCATAGTTCATCTGTTGCTGATTATAGCCCATCTGCTGCTGACCATAATTCATCTGCTGCTGACCATAGCCCATCTGCTGCTGATTATAATTCATCTGAGGTTGTTGTGTGTTGTCCATTTGTGGCTGTACAAAACCTGCCTGTGGTTGCTGAGTAAAATCCATCTGTGGACTAATTGGCTGTCCCATATTCTGATTGTTATCCATAATATTCTCCTCTCGTAAAAAATATCCATTTAAGTATAACACATTTAACAGATAATTTAAAATGATTTTTTCGACGTTACTATAGTATAATCATCTATTATTGAATTATGTGGCAGAAAAATATTTTAAAGCTTAGCTATCTCTTCTTCCTTCACAAGTGGAATACCTGCATCCTTAAGAACCTTCTTAGCCGCAAGTCTGTCTGCAACCTTTATAATCATAATTGCTCTTTCCTGACTCTTTGCAAAGAACGCATAGGCGTACTCAAGACTTATACCAGCCTCAGCAAGAACAGTATATATCTTAGTTATACTACCTGGCTTATCCTCGCCTGCAACAGCCAAAACTTCCGTAATATTATAAATATGTCCACTTTCTCTAAGTGCATTTCCAGCTGCAAACACGTCATCTACAATAAGTCTAAGTACTCCAAAATCTGCAGCCTCTGAAAGTGAAAGGGCTCTTATATTTACATTAGCATCTGAAATAGCTTTTGAAATATCTGCAAGACCACCACTTTTATTCTCAACGAATACTGAAATCTGCTTAACTGCCATAATAATAACCTCCTCTATTATTAATCATAAAGCTTTCTCTTATCGATAACTCTAACTGCCTTTCCTTCGCTTCTAGTAATAGACTTAGGCGCAACAAGATGAACCTTAGCCTGAATACCAAGCATAGCTTTAAGAGATGCAACAAGCTGCTTCTCCTTAGCAGTAACTTCTGCAAGGTTATCTGAGAACATCTCCTGGCTCATCTCAACATTTATGTCAAATGTATCTGTGTTATTCTTTCTATCAACAATTATCTGATAGTTAGGAGTCATACCCTCATTAAGAAGAACTGTCTCAATCTGTGAAGGGAATACATTTACACCACGGATGATAAGCATATCATCACTACGTCCCATTGGCTTACGCATCTTAATATGTGTTCTACCACATGAGCATTCCTTTCTTGAAAGGATACAAAGATCCTTAGTTCTATATCTAAGAAGTGGAAAAGCTTCCTTGGTAATACTTGTGAATACAAGCTCACCCTTTTCACCCTCAGGAAGAACCTCGCCAGTCTCCGGATTAATAATCTCAGCTATGAAATGGTCCTCATTAATATGCATACCTGTCTGTTCCTCACACTCGAAGGATACACCAGGACCTGAAAGCTCAGTTAAACCATATATATCATAGGCCTTAATACCTAACTTCTCCTCGATATCGCGACGCATCTCCTCTGTCCATGCCTCTGCACCAAAGATACCGGCCTTAAGCTTAATCTCATCCTTTACACCTCTCTCTTCTATGGACTCTGCAAGATATGCAGCATAGGAAGGTGTACAGCAAAGAATTGTGGAACCAAGGTCTGTCATAAACTGAATCTGTCTATCTGTATTACCTGATGATACAGGAACTGTAAGGCTTCCCACCTTGTGTGCACCACCATGAAGTCCTAAGCCACCTGTAAAAAGTCCATATCCATAAGATACATGAACCACATCCTCATCACCTGCACCTG
>SVED01000059.1 GCA_015057515.1 Lachnospiraceae bacterium
ATGCTCACAATAAGGGATATTCAGAGAACCTTTACCTTGACCCAGCGACTCGTACTAAGGTTGAAGAGACTGGTGGAGCTAACTTTATCTTTATTACTAAAGATGGCAAGCTTGTAACTCCTAAGTCAGATAGTATATTACCATCTATCACTAGACGTTCACTTATGTATGTTGCTGAGCACTATCTTGGTATGGAGGTTGAGCACAGAGAGGTTTACCTTGATGAACTTAAGGACTTTGCTGAGTGTGGTCTCTGTGGTACTGCAGCAGTTATTTCACCTGTTGGTAAGATTGATGATCACGGTAAGGAAATCTGCTTCCCAAGCGGTATGGATGAGATGGGACCTGTGACTAAGAAGTTATATGATACATTAACTGGTATCCAGATGGGTCGTATCGAGGCACCAGAAGGCTGGATTAAGGTTATTAAGTAATTGAACTAATTGACTATTCTAAGACGCTTCACTTTTTGAGGCGTCTTTTTGTTGATAGAAAAGAGCTTTGATTATATAATGTGTGTAAAATATTGAGTGGGGTATAAGAAAATTGAGTGTTATAGATATAATCACCAAGCGACATAGTTATAGAGGAAAATATAATTCGAGCCTAGTTTCTAGGGAAGATCTAATTACAATAATGGAAGCGGGTCTTGCGGCACCTTCGGGTTGTAATATGCAGACAACAAGTCTTATTGCGGTGGATGACAAAGACGTGTTGGACAAGCTACACAAAGTTATTGAACCACCAGTTGGAGAAACAGCACCAGCTATGATATGTGTTTTGACTCAAAGAATAAATGCATATAGAGACAAGTGTTTTGCAGTTCAGGATTACTCCGCTGCAATTGAAAATATGTTGCTTGTTATAGAAGCGCTTGGTTACTCAAGTTGTTGGTTTGAGGGACATATCACTGATGAGGATAAAATAGGCTATCAGATGGCACAGATTTTAAATGTTCCTGATGATTATGAGCTGGTGTGTTTTTTACCTGTGGGAGTTGCTTGTGAAGAAACTGCTGCACCGAAAAAGCGAAGTTTTGAGGAAAGGGCTTGGTTTAATTCTTTTCCTACAGATTAAAGTTGTATTATCAAGTGAGGGGAAATATGAAACGAATAATAAAAAATTTATATTGCATTGCTGCAATAGCTATTGTGATTTTTGTTATTGCCCTGTTTGTAGCAGGTAGTGATGCGATACGTTGGCGAGTTTTTTCTATTACCATGCCAATTGCTGCCATAGGCTTTTGGGGGGCAATAATATTATCAGTAATTGATTATATTAAAACTAAGAATGATAGCAGGTAATCCTTGAGGTTACTTGCTATTTTTCTGTATAATTAAAATAATTATTTTGAATCATATGTCACATTTTTGCTTTTATAACAGAATAGTTAGATAGGAGCGAAAGGAGTTGAAACACAAAATGAGAATTCTCAAAGATGAAAAAATCCTACGCCTGCTGAAGAAAGATAGTGAGGCAGGAATGGATTTGCTGATAGAGTCTTACGGAAATCTTGCAAAATACATAGTCTGTCAAAAGATATCTTCTATTTGTAATGAACAGGATATAGAAGAATGTGTGGCGGATGTTTTTGTGGATTTCTATATGCAAATAGATAGGGTCGACCTGAAAAAAGGTAGTTTAAAAGGATATATATCAATTATAGCTAGGCGTCGAGCTATCGATAAATTCAACTTCACTGTAGCGAAGAGAAATCAAGTGGAGGATATAGAAGAAGCTTCCTACAACTCAATTCCTGACAATGCTCCGAGTCCTGAAACTGCTATGGAGATGGACGAAACAAAATCCTTCCTGCTTAAGGAGATAGAAATGCTGGGGAAACCGGATGACGAAATTATTTTCCGTAGGTTTTATTTAGAACAATCGGTAAATGAAATAGCTGATGCCATAGGTATGAAGAGACCTGCAGTAAGCAAACGAATTTCTCGAGCTCTTGAAAAGCTTAAAACAAGAATGGAGGGGAATCTATGAACATAGATGATAAGATTGTAAATGAAATAAGAAAGGCTTATGATGCCATGCCGCTAGAAGAGATAGATGATAAGATGAAAGATATTGAAATTGAACCTATTGATGCTTCTGGTGAGCAGCGGATTAAGGATAGGGTAAAGGAAAAATTGAATAATTTAGATAAGGATAGCAAGAAACGCACCAAAGCAAAAGCAAGACGTACTATGGTTGCTGCAGCTGCATTTGTTTTTGTTCTAGTTGGAGCAGTGGTATGTGGCTCAGAACGGGTAAGAGCTTCAATTGCGAAGTTATTTGGATTTGTTCCAGGGCGTGGTGTTGTGGAAGTAGAAGGTGAAGAAGACGATGGTGAAAGTGGTGATGTTAGAAACACAGATTGGTATATTCTAGACAATAACAACCTTAGACCATCCAAGGACGACAAGATTAGCTTAACAATAAAAGATGCTGTTATTTCTGGTGACATATTGGAGCTTAGATACACTGTGTATCTGTCAGATATAACAGACAATGACTTAGAAAATGTATATACCACATACACTGGGGAGTATGTTAATCCTATCTGTGGATTATATTATGAACGTGGATATAACAATTACTTTAAGATTGCTGATGGAGACGACCCAGTTGTTACGCCCATTTCTACATTGATGCTAAATGGTAATTCGGTTGAAGCCGCAGACATAAAGGTGACTACAACAGAGTCCTTAGAAAGTGCAAGAACAGTATGTATTAGCCAGTTTTACAATGTAAGTGATATTCTTTCATCCGATACTACAGAGGGAACTTTGACATTAGGCAAAGTTAGTGTTGATTTTTCTATGAAGCAGCTTGAGTTTGCAAGTTCAGCAGAAGGTGCTGTGGAAAATGGATATATTGCTGAAATAGATGGAGTTAAGATTTTATGTGTTCCTACTTGGGAAGGCGATAACCTATATGTGGATTACTATTCATTAGAAATTGGCGAATACTCAAACATAGGTGGTTTCCGCACATATTGGTACCCAACAGATGTGCTCAGTGTAAATGGTACAGTTGTGGAAGGCATAGTTGATGAAAGTTATATCTTTGATAATGAGGGAAGTACTCATATCGGACCGCGTATAAAATATGATTTGAGTGGTTTTGCAGATAAAAGTAATATTGTTATAAATGCCAATGACTTGTTAGTAGAAAAGTCATACGAGGACAAGGGACTTTCTTTTGCTGAACCTTTAACACCAAATCAAACAATTGATGAAGTGGTGCAGTTAGACGACATAAGTGTTGAAGTGGATGAGATTAGTAATCAGTATTTAAGTGCTGAGGATGGTTATGAAGAAAGCGAATATGGATATTTGATAATTAAGCTTAAGGTGACTTCTCAAGATGAGACTAAGCAGTTTGTAAGCTTTGCTGATATATCTGTTAATGGAGAACTTGTTGATGGCTTTTACATTAAACAAGCAGATATAGATTACACCAATATCAGTATTCCTCTTACTATGCCATATGAAGATATTAATAGTATTGAGTTTGAGAGTATAGAGATACTTTTAAATGAAAATATAAAATTTGAGTTATAGAAGCATTTAAAAAAATCTTAAATTAAATAACCCCTTAATGTATTACATGGGCTGTTGATTAATCAACAGCCCATACTTTTTTAAAAATATAATAGTTGACATGATTGTATTTTGATGATATATTAAACATATGAACAAACATTCATATAAACAAAAAGTATTAAGGAGGAAAATATATGCATATAGATGATAAGCATGCAGATTGTTGTGACGAGAACATAGTTCATGATGATTTGATACATCTTGTGGCAGAGGATATGCCAGAGGAAGAAGAACTATATGATTTGGCAGAGCTTTTTAAGGTTTTTGGAGATACAACAAGAATTAAGATTTTGTATACATTGTTTAAGTCTGAGATGTGTGTGTGTGATATAGCAGAGGTGCTTGGTATGTCCCAGTCCGCTATATCTCATCAGCTTAGGGTGTTGAAGCAGGCTAAGTTAGTTAGAAATAAGAGAGATGGTAAGCAGATTATTTATTCATTAGATGATGCCCATATAAGTAAGATTATAAGTATGGGACTTGAGCATGTGAAAGAGTAGGAGGAATTATATCGTGAAGAAGAGATTTGATATGGAAGATTTAGATTGTGCCAACTGCGCTGCTAAGATGGAAGAGGCTATCAAGAAGATTGCTGGTGTTCAGGATGCAACAGTAAGCTTTATGGCTCAGAAGCTTACTATTGAGGCGGAGGAAGCAGACTTCGACAGAATTATGAAGGAAGCAGTTAAGGCGGTTAAGAAGGTTGATTCAGATTGTAGTATAGTTCTTTAGTCGGGGGATCTTATGAACAAAAAGCAAAAAAGAACTCTAAAGAATATTATAGTCAGTATTGTTTTGCTGGTTATTATTACAATTTTATATCAATTGATTTTACAGGATATTGATATACCTTCCTATGCAAAAAGGATTATAGCTATAGGGTTTTATCTTATTCCTTACTTGATTGTAGGCGGAAAGGTACTTCTTAAAGCGGGTAGAAATATTTTAAATGGTCAGGTGTTTGATGAGAATTTTCTTATGACAATTGCCACTATAGGTGCCTTTGTTTTAGGTGAGTATACTGAAGCAGTGGCAGTTATGATTTTCTATCAGGTTGGAGAGCTTTTCGAGAACATAGCTGTCAATAAGTCAAGAACAGCTATAACTTCTCTTGTAAAGTTAAGACCTGATTATGCCAATATCGAGAAGGACGGAGAACTTGAAAAAGTTGATCCGGAGGATGTTAGTATTGATGATGTTATAGTGGTTTTACCAGGTGAGAAGATACCCCTAGATGGTGTTATTGTGGAAGGTGAAAGCTATGTAGATACATCTGCATTGACAGGAGAGTCTGTACCACGTAGAGTGGCGGCTTTCGACAACGTGATGAGTGGTTGTGTTAATACTCAAGGTGTTTTGCATATTAGGGTAACTAAAGTTTTTGGTGAATCCACAGTGGCAAAGATTCTTGATATGGTGGAAAATGCCAGCACTAGAAAATCCCGTTCCGAGAGCTTTATAACAAGATTTGCTAAGTATTATACACCTATAGTGGTTATTTTGGCGGTCATAGTAGCTGTGTTACCACCGATTATTTTATCCCAGAGCTTTAGTGTGTGGCTTGGCAGAGCCCTCATATTTCTTGTAATATCTTGCCCTTGTGCATTGGTTATTTCTGTGCCGCTTAGTTTCTTTGGTGGTATCGGTGCGGCATCTAACCATGGCATTCTTGTGAAAGGTAGTAACTACCTTGAGGCCATGGCAGAAGCAAATACTATCGTATTTGACAAAACTGGTACTCTTACAGAGGGCGTGTTTAAGGTTAATGAGGTTGTAGCGGTAGCTGATGTAAATGAGGCTGAGATAATCGAGCTTGCGGCCATGGCAGAAAGTTATTCCAATCATCCTATAGCAAAGTCTATTATTATTGCATATGAGGAGTATGGAAAATCTTTGAATAAAGACAACATTATAGATGTGGAAGAGTTTGCTGGTAAAGGTATTTTGCTGACACACAAAGAAGGTAAATACTATGTAGGTAATCAAGCTCTTATGAATGCATATGAGATTCCTATGAGTGAGGAGCTTATGGCAGAAGTATCAAAGCATTTTGGAACAGTTTGCTATGTGGCTGATGAAAAGGAATGCCTTGGTTACATTACCATTTCAGACGTTATCAAGATGGACTCAAAACTAGCAATAGATAGACTTCATAAACAGGGAGTTAAAAACTCAGTTATGCTTACTGGAGATAGAAAAGAAGCTGCCGATAAGGTTGCAAAGGAACTTTCTATAAAGACCGTATTAAGTGAGCTTCTTCCAGGGGATAAGCTTAGCGCTCTTGAAGGTATAATTAAAAACAATGATAGTGGAAAAACAGTATTTGTTGGTGATGGCATAAACGATGCGCCAGCTCTTACAAGAGCAGACATAGGAATTGCTATGGGGGCACTTGGTCAAGATGCGGCTATTGAGGCAGCAGATATAGTTCTTATGGATGACAACCCTGCAAAGATTGCCACAGTGCAAACTATAGGGCGTCAGACTTTAACCATAGTAAGACAGAATATAATATTTGCCTTAGGTGTGAAGTTTCTTGTGATGATACTTGGAGTTATGGGCATAGCCAATATGTGGCTTGCAGTATTTGCGGATGTTGGAGTTGCAGTGATTGCTATACTTAATGCTATGAGAATGCTGAGGTTTGAGGAAATCGTTTAAATGATGGTCTAACGAGAAAAGAATAGTTTTATACAATGTAAAATATGTATAAAAACTAATTTAAATTTATGTAAAATATATATTGTTACTTTTTGTCAAATAAAGTATTATTATGTAGTGGGTGTATATGTTCATCCACTACATTTTATTTTTTGAAGAGGATTATAATATGGATACGGTTTTAATGATTATCAAGCTCCTGGGTGGTCTTGCCATGTTTTTGTATGGTATGGAGATTATGGGAGACGGACTTAAGCAGGGTTCTGGTAATACCCTGAAGAATGTTCTAGGCAAGTTAACTCAGAATGCGTTTTTGGGAGTTTTGACTGGTGCTCTTGTAACAGCTGTTATTCAAAGTTCTACAGCTACGATAGTACTTACAGTTGGTTTGATTGGTGCGGGAATACTTAACCTCCGTCAGGCTGTTAGTATTGTTCTCGGTGCTAATATCGGTACCACTGTGACAGCACAGATTATTCGTTTGATGGACATTGATTCATCAGGTGGATCTATTCTTACTTTTTTCAAGCCAGACACACTTGCTCCTATAGCACTTGTTATTGGTATAATATGTGTTATGTTTATCAAGAGGGAGAGCAGTAAGAATGTTGGAATGATTGCTCTGGGCTTTGGTATTCTTTTTATGGGACTTCTTGGAATGACAGATGCAGTTGAACCACTTTCCAGTTCAAAGGGATTTGCTGATGTTCTTGGACGTTTTTCTGATATGCCATTGCTTGGAATTATTACAGGTCTTGTCCTTACAGTTATTGTGCAGAGTTCATCAGCTATGGTTGGTATTCTTCAAGCACTTTCTTCTACAGGAGTTATGACATTTAACCTTATATATCCAATTATCATGGGTATCAATTTGGGTACTTGTGTTACTACAGCATTAGTTTGTTCTATAGGTTCTTCAAAAGATGCTAAACGTACAGGTATCGTACATATCGTGTTTAATACTATTGGTACTATATTATTTATGATTGGTATGACAGTATTACACGAGATGGGATTTATGGCTAATCTATGGGACAGTGTAGTAGACAGCGGTGTTATCGCTAATTTCCAGACTATCTTCAATCTTGTGACAGCTATAGTTCTTCTTCCGTTCACAGGTCTTCTTGTAAAGATTGCATGTGCAATAGTTAAAGATGATGAGGAAGATGCTGAAGTTAAGTATCCAGAACTTGCTGTTTTAGATTCCAAGCTTATGATGACCCCTCCTGTTGCACTTGCGGAGGTAACTAAGTTTGCTGTGAATATGGCGCATATAGCCAAAGAAAATATTGATTTAAGTCTACAGCAGTTTAAAGAATATGATTCTGCTATTTCGCAACAGATTAATGAGTCAGAAGATAAGTTGGATTGTTTTACAGATAAAGCAGACAATTATCTTATTGAGTTATCCAATCATATTGTGAATACCAGCGACAAGCGTCAGCACAATATGCTTATGCAATGTATTCGTGACATAGAGAGAATTGGTGACTATGCCACAAACTTTGATGAGTTGGCGAAGAAAAAAGCGGACACAGAGGTTAAGTTTTCTAAGAACGCAAAGAAGGAATTTGCTATTATTGAAGATGCAGTATCTGAGATTTTGAGACTCACTATTGAAGCTATGGAAGATGAAAATGATTATGTGGCTAGACGTATTGAGCCTTTAGAGGAGGTTATCGATGATATGGTACTCCTTCTTAAGAATCGTCATACTGATCGTCTTTGCAAGGGTGTATGTTCAATCAATGGTGGACTTATATTTATGGAAATATTAACATATTTAGAGCGTGCTGCGGATCAGTGCTCTACTATTGCTATGCTTTTACTTGGCAAAAATAATGATGAGATTGCTCAGAATCATCATCTATATATGCAGGAACTTCATGCTTCAACTGATCAGTCATATTTAGCTGAGCAGGAAAACCGTAAGGCACAGTACTTAACACCACTTAAAAATTTGAAATAAGATAAATGGCATATATGTAAATATTTTTTTAGTAATCTTGACATATATGTGCTAAGGGATTATAATCCGCATATAATATTTTATAGACTAAACCTTTGATCAGGAGTAGTAGCTATTTGGAACTTTCACAGAGAGTCGCAGGTGGTGTGATTGCGATATTGGGAATTATAGTGAATGGACCTGTGAGGGCGAGCTGAAACATTTGGAGTAGGTAAGACGTGACTGCACGTTACAGCAGAACATGTATGTTGGTACATGGTAGAGGGCACTCATATTGAGTGAAGTTAGGTGGCACCGCAGAAGTATATTATACTCCTGTCCTATCAGTTTTGATAGGACAGGAGTTTTTTATTTTGTTTGAAACTTCCTGCAGGAGTTTTATATATATTTTTTTAAGAAAGCGAGGTAGTAACTATGGAGACAAAAAAGATACCCTACAAGATTTATCTTGAGGAAAAGGAGATGCCAAGAGAGTGGTATAATGTGAGAGCTGACATGAAGAAAAAACCAGCGCCAATACTAAATCCTACCACACTAAAGCCTGTTACAGAGGAAGAGCTTTCTAGTATATTTTGTGAGGAACTGGCAAGGCAGGAACTTGACGATACAACCGCATATTTTCCTATTCCAGAGGAGATAAGGGATTTTTATAAAATGTACCGTCCTGCACCATTGGTAAGAGCATATTGCTTAGAAAAAAAGCTGGGGACACCGGCTCACATTTACTACAAATTTGAAGGAAATAACACTTCTGGAAGTCACAAATTAAATTCGGCTATTGCCCAGGCTTATTACGCAAAAAAGCAGGGGCTTAAGGGAGTGACCACAGAGACAGGAGCTGGACAGTGGGGAACCGCTCTTTCTATGGCTTGTTCATATTTTGATATGGATTGCCAGGTATATATGGTTAAATGTTCCTACGAACAAAAGCCTTTTAGAAGAGAAGTTATGAGAACTTATGGTGCAAAGGTAACCCCATCTCCATCTATGAAAACAGAGGTGGGAAGAAGGATAAATGAAGAATTTCCAGGAACTATGGGAAGTCTTGGCTGCGCCATATCTGAAGCAGTTGAGGCGGCAACCAGTCAGGAAAATTACAGATATGTTCTTGGCTCTGTTCTTTCACAGGTATTGCTTCATCAATCTATAATTGGCCTTGAGACAAAAGCTGCTTTGGATAAGTACCACATTAAGGCAGATGTAATTATTGGATGTGCTGGTGGTGGTTCAAATCTGGGAGGCCTTATATCTCCTTTTGTGGGCGAGATGCTTAGGGGGGAGGCTGATTATAAGGTAATTGCCGTGGAGCCGGCTTCATGTCCGAGTCTTACAAGAGGAACATATGCTTACGATTTTTGTGATACTGGAAAGGTGTGCCCGCTGGCAAAAATGTATACTTTGGGAAGTTCGTTTATGCCTTCCGCTAATCATGCAGGTGGTCTTAGATATCATGGAATGAGTTCTGTAGTATCAGAGCTTTATGACCAGGGGCTTATGGAGGCTAGAAGCGTTGAACAAACAGCTGTGTTTGAGGCTGCTCAGACCTTCGCTAAGGTGGAGGGCATACTTCCAGCTCCGGAGAGTAGTCATGCCATAAAGGTGGCTATAGATGAGGCTTTAAAATGTAAAGAAACAGGGGAGGAAAAAAATATTGTCTTTGGTCTAACGGGAACAGGTTATTTTGACATGGTTGCCTACGGCAAATTCAATGATGGAGAGATGAAGGATTATATTCCTACTGATGAGGATATTTCAAAGTCTATAGCAACCCTTCCTAAAGTCAATTAAAAACCCTTTTTAGATATATTGAGACCAGAGCATAGCTGTTGTAATGAAACAGTACTCTGGTCTCATATTTTTACAAAAAATGTAAAAATATAAAATCAGATATCTTTTATATTTTCAGCATATATGATAAAATAAGCAAGTAATTATGTGATGAAGGAGGAACGGCATGAACTACGTTTTACATTATGATATTGCGGCACTGGTTATATGTCTTACTGTGCTTTTTCATCATTTTACTCGAAGGAGAGTAAAGACAAAAGTAACCAAAATATTTTTAATTCTTATATATCTACAAATGTTATCTGGTACTCTTGACATTGTCACCTCTCTGATGATAGACAGGGTTTTGCAGGTGTCTCTTCCTTGGATGTATTTTTGGAATATAGTATATTTGTTGTCCTTTAATGTGGTAACTCCGGTGTTTATTTGCTATTTGATTCATATTACCAGAGGTAATGCACAGTGGTCTATCAGAGATTATATTCTTGTGTGGGCACCTTATATGGTAGATGTCATTTTAATTGTATCATCACCTATAACTCATGGTGCTTTCTACATAGATGAGAATCTTAACTACGAACACAACTGGCCATTTTATATAGTGTATGGCATATCTATTACATATTTGATGGTGGCTATATGGAGAGTGCATAAGTATAGATATAATATAAAAAGATATCACCGAGTTATGGTATATTTTTATATTGTAGCAACAATACTATCTGTGGTTGTGCAGATGATTATGCCAGATATCCTTATTATACATTTTGCTGTTTCTGTATCATTTTTCCTTGTGTATTTATCTCTTGAGAATCCTGACAGCTATATTGATAGCAGTGTGGGCGTATTCAACAGAGAGGGTTATATACTGACTCTTAGAGGAGAAGTGGATAGTAAGAACAAATTCAGACTAATTGGAGTATATTTAAGTGGTCTAAGATATCTGAACGAGACAATAGGTGTTGAGAACAAAAAGGCGCTTATTGGTGAGATAACTAACTTTTTAGCAAGTTTAAATGGCAGAGATAAAGTGTTTAGATTGTCCAACACAAAGTTTGTTGTTTTGGCAGAGGATGATGATGAGTTAGAGCAAAGCATAGTTGACAGCATAACAGAGAGATTCATTACACCTTTTGAAGTAAACAACACGGATGTTCCATTAGAACCTGCTTTGGCAATTCTTAGATATCCTGAGGATGCTGATAATCTGGACAATATTATGGATCTTTTAGATTACTCCATGAATGAACTTATGGAAAATACAGAGCGTACAGTTATATATGCTGGCGAGGATGTAGTTTCCAAGAGACATAGGGAAGGAAGAATTCTTCAGATTATGACCAAGGCCATTCATGACAAGGATTTTGAAATGTTCTATCAGCCTATATATTCTGTGGAACACAAACGATACGATTCAGCGGAGGCTTTACTTAGACTTAAGAATTCTGACATAGGATATATCAGCCCAGAAGAGTTTATACCTATTGCAGAGAAAAATGGTATGATTCTTGAGATTGGTGAATTTGTCTTTGAAAATGTATGTCAATTCATTATGAAGAACAAGGTATGGAAGCATGGAATAGATCATATCCATATTAACCTTTCTGTGGTTCAGTGTATGCAGGATGATTTGGCAGAGAAGTTCCTTGATGTTATGCGTGAGGTTGACTTGCCTCCTCACCGAATCAAGCTGGAGGTTACAGAAACAGCGGCTGTGGTTTCTAGTACAAGTCTTAGCATGAATATGAATGCTTTGCATGAGGCAGGTATTATGTTTGCCTTAGATGATTATGGAACAGGATTTTCCAATGCCATAAGTCTTATAGAATATCCATACAACACCATCAAGATTGACAAAAGCGTTGTGTGGGCTGCTATGGAAAATGAAAACGCAAAAAAGGTTCTTGGTCATACGGTGGCTATGCTCAAATCTCTTAATATGAGCATAGTTGCGGAAGGTGTTGAGAGCTATGAACAGTCTGAGGAACTTATTGCTATGGGTTGTGATTATCTACAGGGGTATTACTATTCGAAGCCAATAAGTGGAGAAGATTTTTTGGAGTTGGTATCACTATTATAATACTTTTGCCTTCAGGTAGGTGGCGAATGAGCCACGTTCCTGAAGGCTTTTTTATACCATATATAGAATTAGCAATTGCAGTCCTTTTGATTGATACAAGGTGCCACCTTATCAAAAGCAGGATTAAATGCATAAAAGTTTTTCTCGTTAAGACTATCCTGAACAAGACGTAAACACTCGCCAAATCTTTGGAAATGAACAATCTCTCGTTCTCTTAAAAATTTAAGAGGTGCATATACGTCTGGGTAATCCTTTGTTAAACGAATAAGATTGTCGTAAGTGGAACGGGCTTTTTGCTCCGCAGCCAGGTTTTCGAAAAGATCTGTTATAGGATCTCCCTTACTCTGGAATTCGCAGGCATTAAAAGGAACGCCACCTGCAGCCTGAGGCCATAGTCCCAAGGTATGGTCTACATAGTATTTGTCAAAACCAGAGGCTTTGATCTCTTCCATTGACAGGTCTTTTGTCAACTGATAAACAATAGTGCCAATTATCTCAAGGTGTCCCAACTCCTCGGTACCGATGTCGTTTAGGGTTGCCATAACCTCTTTGTTTGGAGCAGTGTACCTTTGGGAAAGATACCTCATAGAAGCTGCAAGCTCTCCGTCAGGCCCACCAAACTGGCTGATTATTGCCTGAGCTAATTTTGCGTTGGTTTCCTTGATGTTAACAGGAAATTGAAGTCGTTTTTCATATACCCACATTAGTTGTAACACTCTCCTTCCCAAGGCCAAGGTTTATTAACCCAGCACCAATAATTGTCTGCATTTACATCATAGCGACATATAGGACCATACATTTCAGTATAATCTTTAATAGCCTCACACCTTATTTCCTTAAAATGATTGTAGGCATCTATGGCGTCCTGACAATCGGGATGTGTGTTGAGGAAGAGGGTAATATCATCAATCATAAATGATATTTGATTTATAAAACAAAATAGGTCTTTTTGATTCATATTTCTCATTACTTTTTCCCCCTTCCACCGCAGAATATGAGATTTAAATCAGGAAATGCAGTTCCTTCGCATAATGCAGTTTCAGGGTCGTATAATTCTCCCCAATTTTGAACAGGAACATATGCCATGGCAAGAGGCATATGCTTCATATGCTTGTTATTGTCGGAACAATCGCAGCCTGATTGATTCATCATTGCAGTTACTTTGTTTATTGCACAAGATGACATATCTTTGTTGCTTTGAGGTTGTTTGTTTTGATTACAACCACAATATGGATTATTGCCGCGACCATAATTACCACGACCATAATTTCTGTATGATTCCAAGATTGTTACCTCCTAAAAAGTTTATACGAAATAGTTTTCGCAGGTTAGCTTTATTTCATTCTATGCAAACAGTGGTTAAATGTTACAAAAGGTTTTTGGAAAAAAATATTGAAAAAGAAATATAATAAGAATAGAATTACCTGTAGTGATTTATTAAGCATTCTTTTTGGTGATTGGAGATAGAAATGAATGAGCTGGTTAAAGTAGGGGAAAGAACATATTATTTGTCCGGACCGTTTCATATAGGTGTTTATGATTTAGGTACAATTTCTTATTCGGGAAAGAAAGAAGTATGCCTTATAGATTCAGGTGTAGACCGCGTTGTGGCAAGGGTTTTAGATAAGAAATTAATTGAATTGGGTTTTACTGTTAAAATGATAATTAACACCCATTATCATGCGGATCATAGTGGAGGAAATGCCTACTTTCAAGAACACTATAAATGCAAGGTTTTTGCAACAAAATTAAATGCTGCTCTTATATCTAACTTTGATATATGTCCCGCAATTATTTGGGGCGCTACGCCTGTAAGGGAAGTTCTGAATAACTATTTTTATGCAAGCCCTGCCCAGGCAGATGATATACATGGCGTAAAATTACCTTCGGGTTTTGAAATTAT
>SVED01000060.1 GCA_015057515.1 Lachnospiraceae bacterium
CTCCATAACCTCATCATTAAGAAGTATTCCGTTAGTAGTTAACGTAAAGCGAAAATTCTTGCCGGCTTCCTTTTCTCTTGCTCGTCCGTATGCAACAATCTCCTTAACCACATCGAAGTTCATAAGCGGTTCTCCGCCAAAGAAATCAACCTCTAAGTTGACTCTGTTGTCGGAATTTTCTATTAGAAAGTCAATAGCTTTTTTTCCTACTTCCAAGCTCATAAGTTCTCGCTTTTGACCGTGATACTCGCCCTCATCTGCAAAACAATATTTGCAGGCAAGATTACAGTCATGAGCTATATGCAGGCATAAAGCCTTGACCACTGTTTGTCGTTTTTTGAAATCGATAATGACATCCTTGTAAACATCCTCTGTAAAAAGCTGACCTGTGCTTTTTAATTCTTCTATGTCAGAGTAAGCCTCCTCAATGTCTTCTCTTGAATACATATCACCGTAACGTTCAAAAATAGCTGTCGCTATCTCATCTTTAGATGAATCCTCATACATGCTTATCATATCATAGACCAAATCATCCACCACATGTACCGATCCACTACATACGTCCAGTACAATATTGTATCCATTGTTTTTGTACTGATGTACCATATTGCACTCCTTTTAATAACGCAACTAAAGAGGACTACTGGCCCTCTTTAATTAGCTACGCATTATGTATTGGTAAAATTACTGACAATTACTTATTCTCACAGCTCTGGTTACCAACTGTGCAAGATGTCTTACAAGCTGACTGACAAGAAGTCTGGCACTCGCCACAACCGCCCTTAACAACTGTGCTGTTTAAAGTCTTGTTAGTTAAAGTCTTAATTCTCTTCATATCCTTTGCCTCCTATAATAATCATCTATTGAAGAATTATATCATACAATCTTAATAAATAAAAGCAATTTTTTAGCTTAACATTCCACCCAGCATACCACCGCCTGCACAGAGTAAAAGGGTGCCTAGTCCATTACTCAATATGGCAGTCATCCCACCTGTTGCAATAAAGGAGGCAGCAAAAATAATAACAACATATATAAACCCCAAAAGAAATCCCCAAAGGAACTTTCTGTGCTTCATATTTTTGCCTATAAGTATACCTCCAACGCCTGTTGCAAAAAGATAAACAAAGGTAACCATAAGATTAATCGTCTGTTCCTTTAGCCCCAGCTTATACATTGAAAAGGCAATTCCAAAGAGCAAAATCCCTGTGACTATATATGAAACAATAAGCGCTTTTAAAATAGCTTTTAACCCATATGCCCTAGTCATATAAACCTCCACATATATCATTTAAAATAATATATGTGATTACCTATATAAATATAACTAGGCCACTGTTATCTCTTTAGTTTTTTTCAGAGTATATTGGGTTGTAATCGGTCTAAACAATTCATATGTAATAAACCATAGCTACTTACCCAGACCCTCCACAAAAGATACAGGCATACCAAACATAATACCCGTGTTAGGCTCATCCAGTCCTATAGTATTTCTGATGATTTCTCGAGCTTTATCTACTTCTTCATTTTTCATTACAAACCACATAGTCTTTACGGTCTCGTGATCATCATCGTCAGCCAAAATGGATCTAATCATTCCAAAAAGAGGCAAATCATCCATATGTTCTATAACACTAGCCATACCAATACCATCGATAATAGTACCACCATGTACCCCATTCTCTGCAAGTTCCTTGCATATCTCTGATACTAAGTCTGCTTTTTTAAGTATTACAACTAATAACTGCATATTATTCTCCTAAATATTACCTGTAGTATGTAATCTACATCTATACAATTTCTTTTAATCTTGTTATGACATCATAAACCTGTTTTACATAAACCTTTATCTCATCATTAGGCTGGATAAGGTCCACCACCATTACCGGATAAAGCCCCGCCTCTCCCGCGGACTTAATTCCATTAATAGAATCCTCTACAGCAATAGCCTCTGACACAGAAACCTGAAGTTCCTCACAGGCCTTAATATATATGTCAGGCGCAGGTTTACCATGCTCTACCATATCTCCAAAAATAAGCTTATCAAAATATTTGTAAATATCATGGTCCACCAAATAGCCTATGGCTCTATCCCGTACTGTTGACGTAGCAAGGCCTATCTTTATGCCTTTTTCCTTTAGGTATGAGAGTATCTCCTTTACCCCTGGCTTTAGCTCAACACCATTTTCCTTGATGTGATTATCTAGACGAGCTATCATTTTATCTCGATATTCCCAGTACTCAATTCCTCGACCTACAATTGCTTCAAAAGGTTCTTTGTTGGTGTATTTGTTTCCTCCTGCAATTCGCTCACAGGCTTTTATCATAACTTCTTCCGGCACACCTCTTGCAATACCTTCTTCTAACTGAAATCTTCTATATAACTTCTCTGTGTCAGTTATGACACCATCCATATCAAATACTACTGCCTTAAACATACAGACTCCTTAATCCACCTTTACACATATACATGAGAAATTGTCGGTACTGCTCATATCAGCTCTTTCCAAAACAAGAGCTGCCATAGACTCCATCCACTCCTTTGAGCTGGTAGTTGAATTGAGTAGGCTAAGCATCTCTTCCTCCTCTACATATTCCCAAAAACCATCTGTCATAAGAGCAAAGGAATGCTTTTCTCCACGTTCAAGAATAGCACTTAAGTCGAAGGATTTACCTGTCCACTCTGTACCCATTACACGCAGGAGCTTATTTCTTTCTTCGTGATATCGCATCTCGTCCTCAGTAATCTCTCCCATATCACAAAGTATCTGTACCATACTGTGATCCTTAGTTCTTTCATACTTAGTATTATCATTAAATATGTGATAAAGTCTGCTATCTCCTATATGAGCCCACTTCATAGTTGTATCAGTAATAACCAAAACAACCATTGTTGTTTTCATTGCACTACGTGTTCCCTTTTCCTGTTGCAGGGCAAGTAATCTTTCTTGAGCTATATTAAATGCATCAGAGAGAAAATCTGGATAATCACCTTTCTCCTCAAACATATCTGCCACTATATTTGCAACTGTAGAAGATGCCACTTCTCCACAATCATGACCACCCAACCCATCACACAAAACGAAACACTCTCCATCGCCATGCTTGGCTGATATAACATAATCCTCGTTATTATCTCTTCCGCCTGGATTAGTCATTATGCTAAATTCTACCATGTTATTTACCTCCGTTGTCCCAATATCTAAACCCCAAATATCTACTTATTGAAATCTTTCGAAATATTTTTCTAATTTTTAAAATATACCAATTATTATAACATGATTTTTTATCCTTGCAACAAATATAAATAACAAAGTTATCCTTAAACGACACAAAAATAGGACGGGGAACAATGTCCCCATCCTAATAATAGTTTAAAGATTATTTGTCTTCTTTATCCTTTTTACTCTTTTTTAAGATAATAAAGAATATGAAGAATAATGCAAGAACACCAAGTGCGATGAGTATCCACCACCACCATTGTGCCTCTTCACCATACTTAAATTCAATCTTCATTGATGATTCATTTCCTGCTTCATCAACAGCTGTCATCTCAAGAACGTAATCACCCTTTTCAGTAATGGAGATTGTACATATATTAGAGTCAAACTGCTGCTCTTTACCATTTAATGTAACTGATAAGAGGCTATCCTCCTCAAGCTGAAGAGAAACAGAAATCTCATATGCTTCATTCTTTACTTCTCCATCCTCAACACCTGTAACAATAAATACAGGCTCCTTGGTATCAAGAGTAAATTTAAATTCCTTCTCTACATAATGTCCATTCTCATCTTCTGCAGTAACAAGTAATGTATAAGAACCATCTTCAATTGCAGATTTTCCATCATACTCACTACCGTTTAAGTACATATGAACATCACATACAGTAAGGTCTGATACTAACTCATCAGGGTCATACTCCCAAGTGAATTCTTTGAGTACCTTTCCATCAATATCTGACAAATCGGCTATTACAGGCTCTGATTTATCAATTGTAAAGTGTACAGACTCACTGTCAGAATTTCCGGCAACGTCAGTAGCTGTAACTGATATATCGTATATACCATCCTCTGTAAAATCAACTGATATCACAGTTGGGTTTCCTGCTGCATTATAGCTACCAAAATCAATATCATGTACCTTTCCTTCAGCATCTGTTCTAGTACCCTTAAGGTCAATCCTCTTGCTAGTGTAGAAGTCATCAGAAATCTCAATAGTAGTCTCTACAATCTTGTCAGTTATCTCATAGTTACTTGCACTAGTAAGTTTTACAACTGGAGCTTCTCTATCAATAGTGAACTCCTGCTCAGCGTTTGATACGTGACCAACTCTATCTGAAGCTGTGAACTCAATTCTGTATACACCAGTATCTGTAAGAGTCTCTCTTACTACTGTCTGGTATGCAGTCGGATTAATATCTATTGTCTTGAGAAGGGTCTCTGCCTGACCATCTCCAGGCTTTCTGTAAATAGTTACAGTACCTGATGCATCCTGCCAGAATGCCTCCTCCATTGTAAATGACACTGTCACTGCATTTGCAGAAGAACCAGAACCCACTCCTCCAATTGAAAGTCTAGGCGCTGTCTTATCTACTCTAAATTTTACGCTTCTAGTATCACTTGCATTATCTGCCCAGTCTACAGCATAAAGATTAATAGTATAATCTGCCTCTTCACTATATGTAAAGTTTCTAACATTTGTAGATACATACTGTGAAGTTGTAGTTTCCTGATCAGGCTTAGTTTGAACTACCTGTACTCTAAGATCATTATCATCACGGTTAGTATCTGTAACTGATGCGTTAAGATTTACATTTGATGAGTAATCTCTAACACCCATGCTCTCCTTGTAAACCAAACCACCGTTTAAGGTTACATCAACATTTGGCTTAACTGTATCAATCATAAATGATGTCTTAGCAGGTGTTGCTGGGTTATTAGCAGCATCTGTAGCATTAATCTGAATAATATGCTCGCCATCACCTAAAACACTCACTGTAGCAGTATAGTATCCGTCTGCACCTGGTGCGGTTGACCATGTAACAGAAAGCAATGTATCGTTATCCCATACCTTAATATCTGAACCATCTTTTTCATCAATTTTAAGCTGGACAGAAACTGGAGTGCTATAGTAATAATCTGACTTAGTACTCTTTGTTCCTCCACTTATGGTTGCCTTAACAACTGGTGCTTTTGTATCTACCTTAAAGTAAATTGTGTCTGATGTCTTTGGATTGCCAGCCATATCTGTTACAGTAACATATGCCTGATAATTACCATCAACATAGTTCTCTGCACCTACAATAGTAGATAATGAATATTCTAATGTTCTTGAAACATTAGCTTCCTCGATGCCAGATAAAAATTCCTTTTTATATGTAGTACCATTTGGTGCCACTACGTTAACTACTGCACTGTCGATTGTAAGGTTATCGTTTGCCTTTACAACTAATGTTGGATTAAAGTTGTAAATTGAATTGCTGTTTTGATCCTTTATAGAAACACTTCCATTAGGTGTTTCGGAATCAACCTTGAAATAGTATGGCTGAGACATTTCATTGCCTGCCATATCTCTTGCAGTAATAACAACTTCAGTACCATCAATAGAAGGTGATGACTCTGTAAGAGAAATATTTCCATTATACATCTTAACATCTGTAAGCTGTTCGCCACCATTCGCATTACCATTCACACTAACTGCAACATTTATCAAATCTGATTCCGCTATATCAGTATAATCATCTATTGATTCATCAGCAAGCATATCACCTGAGAATACATAATATGGAACATCTACACTCTGTACCCACTCAGTTGGTGCAACCAATGCAGGATATACACCTTCCACTGCAGTTGTATCTGTTACTACAGGAGACGTTTTGTCGAAAAGGATATCTACAAGATCATATGTAACCTCTCCAGCTTCTCCAGTATCATCTGCATACACCATAAAATCATCAAATATAACGTTTGCATCTGTAGGAATCTCATAATCTGCTATATAATTCACTACATCTCTTTGATCATCAGGAATGTTACTTACCACACTAGATGCCATAATCTTCTTAACATCGTATTCACCTGTTGTCTCATTTTTCACCTTGTATGTAAGGTATACAGATTCTGAAGACACTTCACTTGGTGCGCTTACATGCACTCTTACAGTATATAATTTGTTGGTACCCTTTTCTAATGCAGCTATAGCATCTCCCTCTAAAGGTTGCTCATCATCATCAACAGACCCCTCATAGATGCCTGCTGTTACCTCTATATGAGTTGACGTTGCAGAAAACTTAGGTTCATCAATTTTTTTCTCGCCACTATTGTTTTGTGCTCTGTCAACTAATTCAATTACAGGTTCATAGTAACTGCGATAACCATAATCATGTGAATCTAATTTACTTGGATCCAAAACAAGATAGAATACACCATCATATGGATCTTCTCCTATATCTACAGTATATTTATGGTTGTCGTTGTCACTTGCCTTATCCGCTATTGCAAGTTCATCAATAGGGCTTAAGGTATCTGTTGCTGTAACTTTAATCCTATAACCTGACGATGTGTTTTTAGGGATGTACACTACTTTTTTATTTACAAAGTTACCCCAGCTAACAAAAAATGGATCATAAGCAAAATTGGTAAATTCAACCCAAGTTTCGGTACCATATGCTTTTGTCTCTACTACAATGTTATATTGTTCTGGTGGTGTTCTATCCACAGTAAAAGTTATTTCTTCTTCCCCACTTACACGACCTGCTGCATCATAATACTTAGCCTTGAATGTATACGTACCTTCGGAAAGTTTCTCGTTATTCTCATATGTACGTGAATAGATATTGCCATATTCCTGTGTAAAAGGACCAGTTATTCCATTTGGTCCAATCAATTGATATTCTATTTTTTTAACTCCGATATTATCATCGCAATTCATCACTAATTGGATTTTTTGATCTTTAACATATATCTCGTTAGGTACAAGATTTCCTTCTTCATCCTCAATCTTATTTGGATATGTATTTCCGTCAGCGATAAGAGATATCGGATTAGTCTCGCTGAATTTAGGGTTCTCATCATCGTAATAGTAAGTAAATGAGAAACCATTGCCGTTTTCTGCTTTGTTTGTAGCATCATCTTCCGCATAGATATATACTTTAACACCATTATTATCACTTGCAGCAATAATATCTTCTTCTGGAATTGTATATATTCCATTTGCGTCTGCTGTAATGTCCTTTACTTCTCCTGAACCAATCTTATACTGCACAGATGCAATATCTGATTCGTACTCTGTTGAATTACCTGATGTAACCTTAAAGGTAATCTCTGGTTTGTCCTTTGTCCAACTATAACTATTTGATTCGTCACCAGTTACAATCTCTACCAGTGGATTTGTCTGGTCAAATAGAATGTCCATAAAGGCAATTCTTTTGATCTCTGTGTTATTATTTCCATAAAAAACAATGTAAACATTGTCATAGTTAGCATTTGTATCATCTATCTTTGGAACACTTATCTCCACATTATTAAATGACCATGTAGGATAACTCTCCTGTGATGTAACATCCACCGATTCTAACTCAAAATCTTTTGGTGTTCCATTGTTTTCCTGAACATCCACAACCTTTATCCTGTTAATCTTAGAATTATAAGGAGTAGTTGCTGATATCTTTAATGTCCTTTTAGCATTTAATAATTCTGCTGGATTTGAGCTTGCTGTACCGTCTACAGGCACTAAAGTATCAACCCCATCTGCGTCAGGCCATACAATAGTATATGACTCATATGAAGAAGCAGCTACTGGAACAATCACAGGTAATGCAATAGAAGTCAAAGTATATCCTGCATTATCTATTGCCTTTATTACAACGGTTCCAGTATAAGCATCCGCCTCACAATAAAAGGTTTTAAATTTGCCTCCTTCTTGCTGACCTTCACCATGGAAAGTAACATTTTTCTTAACATTATCAACATATAATTCAACTTGTGACGCATTTACATACTCATCAAGGGTTATATAATATCTGAACTTATTCTCATCACCACTTAAGTATTCTTTATCTGCTGAAAGTTTTGTCTTATTGTTAGAAAAATTTCCGTTTGATGAGTAGTACAAGCCTGCATCAGTAATAGCTGCTGATTTGGTGTCAACATTAACTTGGCCAATATATCTTTCGTCAGTAACTTTACTTCCATCTACAAAATATCCCATATATACAGTGTATTTACCCTCTAAACCAGCTGGGAATTCTATAGTTTTATATGATGAATAGTTTGTAGCTGAAGTTATGTCACTCCAAGTAATGTTATCATCACCTTTGCGATATCCTAATTTGAACTCACCTATCTTATCATTAGCTGCATATGTGCCTAAGTCTCCGCCAGTAAATTCAACTTTTACTTCATCATAAGTATTACCATCCTGAACATCTGCATTACTTGAATCTACAAGTTTTGCATTAAAATTTGCAAAAGGATCCACGTATGAATACTTAGCTACTTGATATTTTGTATATGCACTTTCAAATGGTTCGTCTGCTGAATTTGTACCCTGTAATTTTACATATGTTACAATATACCATTCTCTATTACCAAGGTCTATTGAAGCACCAGCATCCATCAATTCACTTTCCTCAACTGGATTATCTATATCAGCTTCATTCTCATATAGTTTAAACTTAACATCCACACCTGTAATAGTATAGGTTTCCGCAGGGTCTCCTAAAGATACCTCTATTTCTTGTAATTCTGTAGAAAAATCCGCAGAATTATATAAATATGAAGTTACATTGTTTTTTATACCTTTAATTCCGTAATATTTTACTTCGCCATTTCCATAAGCTGCAGCGTAACAGACTTTCCCTTCATCATTAATGCCAATATGAGTCTCATTGATTCTTACTGTTGTATCTACAGTTGGCACAATATCCGCTGCCTTTGTATCCTTTTCTAATCCTGCTCTTCAAAGAATGGTGTAGCCAACATGATAAACACGAGCCATAATGCCACTATTCTACTTACGGGATTATTTTTGTTGAATAATCTTTTCATCTTGTCCTCCTTATAGTCTTTCGTCGGTGTGAGTAATTACTATGTTATACTCAACCTTTACTTTACTTGCTAACTCTGCTGATGGATTGCTGACGAGTACCGAAGTAGCAGTTTCGTCGTCAATATCCATACCTGGCGTAATAAGTACATCCGTGGCAGTTTCTCCCGGCACAAGTATCGGGGTATCTACCTTTGGCTTTGGTGGCTCTGGCTTTGCAGCAATTAGCTCTTCTGTGATTCCTAATGTTACCGTTGCTTTTTTAGTATCTGAATTGGATACTACATTAAGAACCTCCGTTGTAGGACTTCCTACTGTGTCGTCTGACAATAATTCAGTGGCATCCTCACTCTGTCCTCCAATCAAAACCTCTGTAGCCTCCTCATAATCAGGAGTTGTTTGTTCGTCAGACAAGAGGGTTGTCTGCTCATCTGCTTTGCTACTTTTTGCGTTTAGTACGCTAGTTTCCTCATCATCTGGCTTTTTAAGATTGTCTGTTGTCTGATTAAGGTGTGTCCTCTTTGAGCCCTCTGATACACCCTCTCTAACAGTAATCTTTCCTGTATTTTGGTTGTAATATTTTGCTTGTTCTTTCTTGGCAACACTTCCACTTGTTGTGATGCCTTCTTTTCTTTCCTTAATACCCTTTTTAGCATTTCTTCCTGTCAGGTCTCCAAAAACCTTTGGGATTTTCAATACTATAAAAAGTATAACGGATGTTATGAGAAGGAGAATTGCAAGTATCAGTCCACCATAGAAACAAATTTCGTAAATGTTTTCCATACTATCACTCTCCAATCTCTTCTTCTGATGTTTCGCTCACAGCACCGCCCTCAGCAGGTTTTTGTTCCTCTGTTTCATAGCTGCCTGTTCGAAGCATTTCCAAAGTATCTTTTCGTTTCTTCCATGTCTTGTTACTATCTATATCTTTTACATCTTGTCCGTCTTCATATACTGCCAAAAGATCTTCTAATTCTGAGGAAGCGCGTTTCGCCCACTTTGTAGGATCTTGCTCTTTTTCCTCACAGTATGAATAGATGTAATCAAGATGTTCAGCATATAGTTTACTACTCATTATGTTTTTCTTGCCGATATTTTTTTCAATGTTCAAGTACTGATTAACTGTATTATCGTACTCACCCATAGCTGCATAACAATCAGCAATTTTTATCATTTTATTGTAGTACCCTGTGTTATATTCATTGTTGTATTGACCACCAATACCTACCTCGTCATTTTCATCAACCTTAATTGCTAAAATGTTAAGATACTCCTCGCAGTAAGATATAATCTCAAAGTAGTAATCATCTCTCTTTGCACTTTCCTCTTTATTGGCAAGGTAATCATATATCTCTATCAAATTATCATAGTACGCATAATAGTAATCATTTGTATCAATTTCGGTACCTGTATATTCTTCCAAATCTTCAACTGCCTGTGTCATAACTTCTACTGCGGTTTCAGCCATTTCCACACTCTTAATATTGGAAGCATATATCTCACCTATGTTCTTATAATTAATAAATTTGTTTTCATCCTGATTGTTGTACTGATTTTGGTTATACTCAGCAAAGCTATTTACTTCTTCCATCAATTCAGTAGCATTTACACTTGTACTGGACTGAATAAGAGAAACTGATGCATAGTACTGTGCCAATTCACCATAATCCTTGTCTTTCGGATCTATCATATCGAAATACTTACTGGCTGTCTTATAATCATCTAATTCTTCGTAGTAGGTTATTGCCAGCTTGTACAATACTTCATCATTTTTATCAACGCCATCATATCCTGACTTAATTCTATTCGCCACAATATTAAGACCTGTTTCTAAATCTAAAACGTAACTTTCATCGCCTTCTTCTTTGATTTCACTAGAGGCATCTACATAAACCTGAATAAACTTGTCATAGGCTTCCGCATCAGAACCATCTAGTTCAAAGGCTTTCTTGTACTGCTCTGCGGCAGCAACATAGTCTCCCTCTAATCGGTAATCATTACCTGTCTCTATGTATGTATTGTAGTTATCCATCTTTATTTTTTGAAGACCAACATAACCAAATATGGAAACTCCCGCTGCCACCAGGGTAAGAACGGATGTTGTTACAAAGGCGGCTATTTTGGACTTATTTTTCTTACGGTATGCATCATCCAGCTCTGTATAATGTTCCAAATCATACATAAGCTCCGCACAGGTTTGATATCTGTCGTTTGGATTTGCCTGTGTACACTTTACGATGATTTTTTCAAGTCCTGATGAGAGGGAAGGATTCCACTCACGTATTGGTTTAATCTCGTAAGGTGGTTCGCAAGGATTCATACCTGTAACTATATGATACAAGGTTGCACCTAAATTATATATGTCTGTTCTGGCATCTGTATTGTATATACCTCTACCTTGAGCATCACCAAACTGCTCTGGTGCCGCATATCCTCTTGTACCTAATGCAGTGGTATCAGCATTGTTCTCGATTATATATTCTTTAGCAGTACCAAAGTCAATAAGCTTAACTCCGCCCTCTGGTTTTATCATAACATTGGAAGGTTTCATATCACGATATATAACTGGCGGATTCATATTGTGCAGATAGTCCAAAGCACTGGCTAACTGAATACCCCATTCAATAACTAATTCCTGCGGTTGTGCTCCTTCTTTCTTTAATCTGTCACTTATTGTTTCACCCTCTATGAAGTCCATAACAACATAGATGGTTCCCTCTTGGTTTATAATGTCAACTATTCTAGGCAAAACAGCGTGATCTACATTCTTAAGAATGTTCGCCTCACGCTCAAGTCCTTTGAGAAGTGTTTGGGTAGACTTAGAGCCATCGTTTTTTATCTCCTTAACAGCCCACTGTTTATTCAGTCGGTTGTCTCTGGCAAGATATACGATGGACATACCACCACGTCCAACTTCTTTCCATATTTCGTATTTGCCGTCTAATACGGTACCTTCCTTAGTCATCCTCTTATTTTCCTTCCAATATACTTATGTACAATTAAATCGCCTTCAAAACCGCAACAGTAATATTATCGGTTTCTCGTCTGTTTTTTACAAGCTCAGTCAAATAAATACATCCAAACTTAATTTCTTCTTCATCATTAACAGCATCTGGACCTATTTTATCCATCATTTCCTTATCAGTAATCTGATGTCTGAATCCATCTGAACAGAGCATATATACTGTATTGCTTGTTACATCACCCTTGGTAAACTCAGGTTGTACCACTGGAGAAGCTCCCACACACTGAAGCAATACACTTCTTCTAGGATCAGTCTTTGCCTGTTCCTCTGTAAGTCTTCCCGCTGCAATCTCTCTTGCAATAAAAGTTTGATCCTTTGTAAGCTGAGTTACACCTTGTCCCATATGGTAAATTCTACTATCTCCAACATGAACTATGTAATAACAATCTTTGTATATCAATAGAGCAGAAACTGTAGTTCCAAGCTGTATGTTATTTGTTTTACCATACTCTCCAAGTCTTTTATTTTGAACTTGAATAATGTCATTCCATTGCTGTATCAACTTACTTTCCTCAAAAGAATTGTTGTCAATATCAGTCAATAAAATTTCATCAAACCAACTACAAAAAGCTAATATAACTTCTTTACTGGCAAGTTCTCCTTTTGATAATCCTCCCATACCATCGCACACGATAGCAAAAGCAACTCTACCGTCCTTTGTATCTACAACCTTCATTGCGAGAGAATCCTGATTAGTTTTCTTTGTAATACCAATATCTGTATGGTATGCTGCAATATATTTCATATTATTCTCCCTTTCTGAGAAGGAATGTAAATTCCTCATCTCCCATTTGAATTACTGTTTTGTTCTTAAGAAGCATTTCCTTACCAGGTTGTAATTCAACGCCATTTAAATATGTATGATTAGTGGAGTTGTTATCTTTGATATAATTCACTCCATCCTTCTGTACAATAATACAATGCACACGGCTAATAGCTGTATTATCTTCTATCACATAATCTGCTTTGGATTTTGACTTTCCAATAGCAAAATCTGTCTTAGTTATATTAATTACTTCTCCCGTTTTCTTTCTAACTATATGAGGAATAGGCTTTGTTCCAAGCTGACCCACCAAACCGTTTTGGCCATTTAACATACCTGTCAATGCTGGAATTCCTGCTTTTTGCTCGTCAGTAAATTTTGCGGAATTTGGCATAATAGGTGGCATTACAGGCTGTGGCTTCTCCACACGTGAAGTGACCGGTGGCGCAATTTCTAAATTGCCATTGTCAAGGTCTTCTGTATATAGTATTGAACCAAGAGTTTCTGTTGGTTCCGATATTTCAGCTTCATCATCTACAGTTGTAGCAACTTCCTTAATCTCTTCGAATACGTTTTCCTTGTTTTCTTCTACCGCCTTATGGGAATTAACTTTTTCAACTGTATCTTCTTTATTCAAAGAATCAGATTTCTCTGTTGTATCCACTATCTTTTCATCCTGACACTCTTCCTTCGGTGCCCCTTCTAAACTGGGAGTCTGTGGTGCCTGTGGCATCATTCCCATTGGTGCTCCTGTTGGCTGTGGTGCCTGTGGAGTCATTCCCATTGGCGCTCCTGTTGGCTGCGGTGCCTTAGGTGCCTGTGGCATCATTCCCATTGGTGCTCCTACTGGCTGCGGTGCCTTAGGTGCCTGTGGC
>SVED01000061.1 GCA_015057515.1 Lachnospiraceae bacterium
TTTACCATACGGTTAACCTTGTCATCTGGAGTCTCAACATTTAAGATACCGAGAAGTTTGTTCCAAGTAGCCTTAAGCTCTGCAAGACCTGCAGTAACCTTCTCAGGAGTGTTGTATTGCTCCATCATAGCAAGTGCCTTTGTCTTGTTGATAGTCTTTCCATCTGCCTCGAACTTCTCCTCAACTGGCATCTCAACATAACCAAGGATGAAGATAAGAGTCTTAGTCTCGCCTGGAGCAAGAGTAATCTTCTTAAAGTGTGAAGCGATTGGTGCCCAACCATCTGCAAATGAGTTAGTAGCCTGACCTGCCTCTACAGCCTCTGGGTTGTGGAAACCATTGTAAAGACCGATGAAGGCATCTCTGTCTGTATCATAACCATCGATAGTATCATTTACAGTATAGAATGCAAAATGATCACGTCTATCTCTGTATTCTGTCTTGTGGTAGATAGTTGAATCCTTAACCTCTACACGACCTGTAGAGAAGTTTCTCTGGAAGTTTGTGCAGTCATCCTGTGCATCCCAGAGACACCACTCAGCAAATGAGAATAAGCTGAAGGTCTTTTCTGCAGAACCAGTATTAGTAAGTACTACCTGCTGAACCTCACCTGCGTAGTTCTGTGGTACGAAGAAAGTAACCTCAGCTTTAAGGTCATTCTTTGAACCATTGATGATTGTATAACCCATACCGTGACGACACTCGTATGAGTCAAGAGTTGTTTTAACTGGTGACCAACCTGGGTTCCAGATTGTACCATTATCATTGATATAGAAGTAACGACCACCCATATCGATAGGTACGTTGTTATAACGATAACGAGTGATTCTTCTAAGACGAGCATCCTTGTAGAATGAGTATCCACCTGCTGTATTAGAAATTAGTGAAAAGAAATCCTGTGTACCAAGATAGTTAATCCATGGATAAGGAGTCTTAGGTGATGTGATGACATACTCCTTGTTGGCGTCATCAAAATAACCAAATTTCATATGATGTACCTTCCTTTCATAAACACTGCTACTATTATATAATAAAATAGCCTAAAAGACAACAAGAATTCTCTAGTTTAGTGTCTAAATTAAGCAAATAATCAATAATATGGTGTAAGGGATAAATTGCTAAAAAAAAGCCTGTTAGAGAGTAAATTCTCCACAGGCTTTTTGGCATTTGTGTGTATGACTTATTGTTTTTACATAGTATAAATCTTTTGACTAATAGTTTTGCTCTCCCCTGGTGCAAGCTCCATATAGCCTGATTCTTCTGGTGAAAGAGGCTGGTTTGGTGCATCAATAATCCAGGTACATGGCTCCGGACAAAAATATCCCTTGTCACCGTGATCATTCCAGATAACCCAGAATTTAAAGTCCTTACATACTTCATAGCAGATTCTTTTGCCGGTTTTTATATCTGTTGCAACGGCACCGTAGAAAGGATTGCCATCTAAAGAACCCTCTGCTGCGAAGAATACATCATTATCAATGTCGTGAAGAACAGGTATCTGTGAACCAGTCAGATACTGCTTATCATGATCAGTCATAGGAAGGAATTCTCCAGTTGGTATACAGGATTTGGATAGCTCCCACTTTTCTCCCACAGGGACATAAAGTCTCATATCAAGACCATCTCCGTCCTGTGTAAAAGGACCATTCATAGCAGTATGATTACATACACCGTAAGGAAGCTGCTTTGAGGAAGTGTTGGTCATAGTGAAATCATAGTTTAAGCCATCCTCGGTAAGAGTAAAGGTATACTCGGCCTTAAAGCTGACTGGATATATGCTGAAAAATTCGTCTTTGTCATCGTAAATATACTCGGTTTTGGCAACCGCCTTATCGCCATCAACAGAAGCGACAACAATACTGTGCTCTCTCTTGTGAAGGAATCCATGAATGTGGTTGCCGAGAGGATCATTCATTGGGAAATGGTATGTTTGGTCTGAAACCTTGAGAACACCTCCTGCAAGTCTGTTTGGAAGATATAGTGTTGGAAGACCATATACTTCAGCTGATGCTTGAAGCTGCTCTATGGTAAGGTCTTCATTAAATCTAAGTATTTCTAACTCGGATTCAGTATCTTGAAGACGCATAACGTTACTACCTAAAAAAGGAGCAATAATAGCTTTGTACTTTCCTGCAACAAGCTCAATAACGTCTTTTCCCTTATAGTCTACAATGTTTGCTGAAAAACTCATAATAAATCCTCCTTAATCATATATGACTGATACTCTTTAAGAGAAATATGGAATGGAATAAGCATTCTATCCCTGTGTATCGTTGATAATATTTGAGAATAATTTCAGGTTAATAAAACCTAATGAAAACATAGGAATAATATAGCACATTGTGAAAAAAGTGTCTATATATATAAATCCATATATTTACATATACTTTATTGTTAAAATTTTTATAAAAAAGTATATTTTAACTTTAAAGAAAAACTTAAAACCTTATTGATTTTTATTTAGTGGAGTGTTATAACTATTAGTCGTAGGTTATGGGAAAATAGCATTTTTCTGTGATATCAATAAATGAATGGAGATAAAACAATGATAAAGAAAATATTATACATATCAGTTCTTAGTGTTCTTATGTTAGGGTTGCTAACAGGTTGTGGTAAAGATGGTCAGGATGGAGGAAAGGATACTGGCGAAGATGCAACAGTTAAACAGGAAGTTAGCAATATAGATGTTGCTGCACAGACAATAGTGGATACTTTGTTGACAGAGGGTGAATTTAAGGAGCCACTGTCAGCCATAGATAATAATATGGCTCTCACAAGACTTTATATGCTGGATGCAACTATGATTGAGGATGCTGTTTTTTATACAAGTTCAGGGGCAACAGCTGAGGAAATTGCAGTTATCAAGGTAAATGATACTTCATATATAGATACAGTTAAGAGCGCTTTTGATACCAGAATAGCTGACCAGAAATCGGCTTTTACAGACTATGTTCCTGAAGAGGTTCCAAAACTTGATGATGCAGTAATTTACACAAATGGTAATTACGCTATTTTATGTGTTTCAAGTAATAGTAGTAAGATTGATGAAGCTATAGCAGCTATTTTTCAGTAGATGACACAGTGTACAGGTTGTGGGAGTATAATAGTATATAGTTCAGTGCTTACGCAACCGACATCTTCACTTTGTTGTTTTGTGGCAAGGTCTTTAAACGCTTGCTAATATATTGAAATAATCCCTTGTTAATATACGTTTTAATATCGGTTGCTTAAATATAAAACCCGAGGATATTCCTCGGGTTTTTGTGTTATAGTTTGAATTTTATTGTAACAGGCTCCTTTAGAGATTGACCACCTTTTGAGCGAACATTAGTTGTTATAACTAAGTTATAAAATTCGTTGGTGCCATAAGGCTCTAATGGATCTATTTCTATCATTTCTGTTTTCATATCGTATTTGATGTAGGTTCTAAGGCGTTTGTTGCTGGAGTTTGTAACGTACATAGTATCATTGTTCACAGTTTTAGGGTCAAGGGGAATATTAAAGCGAATACGCCATACAAAGTTTCCTGTTTTAAATTGTAGACTTTGTTTAACCTTGTTGGAGAGATGAGGTGGAATATCCTCAAACTCAAGTAAATGCTTAGCCATATAAACACCTCCACAATATCTGAGAATGTAGTTAGTTTACCATATTTTTATCACAATTTCAATGTATGAGGGCGTATAAAAAGAGAATATGTCGTATATTAGTGGACGAAAAATGTTTACACTGATGGGGTAAAAACATACAATAAAATTGTTACAAAAATATTACAGATTTATAGGAGATAGTTATATGTCAGAAGATATGAAAAGCTCCTACAAAAGAAAGCTATATGTAATATTGGCAGGAATTATTTTTTTACTTGGACTAAGTATTATATTGGAAAAAACAGATTTTTCATATAATTTTGTAAGTGAAAAGGAAACAGTGACAAACAAACTAACACAGACTTACACCTACGTTCAGGAATATGAAGAGCCAATACAATATGTATATGACGATACTATGTATAAAGATGAAACTGTAATATATCAGGAAGGGGAAGAAGGAAGCAAAAGCGTAACTGTAATGTCTGTTTACAAAGATGGGGTACAGACAGAAGAAAAAATATTAGATACAGAGATTATTCAGGCAGCAGAACCTGAGATTATATATGTAGGCACAAAGGACCGCCCAGAATATATTATACCTGTAACAAATTATGTTATATCCTCAGGATTTGGCCCTAGATGGGGGACAAGCCATAATGGAGTAGATTTAGCTGTTGATATGGGAACACCAGTTGCAGCATCTAAGGACGGTATTGTTACCCAGGCAGGCTGGAATGGAGGATACGGTATTAGTGTATATGTGGAGCATGAAAACGGAGTGGTAACCAGATATGCCCATTTATCAGAGTTAAATGTAGAGGTTGGACAGCAGGTATCTCAGGGAGATATTATTGCGTACTCAGGAAATACCGGTAGAAGTACAGGTCCACACCTTCATTTTGAAATTAGAATAGACGGCCAGGTTGTAAATCCTCTGGATTATGTAGAGGATTAATTATTATGGACAGAGTTTAGAAATATCCCGTCCCTTCCGATAATCTAAGTAGAGATAATTTGGAAAGACGGGTGTTTTTATGGGACATACAGTTGATAACAATATAAACAATATTGTGAATATTAGTACAGATGGATATAAATCAGGGCTTGGAGTATCTGCAGGCTCTGATTTTGTTGTGGACAAATCAGGAAAGGAGCAGTCTTCTCTAAATGATATCAGTACATTTTTAAAGTATGACAAGAATGATAAGGCAGGTGTAAAATCTAACACCACCATGGACAACTTTGAGGAGTACTTGAAAAACAGACAGGAGAAGGCGAAGGAGGCCGGGGAGGATCAGGCAACCAAAGAGCGTCAGGCTAAGGAAGAAGCAAAAGAGATATCAAGAAGCCTTACTAGTGATGAGATAAAGCAGCTTAAGATGATGGGTATAGATGTAACATCTGCTAAGCTTTCTGACGTTATGGGTATGGTAAATACCATGAGGGGTGAAGCTCATCGCCAGGAAACAAGAGAGCTTTTAGCTAACGCGGGGTTGTCAGATGGAGATACATCAGGAATTACTATGGTTGGAGGAACTGCGAAGATTGCAGGAACTGATATAGAGCTTAAGGACGTAAGTGTGACTGATTTTAAGGAGCTTGCTAATGCTGATAATGTTGCTAATGCTCCAGAGAAAAGTGAGATTACTTTGAATCAGACTCAGGTCAACCAGGGAGAGGGGTTCAATATAACCAATAACGAATTGGTTTACATAATCAAGAATAATTTAGATATAAACAAGGAAAATATGTACAAGGCGCATTATAGCGGAAGTATGGCTGCAAGAGAAGGTAGCGTTTCCGTTATTAATGATATGATGCCTCAGGTAGAAGGAGTTATAGAACAGGCAGGTTATGAGGTGAAGGCTGATACCATAAAAGCAGCTCAGTTTATGTTAGATAATCAGCTTCCTGTTACCACAGATAACCTAAAAGTTTATATGGAATATCAGGATATTGCAGGAAAGAATGTCCTGGATGTGGATTTGTCTAAGGTTGATAAGTATGTCGAGAAGGCGAAGGAGCTATATAACAATGTTGCATCTATAGAACCAGCTATGGTTTATGATATGGTGGCAGCGGGCAAACAGGTTACTATTGCGTCAGCAGTGGCATATTCAAGAAGTGGTGCAATCATAAGTGATGAAGCGAGGAATAGTTTCAAGAAGTCTACAGATTATCAAGGAATTGAAAATAAAGATATCCATGCTGTTACAGCTATGCGACAGATGGAGGAGATTCGTCTTTCTATGACTATGGAGGCGGCAGGAAGACTTGTGAAGTCTGATTTTAACATTGACACCAGAGACCTTGCAAAGCTGGTTAATCAGCTTCGTACTATGGAAGAGCAGCTTTTAGGAAATAGATTTAAGGAAGCAGGTGTTGAACCTACCAGTGAAAACATTTCCTTATATAAGGAGATGCAGGATAAGATTGGTACACTTGGAAAATCAGATGCACGGATTATTGCAGCCCCACTTAAGGGTATAGATTTTACCGTAAATGCACTTTATGAGGAAAAACTTTTATCAGACAAAGAGACTGCAGATAAGCCATCATCAAAGGTTGGAGGCTTTGAAGCAGTGAGAAGAAGCTATGAGGCAGTAGGTACAGCTCCAAGAGCAGATATGGGTGACAGCATTAGAAAAGCTTTTGCAAATGTAAGTGATATTTTGGAAGAAATGAAGCTTCCGGTCAACTACGAAAATGAAAGAGCAGTTCGTATTCTTGGATATAACTCCATGGAAATTACCGAGACTAATATTAACCAGATTGTAAGCTATGACAGACAGGTTAATCAGCTAATGGATACCTTTTACCCAGAGGCAGTTTTGTCTATGATAAAGGATGGCATTAATCCTTTGGATGTTCCTATAGACGAGTTAAACCAGATTATTGCTGATAAGAATTATAACAAAGGTGTAACCGAGGCAGAAAATTTTGCTACATATCTTAGGGATATGGAAAAGCGGGGAATGGTTAGTCCCGAAGAACGTGAAAGTTACATAGGTATATACAGAGTTATGAATAAACTTGCAAAGTCTGGGGATAGAGAAGCTGGCTGGCTCTTTAATAGCGGTATGGACCTTACAGTTAGAAATCTTATCACTGCCATGAGAAGTAGAAAGGCAACAGGGGTAGATGTTTCAGTAGATGATTCCTTTGGTATGCTGGAGAGTGTTCTTGCAAAAGGTAAGGACATGGAACTTCAGATAGAAACAGGTTTTGCTAAGAATTTTGACATAGATGATAAAAAACTTCAAGATGACGAAATTCTTATGAAGCAGGTGGATGAGGCTTCAGATGAGGTGTTTGAATATATGGCAGAGCACGGTATAGAGATAACTGCTGTAAATGTTATCACAGTTCAGACTATGCTCGCTGACTCAAGTGGAATATATGGTCTTGTGTCCCAGCTTCTTGCAAAGATGAACTTTAAAACAGACTCAAAGAGCCATCTTATAGATGAGGAAACTGAGGCTATGACAGACTCCCTTTTAGGAGAAGATGTGCCGGTTGAATTTACTACAGATAGTATTCTAGAGAGTCTTCGCGGCAAGGAGGAAATGAGCCTAAAATATGAGGATTTGAGAGATAGAATAACAGAGCTTATGTATACAGCAGGTGTTACGGGTACCATAACAAGTATGGATATATCCACTATCAAAACTGTTAGTGCAGGCTTTAATATTATGAGTCACATGGCTAAAAATGATCGATACCAAGTGCCGGTTTCCACAGAGGAGGGCATAAAGGTTATGAATCTTACCATCCAGCACGATGTGGCCAACCGGGGAAGAATTCAAGTTGCTATGGATGGTGGTAGTTATGGAGAGATTACTGCCGATATCAGAGTGGGTGAGAATAATCATATGTCCGGATATATGATTTCCTCAACCAGTGAGGGTAATTTTGGACTTTTGCAGGTGACATCAACCATACTTGAAGAGCTTACAAAAGAAGGCTTTGAGGCAGGAAATATATCCTTTGGAACAATGGTAGATATAGGAGAGAATTTTGTGCCTGCAACAGGAGATAACTCTGGTAGATTATATCAGGCATCAGTGGCTTTGGTTAAGGCTATGGGAAGGATTCTCTAGGTAGAGTAGGTTAAGAAATATTTGAACTAAACCGATAAAATATATAGTTTAAACAAGACAGGATGAGATAAGTTTGGAGGTAATACTATGAGAATTAATCATAACTCTATGGCACTCAATGCCAGCGATCATTTTGAGAGAATTAACAAAAATATTGCTAAGTCTATGGAGAGACTTTCATCAGGATATAAGATTACAAGTCCAGCGGATGACGCGGCAGGTCTTGCTATATCTACTAAGATGAGTGCTCAAATTAGGGGCTTGGATAGAGCAGCTATGAACTCAAACGATGGTATATCAGTTATACAGTCAGCAGAGGGTGGACTTGAAGAGATTCATTCTATTCTTGGTCGTATGAGAGAACTTGCTGTTCAGGCAGGCAACGACGTAAATAGTGAAGATGACAGAGACGCTATTCAGGAAGAGATTAACAACTTGGCAGAGGAGATTGACCAGATTGTGGGAAGTACAGCCTTCAATGACCAAAAGCTTCTAAATGGTGATTTGACCAGACGTACTCTTTCTACTGCGACAGAGATACAAACTACATATCTTACAGAAGCTGTGGATCCGGGTGTCTATGAGCTTGAAGTAACTGCAAGTGCAACTCAGGCCCTTTACACAACTGGTTTTACATATTCAGACACAACGGTAACAGCGGCTCAGGAAGGAACATTTACTGTAAATGGTTTCTTGGTTGAAATAAAAGAGGGTATGACCATGACAGAGGTGTACAGCGAACTTCAGGAACATCTTTCTAAGATAGGTATAGATGTAATGGCTACCAATGATGGTGGAGAAACTGAGGCAGAGTTTGAAAGTGGAGCACCTGTTATTTTTAAAACTAGAGAGTATGGTTCCAACCAGAAGGTTGAGATAGGTGTAGAAAATGAGGAATTAGCGGCATTACTTGGTATAGCAGATGGTGATAAGGAAGAAGGTACAGACTGTGAGGCTACTCTAACTGTTACTGATGAAGGATTTTCATCAACAGCATCTCTCACAACTCTTGGAAATGAGATTACCATAGTAGATAGAAATGGCTTTGAGATGAAGGTTGAAGTTGAGCCAGGTGCAGCAGAAGATGGAGCAATTTCATCAGAGATAGAGGTTCTTACAGCAGGACCATTAGTGGTACAGACAGGTGCTAATTCAGGTGAGCAGCTAGCTATAGATATTCCATCTGTTAGCGCAAAAATGTTAGGTGTAGACAACCTCATTATGTACACAAATGAGTATGCATCGGAGGCAGTTGTAGCTATTGATGAGGCGGTTAAAATGGTTTCCAGCATTCGTTCAAAGCTTGGAGCTTATGAAAATAGACTTAATGACGTGTATGACAACCTTGAGGTTCAGGAAGAGAGTATAACTGCAGCCTACTCACGTATTATGGATACTAATATGGCTGAGGAGATGACAAACTATACTCAGCAGGATGTTCTTTCACAGTCAGCTATATCTATGATGCAGAAGTCAAATGAGAGACCAGAGTCGATATTACAGCTTTTACAGTAGCTAGATCATAGGATGGAGGGCTTATATGACAAAGGAACAGATTAAGGAATTCACCCTGAGAACTACCCAGGCTAACCATAGTGAGCTGATACTTATACTTATTGATATTGACAGAATATATATGGGGGATGCTATTACTGCATACGACCAGGAAAATATGACTCAGTACAGCAAGTACATAGAGCTGGCAAAGAAAACTCACAACGAGCTTATGAGTGCTATTAATCCGGCGGACGAGCAGGGAAGAAAGGTCTTAAATGTCCTCAGATTTATATATGGAAGACTTGTAGCATCTGCCGTAAAGAGAAAACCTCAGGATATTGACAGATGTATGGTAATGTTAGATACACTCTTACCGGCCTTTGAAAAGCTTCATCAGATGGACGAGGAAGGTCCGGTTATGCAAAACACTCATAAGGTATATGCAGGACTTACCTATGGCAAGGGAGTGTTGAATGAAAGTTTGGGCAGTAAAGACTACTCTAATCGAGGATTTACAGTGTAAAATAATCTTGTAATAAAATGGTATTTGTCTTAAAATATAGGGCAGATACCATTTTTTAGGGAGGAAAAATAAATGATAAAGGACGATTGTATTTTCTGTAAAATAGCAAAGGGAGATATCCCTTCAGCTACTATTTATGAGACTTCTGATTTCAGAGTTATATTAGATGTTGCCCCTGCAAATAAGGGTCACGTTCTTATTATTACAAAAGAGCATTTTGATAACATATTTCAGATGGATGCAGAGACTGCAGGAAAGCTCTTTTCTCTTGCTACTGTAGTTGCAAGAGCTATTAAAGCTGAGACAGGCTGCGAAGGTTTAAATATTCTTCAGAATAATGGAGAAGTGGCTGGACAGACAGTTCATCATTTCCATCTGCATTTGATTCCAAGATTTAAGAATGATGGAGTAAATATGTCGTGGACTCCAAAGGAGACAGTTGCCACAGAGCAGGAGGCTCTTGCTAAGGCTATCAAAAGCCACATATAATATTTACGAAAACTATTGAAATACAACTTATAAATACATATAATGATATGGGTCCATAGAGACTGTAGTATAATTTAAATATTGAGTATGTATATGACAAACCCTTTGCGAACTTGAGCAACGGAGCGAGAGCGTGTTTGTATATATACATACTCAATATTTAAATTGTACACAGTCTCTTGTCACGATTAGTTTAGTTTTATATTTAGGAGCATATTATTTATGAATAGAAATGAAATAACAACGGAGATATTTAGAAACGCCCCAGTCCCTAAAGCTGTTATAAGTAATGTAGTGCCATCTATAATCAGTATGATAATGGTACTTGTATATAACCTGGCGGACACTGTATTTATAGGTCAGACAAAGAATGATTTAATGGTGGCAGCAGTTTCTATAGCAACTCCGGTGTTTTTAATATTTATGGCAGTAGGTATGCTGTTTGGTATTGGCGGAACCTCTCTCATATCAAGAACTCTTGGAGAAGGAAACCATGCAAAAGCAAAAAAGGTATCTTCCTTTTGCTATTGGACAGGCTTAAGTGTTGGTATTGTATCCATGATAGCCATATTTATATTTGCAGAACCAATATGTCGAATGGTTGGTGCCAGTGATGAAACCATAGGATTTACTTCTGAGTATTTAAAAATTGTTTCCTTTGGTATTCCATTTCTTATTGTAAGCAATGCTTTCAGTAATATTATTAGATCTGAAGGTAATGCAAAGATTGCTATGGCGGGCATGATTATGGGTAATTTGGTAAACATAATATTGGACCCTATACTCATCCTCGGATTTAATTGGGATGTAGCTGGTGCAGCTATTGCAACAGTAATTGGAAATGTATTTTCGGCTGTTTACTATACAAAACATATGCTTTCAAGAAGGTCTATACTTTCTATCAAGCCTTCGGACTATCAGGCGAGGGGACATATACTTACGGGCGTATTTGCTATAGGTATTCCAGCCTCACTTAACAGTATGCTTATGAGTGTTTCAAATATCATAATCAACAATGTTATGATGGATTTCGGTGATATGGCAGTAGCAGGACTTGGTGCAGCCATGAAGGTAAATATGATAGTGGTTATGCTTCTTATCGGTCTTGGTACTGGTGTCCAGCCTCTTCTTGGATATTGCTTTGGAGCAGGAAATAAGAAAAGATATATGGCGGTGCTAAGGTTCTCGCTTACTCTGGCGTTTTGTCTGAGTTTGATTATGACACTCATATGCTATATTTTTGCTTTAGATTTGGTTAAGGTTATACTAGATGACCAAGCAGCCCTTGATTTTGGAATGTCTTTCTCGAGAATATACATTATTTCCGGTCCGATTATTGGAATACTTTTTGTTATGATAAATGCTATTCAGTCAACGGGAGCGGCTCTTCCGTCGTTGATACTTTCTGTCAGCAGACAGGGACTGATATATATGCCAATATTATTTACATTTACAAAGATATTTGACGAGGCAAGACTGATTGCCCTTGCACAGCCTGTGACAGACTATTTGGCAGCCTTCCTTGCTATAATACTTTTTGTGACTTGTTGTGTTAGAAAATTTAGGGTGATGGAGAGAATATAGGAGGAAAATATGAGCGAAAATTGTACACATAACTGTTCAACCTGTAGTGCAAATTGCAGTGAGAGAAAGCAGGAAAGCTTGCTCGAGGCAGGAAATGAATATTCAAATATTAAGAAGGTTATAGCTGTAGTAAGCGGTAAGGGCGGCGTTGGCAAGTCTCTGGTTACCTCACTTCTTGCAGTTCTTTCCCAGAGAAAAGGAAATATGACAGCTATCTTAGATGCGGATATTACAGGCCCATCTATACCTAAGACCTTTGATCTGAAGGAAAAAGCTAATGCAAACGGAGAGATGATTTTTCCTATAAATACTAAGACCGGTATAGAGGTTATGTCAGTTAACCTTTTGCTTGATGATGACACAAAGCCGGTTATATGGAGAGGACCAGTTATTGCAGGAACTGTTAAGCAGTTTTGGTCAGATGTACTGTGGCAGGATGTAGACCTTATGTTGGTTGACTGCCCACCGGGAACAGGAGATGTTCCCCTCACGGTATTCCAGTCACTTCCTGTTGATGGTATCATCGTGGTTACATCACCTCAGGACTTAGTGTCTATGATAGTAGGCAAAGCTGTTCGTATGGCTGAGGTGATGAATATACCTATACTTGGTATAGTTGAAAATATGTCTTACTTTATTTGTGATGAGTGCGACAAGAAACATTACATCTATGGTGAAAGTCACATCGAGGAATTGGCAAAGGAATATGGTATTCCTATGGTTGCCAAGATACCTATGGAGACTAAACTTCGCGAGAAGGTTGATGCAGGATGTATTGAAGATTTTGAGGGCGACTGGTTAGATGAGCTCTCAGATATGATAAATAATTTGTAAAATAACCAAAAAACTTGCAAAGTTTGCCTAAAACGTGCAAATCTTGCCAAGATATTGAAATATATTGATAAAAAAAGCTACCATATTATAAGATGCGGATATTGCGTCTTGTGATATGGTAGCTTTTTAAACTTATTATTCTATCATAAAATTGTCCAATATAGTAAAAAAAGGAGCGAAGGGTGTGTTTTTTGGAGTAAACTGCACTAAAAACATGTATTACATTAGCAAAATGTTAGTTTACTCCAAAAAACACACCCTTCGCTCCTGAAAAGGCAAAATTCTCTTTATGTTTGATAAAATGAAAAATATGTAGGTTATAACCTATCACAAGGAAATACACATTTAGGAAATGTGTCAAATTCATACCATAAGGAGGAAAAAGATGAAAGGTAAAAAGGGGTTTATCAAAGGAAGAATACTGCCTATAGTCATGTCCGTAGGATTATTCTTCACAAGTGTAATGAGTGGCATAGGTGATGCCACACTGGCTATGGAAACAGTGGCTACAGATACTGATGCAAGAGAGGTATACGAATCCACCTACGATAGTGAAGGATATTCAGTAACATTCAAACTAGACAATAAGTGGGAAACAGGGTATACAGCAACAGTAACTATAACAAACACAGGGGAAGAAACTATTGAAAACTGGTGTATGTCATTTCCTCTTGAACAGGGCATAAGCAACATAT
>SVED01000002.1 GCA_015057515.1 Lachnospiraceae bacterium
GTTACTGCTGAAAAGCATGATAGTTTTATTTCACCTACAGGTGATGGCCAGATTATTATGGATTTTTCAGGCAAAGAGCTTGTAAAGGGTGAGCCGGATGCGTCCAGCTTTCCATCAGGTGGACTTAGAGCAACCTTCGAGGCTAGAGGATATACAGCCTGGGATCCTACTTCGCCGGCATTTATCAAGGATAAGACACTTTACATACCTACAGCATTTTGTTCCTATAGCGGAGAGGCATTGGACAAAAAGACACCTCTTCTTCGTTCTATGGAAACCTTAAATCGTGCTGCAGTTAAGTTGCTTCACGTTCTTGGTAATAACGAAGTAAAGCACATTTCTATTACTATTGGCGCAGAGCAGGAATACTTCCTTGTAGATAAGGATGTTTATCAGAATCGTAAGGATTTAAAATATACAGGGCGTACTCTTTTTGGTGCACCGGCGCCAAAGGGTCAGGAGATGGAGGACCACTATTTTGGTAATCTTAAGCCACGTATAGCTGCATATATGCATGAACTTGATATGGAGCTTTGGAAACTTGGTATACCTGCCAAAACAAAGCACAACGAGGCTGCTCCTGCACAGCATGAGCTTGCACCGGTATTTGAAACAGCCAATGTTGCTGTTGACCACAACCAGCTTACTATGGAGATTATGAAGAAACTTGCCGACAAGCATAATATGGTTTGTCTTCTTCACGAGAAACCATTTGCAGGCATAAATGGTAGCGGAAAGCATGATAACTGGTCTCTTACAACTGATACAGGGGAAAACCTTTTTAATCCTGGAAAGACTCCGGCAGAGAATACTCAGTTTTTAGTTTTTCTTGCTGCAGTAATTAAAGCAGTAGATGATTATGCAGACCTTCTTAGAATATCTGTAGCCAGTGCAGGAAATGACCACAGACTTGGTGGACATGAAGCACCTCCTGCCATTGTTTCGGTTTATCTTGGAGATGACCTTTACAAAATTATGCGTTCTATTCAGAAGGATAGAGAGATTGACCAGCAGGATAAGGTGGAAATGGATATTGCAAAGGTTCTTCCACACTTCCTTCAGGATACATCAGATAGAAATAGAACTTCACCATTTGCCTTTACCGGTAATAAGTTTGAGTTCAGAATGTTAGGCTCAGCGGCTTCTGTTGCAGATCCTAATGTATTTCTTAACACAGCTATGGCTGAGACTCTCAATGTGTTTAGAGAAAAGCTTGAGGGTGTTGCTTCTGAGGATATGGAGCAGGCTATTCGTAAGCTGGTGCAGGAGACTATGGCTAACCACAGAAGAGTAATCTTTAATGGTAATGGTTACACTGATGAGTGGGTTGAGGAAGCAGGTAATAGAGGTTTGTTCAACTTGGTTTCTACACCAGATGCATTAGAGCAGTTTATCAGTGAGAAAAACAAAAAACTTCTTATTGAACATAAAATATTTACTGAGCAGGAGCTTTACTCCCGTTATGAAATTATGCTTGATAACTATTCAAAAACTATCAATCTCGAGGCTAATACTATGGTGGAGATGATACAGAAGGATTTGCTTCCAGCTATGATTTCTTACACAGAACAGCTTGCGAGAACTGCAAGTTTAAAAAAATCAGTTGTGCCTGATGTGACTTTAGTCAGCGAGGAAAGCTTAATTAAAAAGCTTTCTTTAGCTCAGACAAATCTTTATAATGGTATAGAAAAGCTTAAAACTGATAATATGTCAGCTAAATCTATAGAAGGAAGTCTTGAAAGTGCAAAGTACTATCAGAGGGTAGTCCTTAAGGATATGGAGGATATACGAGTATTTGCTGATGAGGCAGAAACTCTTATGCCAGAATCTATGCTTCCATACCCAACCTATGGAGAATTGCTTTTCTCAATATAAAAAAATGCGGTGTATTCCAGCGATGGAATACACCGTTTTTTTGAACTAAAAAAGTTGAAATTGTTCAATAGACGAATAAATAGGGGGCTGGAATTATTTGTATTTATAGTCGCTAGATGTTATAATAGTAAGTGTGTAAAATTATACTCGATATGTGAACATGAAAGGTTTTTGAAGGGAGGTACATATGGGGAAAAAGGCAAATGAGGACGAGGAAGTAACAAAGGTAGAAGTGACAGAAAGTAAGCAATCTATCAGTATATTTGGATTAAAGACTATCATAGGATTAATTGCTCTTGCGGTAATTGTAGTAGGTGCGGTTTTGTTGGTTAAGGCCCTAAAAAAGAAAGAGCCTGTAAAAGAAGTTATTACTGTTTCTACCCTGGAAAAGATTATAGAAGTTAGCGAGTTATCTACCTTTACAGTTGTATATAACGGTGTTGCAGAGGTTTCTGACTATGAGGGCAAGGAAGATGTAGGTTATTATGTATCCTACGAGGCAAATGTTAAAGCAGGTATTGACTTTGAGGATATTGAAATAAGTGTGGATCAGGAGAAAAAAGTAGTTAACATAAAACTACCAGAAGTGGAAATTATGGATACATTTGTGGACATAGGATCCCTAGATTACATATTTGTAAATGATAAGCTGAATACTCCAACTATTTCTGAGGAGGCATTTAAGCTTTGTAAGTATGATGTTATGATGGAGAGCAACAATCAAGAGGCCATAATTGAGTCTGCCCGTCAAAATGCCGTAAATGTGGTGAATGCTTTGGTTTCGCCTTTTGTTAAGCAGGTGGATCCTGAATTCGAAATAGTAATAGAATAGGAGGGAGATTTATGAAGAAGATACTAATATTTTCACTGTTGTCACTTATGAGTCTCTCCCTGGTTGCATGCGGAAAAAAGGAAGAGCCTAAGGTAAATACTGAACCGCAAATAACTCAGATGCAGGCCATATGTGAGCTTGCAGTAATGGAGTGCTATTACCACAACGTGGCAAAATATTATGAGGAAGATGCCAGTGGTGTATGGATTTGGGCAAAGGACAAAAAATTCTGGATAGAGTACAGTGGTATAGTAACTATAGGTGTTGATGCAACCTTGGTTACTATGGAAGTAGAGGATACGAATGTTACTATAACTATTCCGGAAGCAAAGGTATTAGAGTGTGAGGTTGACGCGGACACGCTTAATGAGAATTCTTTTATAATCGATGATGATTCTGCAAAAATCACAGCGGAAGATCAGACCTATGCTTTTGCAGAAGCGCAGGCACATTTGGAGGAAACTGCATCCAATGATACAGCCCTTCTCACAGAAGCGAGAGAACGCACAAAGGATCTTTTGGAAGAATATGTAAACAACATAGGAGAGGCCTTTGGAATTGAGTATACTATTACCTGGGTATATCTGGATGAAAATGGAAATAGTGGCCAAACAGAGGAGTAAATAAAAAAACAATGACATATTTTCTTGTTTAAGAAAAAATGTCATTGTTTTTTTATATTTGAAGAGGTTATTTTACTATTTTATGCGAGGGTCCGATAACAAAATTGCATTTATGGCAAATATTATATTCACAAATGTTAAAAAATGCTTGTTATTCTTTGATGTATGAGTGTATAATATATTAGTTTTAGAATAGCTATTATTGTGTCCCAAAATGTGTTGATATACATTTCAAGATTTTATATATAGATGTTTATAGATGCAGGAAACCCAGATGAATTAAACTATACAGAAAGTGAGGCACTTATGTCAAAGGGAAGATATGGTATTCACGGTGGACAGTACATACCTGAATCACTGATGAATGAAGTAAACAAGTTAGAAGAGGCTTACGAGTTTTACAAGAATGATGAGGATTTTATAAATGAGCTGAATAATCTTTCAAGAGAGTATGCAGGCAGACCATCACTTCTTTACTATGCAGAGAAGATGACCAAGGATCTTGGCGGTGCTAAGATATATTTTAAACGTGAGGATTTAAATCACACTGGCTCCCACAAGATTAATAATGTATTAGGTCAGGCTCTTCTTGCAAAGAAAATGGGTAAGACCAGAATTATAGCTGAGACTGGTGCAGGACAGCACGGTGTTGCAACTGCAACTGCAGCTGCACTTTTAGGGCTTGAGTGTGAAATATTTATGGGTAAAGAGGATACCATCAGACAGGCTTTAAATGTTTACCGTATGGAGCTTTTAGGTGCCAAGGTGCATGCTGTTGAGTCAGGAACCATGACTCTTAAGGATGCAGTAAATGAGTGTATGGGTGAGTGGGCTAGAAGAACAGAAGATACACTTTATGTGCTTGGTTCAGTTATGGGTCCACATCCATTTCCTATGATAGTTAGAGATTTCCAGAGTGTTATAAGCCGTGAGGCAAGAGCCCAGATACTTGAGAAGGAAGGTAAGCTTCCGGATGTGGTTATGGCTTGTGTAGGTGGTGGAAGTAATGCTATGGGAATGTTCTATGAGTTTATAAAGGACGAAGACGTTAAGCTTATTGGTTGTGAGGCAGCAGGTAAGGGTATTGATACTACAGAGACGGCAGCTACAGTAAATACAGGCTCTCTTGGAATCTTCCATGGTATGAAATCATATTTCTGTCAGGACGAGTATGGACAGATTGCTCCTGTATATTCTATCTCAGCAGGACTTGATTATCCTGGAGTTGGACCAGAACACGCAAACCTTTACGATTCGGGCAGAGCATCTTATGTTCCTGTTACAGATGATGAGGCGGTAAATGCATTCGAATACATTGCAAGAACAGAGGGTATTATAGCAGCTATAGAGAGCTCCCACGCAGTGGCGCATCTTATGAAGATTGCTCCTACTATGGACAAGGATCAGATTATTATTTGTTGTCTGTCCGGTCGTGGTGATAAGGACGTTGCAGCTATAGCAAGATATAGAGGAGTGGATTTACATGAGTAGAGTTAAAGAAGCCTTAGTAGGCAAGAAATCATTTATAGGATTTTTGACAGCAGGAGATCCTTGTATAGAGAAAACAGAAGATTTTATTGTGGAGATTGCCAATGCAGGGGCAGCTGTAGTAGAGATAGGTATTCCTTTCTCTGATCCTATTGCAGAGGGACCTGTAGTTCAGGAGGCAAATGTAAGAGCCTTATCAGCACCAGGTGGATGTACCACAGATATGGTGTTTGATATGGTGGCAAAGGCCAGCAAAAGAGTGGATGTACCACTTGTGCTTCTTACATATCTCAATCCGGTTTACAAGTATGGATATGATAGATTTTGTGCAAAATGTAAAGAGACCGGAGTTGATGCAATCATTATCCCTGACCTTTCCTACGAGGAAAAGGGGGAGCTGGTGGAAGAGGCAAAGAAGTATGATATAGATATTATTTCTCTTATATCCACTAACAGTGGTGACAGAATCAAAATGATAGCTGAGGATTCAACAGGCTATATATACATACTTCCATCTGCGGAGCATGTGGCAGAGGGTGAAATTAGCAGTAAGCTGGTTGAGACCGTGGCCCGTATCAGAAAAATAACAGATACACCTGTGGTTATTGAGTTTGGTGCAAATACCCCAGAACAGATTGCAAGATACAGCGATATAGCAGATGGTATTATTATTGAGACCCGTATAGTTAAGCTTATCGAGAAGTATGGAAATGACGCAGGTAGCCATATATATGACTATGTTAAAAAGATGGTAGACAGCATTTAATGCTGAAACATATATAGATGTGATATAGATAGTGTAGATTCACAGATAAGGAGCGAGGATATGGAACTTATTGAAGTAAGAGAGATATTTAGAAACAAGGAAGCATATTTTGACAAGGAGATAGAGATTGGTGGTTGGGTAAGAAGCAACCGTGACTCCAAAACTTTTGGATTTCTGGTACTTAACGACGGTACATTTTTTGAGCCAATACAAGTAGTGTACAACGATACAATGTCAAACTTTGACAAGATTGCCAAGGTAAATGTAGGTACTGCTCTTATAGTAAAGGGTACACTTATAGCTACACCAGATGCAAAGCAGCCATTTGAGATTCAGGCAACTAATATAGAGGTGGAGGGTGAGTCAACACCAGATTATCCATTGCAGAAGAAGAGACACACTATGGAGTATCTTCGTACAATACCACACCTTCGTGCAAGAACTAATACCTTCCAGGCAGTGTTCAGAATACGTTCACTTGTAGCCTATGCTATTCACAAGTTCTTCCAGGAGAGAGACTTCGTATATGTGCACACTCCAATTATCACTGGTAGTGACTGTGAGGGTGCGGGTGAGATGTTCACTGTTACAACTATGGATATGAATAACCTTCCTCTTACTGATGATGGCAAGGTTGATTTCAAAGAGGATTTCTTCAACAAGCAGACTAACCTTACAGTTAGTGGTCAGTTAAATGGCGAGACATATGCGATGGCATTTAGAAACATTTATACTTTTGGACCAACATTTAGAGCAGAGAATTCAAATACAACCCGTCATGCAGCAGAGTTTTGGATGATTGAGCCGGAGATAGCATTTGCAGACCTTAAGGATGATATGATGCTTGCAGAGAGCATGATAAAGTATATTATTCGTTACGTTCTTGAAAATGCACCAGAGGAAATGAAGTTCTTCAACAGCTTTATTGACAAGGGTCTTATTGAGAGACTTGAGGGTGTTATGAACTCAGAGTTTGGTCATGTGACTTACACTGAGGCTATTGAGATATTAGAGAAGAATAACGATAAATTTGAGTTTAAAGCATACTGGGGTTGTGACCTTCAGACTGAACATGAGAGATACCTTACTGAAGAGGTATTTAAGCGTCCTGTATTCGTAACAGACTATCCAAAGGATATTAAGGCATTCTATATGAAGCTTAACGAGGATGGAAAGACAGTTGCCGCTATGGACTGTCTTGTACCTGGTATCGGAGAGATTATTGGCGGTAGCCAGAGAGAAGATGACTATGAGAAGCTTTCTGCACGTATGGCGGAGCTTGGTCTTAAGGCAGAGGATTATGATTTCTACCTCGACCTTAGAAAGTTTGGTTCAACTCGTCACGCAGGCTTTGGACTTGGCTTCGAAAGAATGATAATGTACGTTACCGGTATGGGCAACATCAGAGATGTTATTCCATTCCCAAGAACAGTTAATAATTGCGAACTCTAATGAGCCATGCACATAATGAGCGGAATTGGATGGTGGGAGCTTGCTCACATCCAGACATATTACGGTCATTATGTATACGGCGAATGCCGTAGCCCCTTAACAGCGAAGCTGTTAAGGGCGCCATGGCGAATGTAAGTATGGCCTACAGCATGGAAAACGGCGAATGCCGTAGCTCCTTACCGGCGAAGCAGGTAAGGGCGCCATGGCGAATGAAAGGAAACGGTACTATGAAGAAGAAAAAACTGGCAATCATCTTAGTTATTTTTGTATTTCTGGTAGCAGGCGTTGCCTTAGCTATAGTATTATTAAACAGAACTGAGAAATACTATGTTCCATTAGAACTTTTGCTAGGAGAAAATAGTAGTACTGTTGATGAAAATGAAATAGAAGAATTTGAAAAATATCAGCTTAAGCCAATGGTTGCAAAAGGAGTTTGTGAAAGTGTATATATCAATTCAAATGATGAAATTGTATTTGAGTATACAAAGGAGCAAAAAGAGGCGGAAATAGATGGCTTGGTAGAAATTATGACTGATAATATGATGATGATTACTTTCATAGGTACATCATATTATAAATATAATGATGATTATACCAAAATAACAGTATCTATCGCCAGTGAGGATAATTTGGATAACCTGATTAGCTTTTCCATTTCATCTATGCTTTTGTATCAAATATATAATGATGTACCGGCAGATGAAGCAAGTGTTGTTGCTGAGATAACCTATCTTGATTCTGGCAAGAAAGAAACAGTAACCTATAACTGTTATAACTTGCATGAATAAATTAGAGGCAAAAGGCAATTATTTGCCAAATTAATATAATAGGAGGCAATATATATGGGAACTATATATATTCCAGAGGGCTATAAAAGCCCACAGTCCATCAAGGACACAGAAATTGCAATAAAAGAAGTTAAGGATTATTTTGAGCGAGCTCTGGCATCGGCTCTTAAGCTTACCAGAGTATCTGCACCACTTTTTGTTAAGCCTGAATCAGGTCTTAATGACAACTTAAATGGTGTTGAGCGTCCGGTTTCATTTGGTGTAAAGGAGCAAAATGATGCACCAGTGGAGATAGTTCACTCTCTTGCCAAGTGGAAGAGACTTGCCCTTGCAAACTATGGTTTTTCTGTAGGAGAGGGACTTTATACAGATATGAGTGCTATCCGTCGTGATGAGGATACAGATAACATTCATTCAATCTACGTTGACCAGTGGGACTGGGAGAAGATTATTAATAAAGAAGACAGAAATATCGAAACCTTAAAGGAAACGGTATTCCGTATATATATGGCTATTAAGCAGACTGAGTATTACATATGTGGAAGATACCATTTTATGGATCCATTTCTTCCAAATGAAATTGCATTTATTACTACTCAGGAGCTTGAGGATATGTATCCAGACAAGACTCCAAAGGAGAGAGAAAACCTTATAGCTAAGGAAAAGGGTGCAGTATTCCTCATGGGCATTGGTGACAAGCTTGCTTCAGGTGAGCGCCACGATGGTAGAGCACCAGACTATGACGATTGGACTCTGAATGGAGATATTTTAGTATACTATCCAGTTCTTGATATATCACTTGAGCTTTCATCTATGGGAATTCGTGTTGATGAAGACGCATTAGATGCTCAGCTCAAAAAATCAGGCTGTGAGGATAGGGCTACCCTCCCATTCCAGAAAGCAGTGCTTGATAAGGAACTTCCATACACTATTGGTGGTGGTATAGGACAATCTCGTATATGTATGTTCTTCCTTCAAAGAGCACATATCGGAGAGGTACAGTCTTCAATCTGGCCGGAGGATGTTTTAGAAACCGCAAAGGCTCACGGAGTAAATATATTATAAATATACATGGGAGATATTATCCATATAAAAATGAGAAAGCTATTGTATTTGAAGGTGTGTATACAACATCTTTAAATGTAATAGCTTTTTGTTTGGAGATGATTATTTTGATAAACTTATGTTTCTGTGGTATGATGAAGCAAATTAAAAGTATTTTGAATCAGATACTGTGCTGACGCTGAATAATCACTAGAAAATAGAGTAAGATTTAACAACAAGGAGGGTAAAGAATGATTTACGACATTTCACAGGAAGTGTTTTCCTGTACAGTGTTTCCGGGAGATCCATCACCTATTGGAAGAAAAATGGAGACTATAGAAGGTGGGGGTATATGCAACCTTACAGAGCTTACTATGTGTGCCCATAACGGAACGCATGTGGATGCACCATATCATTTTTTAGATGAGGGGAAGACCATAGATGAGTTATCACTTGATGCCTTTGTTGGGGATTGCTATGTGGTTCATCACACTGGTGATGTAACTGCTGAAGATGCGAGAAATATATTAGACAAAGCAGGCAAATGCAAGGCAGATAAACGAATTTTGATTGGTGGAAAAGCCACTGTTACTGCTGATGCTGCCAAAGTTTTTGCGAGGGCTAAAATCAAGCTTATAGGTAATGAAAGTCAGACTGTGGGACCTGAAAATGCACCTAAAGAGGTACATTTGATATTACTAGGTGAGGAAATCATTTTACTTGAGGGTATAGTTCTTAAGGCTGTGCCAGATGGAAAATATTTATTAAATGCAGCACCGCTGAATTTAGGTGGTTGTGACGGAGCACCTTGTAGGGCTATATTGATAGAACAGTAGAATGATTAGCGGAGCACCGAGAAAAAAGGAGAATACTAGATGAACAACCAAGAAATAAGACAACGTCTAGAGGCTATGGCAGAAGCTAAATACAAGGAATTTTCCCAGTCGCTTATACCGGGTAGCCGACCTATACTGGGAGTGAGAATCCCGGCTCTTAGAAATCTGGCTAAGGAAATTGCCAAAGGAGATTGGAAGACTTACTTAGACAATGCGTTGGATGATACATTTGAGGAGGTAAATCTTCAGGGCTTCGTTATAGGATATGCAAAGGCGGACCTGGATACTTTGTTACCATACATAGCCAGATATGTCAGGAAGATAAATGACTGGTCACTTTGCGATGGTTTCTGTGCTACTTTAAAAATAGTTGAAAAAAACCGAGAAGAATTTTTGCGCTTTTTAGAAACCTATTCCCATGAAAACAGTGAGTTTAAACAGCGTTTCGTGGCGGTTATGCTTATGGATTATTATCTTACTGATGAATATATTGATAGAACCTTGTCAATCCTTGATTATATGAAGCATGATGGCTACTATCGCAAAATGGGAGTGGCATGGGCTCTTGCTACCGCATTTGCCAAACAACGAGAAAAAACACTTGCATATATGCAAATTGGGGAAAATACATTAGATGATTTTACATACAACAAAGCTATTCAAAAAATGCGGGAATCCTATCGTGTAGCTAAGGAAGACAAGGAAATGCTGAACAATATGAAGAGAAAAGATATATAGGATATATGTATATAAATTTACCTTAATCATATATAAATACAAAATGTATAAAAAACAAATGTGATATTTTGGAAAACTCCTTGACATAATAAAGGAAAATGTATAACATAGTATTGAAAACTACATGTGATAGTAAAGATAATTTTGTGAGGTGTTAAAATGGCAGATTTTATTATTAGTGCATGCTCTACAGCAGATTTGACAAAGGAGCAGTTTGAGGAACACGATATTAAGTATATTTACTTTCATTATACATTAGATGGGGTTTCATATCTTGATGACTTAGGTCAATCTATGAACTTTGATGATTTTTACAAGAAGATGGAAGAGGGGGCTGACACAGCAACTTCTCAGATTAATCCAGATGAGTTTGTGGAGTTCTTCACTCCGTTTTTAGAGGAGGGAAAGGATATTATTCATCTTTCATTGTCATCTGGTATTTCAGGAGTTTATAACTCTGCAACTATAGCTAAGGATATGCTTTTGGAAAAATATCCTGATCGCAAGATTATTATCATTGATTCTCTTGCTGCTTCAGCAGGCTATGGACTTTTCATGGTAGAAATCAGCGAGAAAAAGAAGAATGGTGCCACTATAGATGAGATAGCTGCTTGGGTTGAAGATGTTAAGCTTAAGATGAATCACTGGATATTAGTTACAGACCTTAAGTACCTTGTTAGGGGTGGTCGTGTTTCTAAGGCGTCTGGAACAATTGGAAATATGCTTAATATATGCCCTATTATTGAGGTCAACAACGAGGGAAAGCTTATTCCTAGAGAAAAGGTAAGAGGTAAGAAAAAGGGCATCAAACGTATGGCTGAGCTTATGGAGCAGCACGCAGAGGGTGGAGTAGATTATTCTGGAAAATGCTATATTTCTATGTCTGCATGTCCGGAGGACGCTGAAGCCGTTGCTGCTGCTATAAAGGAGAAGTTCCATAAGATAGACGGTGAGATTATCATAAATTATATTGGAACTACTATAGGTAGTCATACAGGTCCAGGAACAACAGCACTCTTTTTCTGGGGAGATGAAAGACAGGTATAGACATTTATTTGTTCCATATGTATAATTTTAGTATGGTGGGCTTATGCTATAGCTAAGGAAGTACCATAGATATAACTTAGGGAGGGATATTATGGCAGTTATAGAGATTACAGCTGAGAATTTCCAAAGTGAAGTTTTAGAAAGTTCAGTTCCGGTATTACTTGACTTTTGGGCTGATTGGTGTGGTCCTTGTAAGATGATGGCTCCTGTGGTTGATGCAGTAGCAGAGGAGAGAGCAGACATCAAGGTTGGAAAGGTAAATGTAGATGCTGAGGGAGATTTAGCAGCCAAATACGGTATTATGAGTATACCAACACTTGTAGTTATCAAAAATGGCGAAGAAGTAAAAAGGACATCTGGTGCAATACCGAAGAGTCTTGTGCTGGAGCTACTTCAGTAATATAGTGGATTTAAAAAAGAGTCGGTGCGACAAAGCACTGACTCTTTTTTTGTAAACCACATTTAACATATATTTCACAGTTAAATATATTTCCCTTTTTACCGAAATCGTGATAAAATCTAATCATATTTTGTGATGGTTGGGACTTATGGTAGGGAAGTTAGTATATATTCACAGTGGAGATGTAATCCATGATTAAGATAGAAGATTTGGCATTTGAATATTTTGAAAGAGATGAAGAGGGCTATCTCACAGATATGATTAACGCTATCCGTGGGATTAATTTTGATGCAAAAAAAGGTGAGATTGTAGGTATTGTAGGTAAAAATGGTTCGGGGAAAAGTACCCTTGCTAAGATATTAAACCGCCTCCTTTTACCTATAGAGGGCACAGTTATTATAGGTGGAAGGGATGCACTGGATGAAAATAACGAGCTTCAGGTTAGAAAGGATGTGGGAATGGTTTTCCAAAATCCCGACGACCAGCTTATAGGAAGTATTGTGGCGGAGGATGTGGCCTTTGGCGCAGAAAATATAGGCGTTCCTCAATACAAGCTTTGGGAAAGAGTTTTAAAGGCTATAGACCGAGCAGGCCTAACAACTTATATCAAGGATACAACCAAGGATAGCTCTAAAGATAAGACAGAAAAAAAGAGGAAGTACGCTTACGCGAAGGATTTTTCGGATAGAAGAATAAATGAGCTTTCAGGTGGGGAGAAACAAAAGGTAGCCATTGCAGGAGTGCTAGCTATGGAACCTAAATGCATAGTTTTAGATGAGGCTACCAGCATGCTTGATCCAAAATCCAGGTGGGATATTATAGCTCTTATGAAGAAGCTAAAAGATGAACTTGGCATTACAGTGATTATGATTACCCACATGATGGAGGAACTTATTGTTGCTGATAAAATATATGTGATGCATATGGGAAAGATTGTTATGAAGGGTAGGCGTGAGGCTATTTTTTCACGTGGTGAGGAGCTTCGCGACTACGGCCTTGATTGCCCTAAATCAGTAGTAATAAAAAGTAAACTTGTAGATGAGGGTATTATAAATGATAGTAGCATATATACAGTAGATGGCATAGTAAATCGTATCAAGATGGAATATCCTATGGCCTTTGAAAAGAGTGTGCCTTTGCCAGAGCTGGTGGAGGATAGTAGGAAGGTTGACCCGGTAAATGCTATACTTTTTGATAAAGTATCTTTTTCTTACGGCAGGAAAAAGGTTCTTGATAAGGTATCGCTAACGGTTGCCAAGGGAGAGTACGTTGCTATTGTTGGTTCCACAGGTTCCGGCAAATCAACTCTTTTATCTCATATTCCAAGACTTATTTCGCCATCCTTAGGTTCAGTGTATGTAGATGGCATGGATATTGGTGATAGAAGTACTGATATAAGAAAACTAAGATGTAAGATAGGATATGTTTTTCAATATCCGGAACAGCAGCTTTTTGCAAAAAATGTATACGAGGACGTTGTGTTTGGACCAAGAAATGTAGGGATTTCAGAGGTGGAAGCGGAAAAACGTGCTTATGAGGCCATCAGTCTGGTAGGACTTTCTGAGGATATGTATGATATGCCTTTAAGCAAGCTTTCCGGTGGTCAACGAAGACGAGTGGCTTTGGCAGGAGTACTTGCCATGAAGCCAGAGTATCTTATATTAGATGAACCGGTGGCGGGTCTTGATCCTGCCGGCAAGGAAGAAATGCTTGCTATAATTGACATTCTACATCGTGAGGTAGGCATAACTATTCTTATGGTTAGCCATGATATAGAAAGTGTTGCTAAGTACGCAGACAAAGTTATAGTTATGGAAAAGGGCAACGTGGTATATAACGGCAGTCCTGCCAATGCTTTTTACACAATTTGGAAGGAAACGGGAGAAATGCATCAGCTACCAGTTATGATGCAGATACTTATAAAGCTACGGGAGGCTGGTCTTCCTGTAGAGTGTTTTGTCACTGAGGAAGAGGCAGGCATAGCTGCAATAAAAAAGGCATTAGGCTGGCATTATAGCAAAGAATAATTAGGAGAAAAAACATGCTAAAGGACATTACTCTGGGCCAGTATTACAGCACAGATTCCACTGTGCACAGGCTGGACCCGAGGGTTAAAATCAGATTTACAATTGCATATATTATCCTTTTACTTATAGATAGAAATCTGGTTCTGTTCGGCATGCTTTCAGTAGTTTTATTAGGAACCATTTTACTCAGTAAGGTTCCTGTCACTCATATGATAAAGGGGACAAGAGGCATATTTATTTTTGTGGTTATATGCTCATCTATTAGTATGTTCACTACTATGGGAGACATGGTGGTTAAAGCAGGACCATTTACAATAACTGATGCCGGGCTTGTAAAGTTTGGATTTTTGGTGTGGAGAATGGTGTTGATGATTTTTATGTCATCAATTATAATGTACACAACCACTCCTACAGAACTTACTGACGGTCTGGAAAAATGCTTTCACTTAAAGGGAAGTGTTGCTATGGGAATAACCATTGCTCTTAGATTTTTGTCAGTGCTTTTTGAGGAGCTTCACCGTATTATTAAGGCTCAGGAAGCAAGAGGTGCCCAGTTTCATAAGGGTGGTCCTATTAGAAGGCTTAAGAGCATGAAGACAGTTGTGGTACCTCTTTTTCAAAATGCTATAGACCGAGCATCAAACCTGGGGGAGGCTATGGATGCCAGATGCTATACAGGAGGAGAGGGTAGGACAAAATTAAAACCATTATCCTATGATATGAGGGATGTGGTGGCGTATATTATTTTGATTGTACTGATAGTTGTAGCTATATGGATGGCTATAACATTCTAAAGAGAAGGTTTTGTAGAACAAGGGGGATAGTATGAGTTGGAATATGACGGATGAGAATACAACAGAGCTTGATACCATCGCTGAGAGATTGAATGCATGCAGAGAAAGAAGAGAGCTTTTGATCTTGGAACTGGATAATGAGAAATTTAAGAATAAATATATAGGTAAGAGAGAAAAACTGGCAAAGGAAAAGCTTAGAACTCATATGTATATATGTATACCACTTACTATCATCGCAATAGGCAGTATAGCTGCATGTATTAATTTTTTATACCTTGCTACACATGGTAGGTATGATGAACAAGTAGGTTTGGGTATGCTGTTTTCCTGTTTGATCGCTCTGGGTTCGGGAGCATTAGACCTAAGTATTTTGGTTCCAGCCCTTAAGATGGGCAATAAGTTTAATCCCATAGGCAAAAAGAAAAATGGCAACCGCGATGAGCAGACCTTTGATATGGAGAGGGAAAACGCTGACGAGAAAATCACTCTTCTTGAAAAACAGGTGGAAGATATTGATGACGAAATTGAAAAGCTACAGATAAGAAAAAATGAGTGTGAGATAATTATTGCTAGCAAAAAAGATGCGATAACAGACGACACGTCCACAATGAAAACTTCAGTCGGTAAATTTGCTTTTAAAACTGAGACTCAAAGTGGTACACAGATAGAGGAGCTTACAGCCTTCTATAACAGGGAGATAGATTCCCTTCAGCGAAAAAAGGAAAAACTTGAGTCTGAAAGGGATATGCTGCAGAGAAATATTCTGCAGGTTTCAGAAGATTTTAAGATGGCAAAAAATCGTATTTTTATATTTGTTATAGTGACAGCGGTAGTTACATTTATGCACGGAGTTTTTTCGGGTGTAACTTATCATCTATTATCTTTTGTGATATGTATTGTGTTAGTTTCATATTTGCTGTGGGTTATATCAGTTTGCAAAAAACCTATAATATTATATATGGTGGAACAAAAAAGTCCCCATATACAAGACTATGCATTTGTAAATGATTTAAAGCCTATTAGTGAAAAAAGAAAACAGGTAATCGAAGAAATACAGGAGTGCAAGACTCGTATAATGGAATATGAGGAAAAGATACAAAAACTGACAAATGGAGGGACATTATGAATAACTTTTTAAATGATAAGAAAATGAAAATAGCATTATCTGTAATTGTAATAGCCGCTATGGCTATTATAGGTGTGTTGGCTCTTGGGTCAGGTGAGCCGGAGGAAAGTAATACTGAATTAACAACAGTAAGTGTTGAGGGAAATGATGCTTCGGACATAGAAGATGTAGAGGTTAATTCTGACAGTCAAAATTCGGTTAGTGAAGAAAGTGCTGCCACAACAGAAAATGTGGTTTTGGATAATGAAGACGAGGTCATAATTGATGACGCTGCTGTAAGAGATGAAGTATCTTTGACTTTTAGATATGATAATCAGCTTGACAGTCATTATGAAAAGCATGGCATAGATATGGGGTTTGCATCTGCAGAGGAGTACCTTGAAGCGGCTAACGCCGTAATAAATAATCCAAAAGCACTTCACAAGATTGAGGCAGAGGATGGAGATGATGTTTATTACGTAGAGGAAACTAACGAGTTTGTGGTTGTTTCAACAGATGGATATATTCGTACATATTTCCTTCCAGATGATGGATTAGATTACTATAACAGACAGTAGATAGCAGGAAAATGATATGATTAGAGTTAAACTAATTGTTGCCTATGATGGCACCAACTATTGTGGGTGGCAGATACAGGACAACGGAATTACAATTGAAGAAATTCTTAACCGTGAATTATCCGCCTTGTTAAAGGAGGATATAAAGGTTATTGGTGCCAGTCGTACAGACTCAGGAGTTCACGCTATGGGTAATGTGGCAGTATTCGACACAGAGACAAGAATTCCTGCTGAGAAGATATCCTTTGCCCTTAATCAGCGACTACCTGAGGATATTCGTATACAGGAGTCCTGCCAGGTGGCGGATGATTTTCATCCAAGGTTTTGTGATACAATTAAAACTTACGAGTACAGGATTTGGAATTCCCGATTTCCTAACCCCATGGTACGACTTTACTCTAAGTTTGTGTACTACAACATAGATGTGGAAAAGATGCAAAGGGCAGCAGATTATCTGGTGGGAGAGCATGATTTCAAATCTTTTTGTTCTACCAGGACTCAGGTGGAGAACACTGTGAGAACTATTACAGAGATAACTTTTAGCAAAGAGGGTAATATGATTATTATGAAGATTTGCGGAACAGGCTTTTTGTACAATATGGTTCGTATTATTATGGGTACATTACTTAAGTGTGGTATGGATATGTATGAGCCGGAGCATGTAAAGGAAATCCTTGAGGCCTGTGACAGAGCAAAAGCTGGTCCTAAAGCAGAGGCTTGTGGTCTTACCCTAGTTGGTATTGAATATCTCTAAATACTATATTTTGTGATTTTATTTTTGATTACACTCTATATGGTTTATATATAATGAGCTTGGAAAAATACGTAAAAAATATTTAAAAATTCGTTGACACAGGCGGACCCGTGTAATATAATATGAAATTGTTGACGTGTCTTTTTAAGCCGAAGTGCGCGCTTTTTTAGACATTCTATGTAAGCAATATGCTTTCGCCAATGCCCCGGAGGAAGTATATTAAGATACAATGTACATTTTAGATTTATTAAGGAGGAACCACAATGAAGAGCTTTATGGCAAGCCCATCAAACATTGAAAGAAAGTGGTATGTAGTTGATGCTACAGGACATACATTAGGTCGTTTATCATCAGAGATCGCAAGCATCTTAAGAGGTAAGAACAAGCCAACATTTACTCCACATATCGACACTGGCGATTATGTAGTAGTAGTTAATGCAGAGAAGATTAAGGTAACTGGTAAGAAGATGGATCAGAAGATTTACTACCATCATTCAGACTACGTTGGAGGCATGAAGGAGCAGACTCTTAAGGAGAAACTCGCTAAGAAGCCTGAGGACGTTATCTACCTTGCAGTTAAGGGAATGCTTCCAAAGGGACCTCTTGGAAGACAGATGATCAAGAAGCTTCACGTATACGCTGGACCTGAGCACAAGCAGCAGGCACAGAAGCCAGAAGCATTAGAGATTAAGTATTAGTAAGGGAGGAAATGTTCGTGGCTAAGAGTACAAGATTTTACGGAACAGGTAGAAGAAAAAGCAGTATCGCAAGAGTTTATCTCGTACCAGGTACTGGCAAGATTACTATAAACAAGAAGGACATGGAAGAGTACTTCGGACTTGAGACACTTAAGGTTATCGTTAGACAGCCATTCGTTGCTACAGGTACAGTTGGTAAGTATGACGTACTTGTAAATGTACAGGGTGGTGGCTTCACTGGCCAGGCTGGTGCAATCAGACACGGTATCTCAAGAGCATTACTTCAGGCAGATCCTGAGAACAGACCAGCATTAAAGAAGGCTGGATATTTAACAAGAGATCCTCGTATGAAGGAGAGAAAGAAGTACGGCTTAAAGGCAGCAAGACGTGCTCCACAGTTCTCAAAGAGATAATAAAAATATCGCAATTTCTCAAAAGCCTCGATTTTCGAGGCTTTTGTTTTTTTATTGTGCGGATGGGGAAATGGAGATATAATGAAAGCAAGATATTATTTGAAGTTGGTGTTGCTTTTACCAGTACTGTGGTTAAGTTTTGGGCATATATAAAATTATTGACTTATATTGCCCTGTAAAAGTAATTTTAACCTAATGGATTAGGGGAATATTGGGCATATAGGATAAAAAATGAGTGCTATTGCCCAGCAAAGTCAATTATAACGTAGAAGAAGGAGTGATTATTGGGCATATAGGAAAAAGTTTAGCTATATTGCCCGAAAATAGCCTAAGTGATACGGAAAGATGATTAATTTATGGGCATATATGAGAACTATTAGCACAGTTGCCCATTTGTATGAACTCTGACGTTAAAATGTATGTAAAAACTTGCAGAGATATCGCAGTTAAACCCTGCGTAGAGTTACTGAAGTAGTAAATTTCTGGCAGGTAAACGATGCGTCGGTTGATTTTGAGACTTGATACTTAAAGGCTTACTTGCAGGATAGCAGATATCATCAGCTCTCTAGAACACCTCAACTCCCAGTTGAATTACTACCTCAAACTCCCTTCCCCAGTTATTGCCATACACCTACTTACCAAGCTATTATAAAAGAAAAAGGTCGGTGATTAAAATGCTTAACAGTATTAAAATTGGAAACTTTATAATGGCAAAGCGCAAGGCTCTTGGTATGACACAACAACAGCTGGCGGAGAAGTTAAACGTTTCATTTCAGGCTATATCGAAATGGGAGTGTGGAACAACATATCCTAATATCGAGATATTGAGAGACTTGGCCACCCTGCTTGATGTGTCTGTTGACGAAATTCTTGCTGGAAGTGAAAAGGAAGTAGAGGGTCTATCCTACAGCAAAGCCGGAATTGACATTACCTATACAGATACCATCAAGAAAGAAATGTCTAAACACTTAGAAACCAAAGATAATCGCGTTCTAAATGGCCTGGGTCCATTTGCTTCACTCTACGACATAAAATTTCCTAATATCGAGAATCCAGTCCTGGTGCTAAAATCGGAAGAACCAGGTTCAAAACAAAAGCTCGCCATGGAATATGGATACACCGAATCCATTTGCCACGATATGATTAATCATCTAGTTAATGATATTGTGGTTATGGGAGCAAAGCCATTGGCAGTATTAGACACTATTGTCTGTGGAAACGCAGAGAAAGACACCATAAGTGCATTGGTTAAAGGTATATCAGATGCTTGTAAAGAAAATGAATGTTCCTTAGTAGGAGGCGAAACATCCATACAACCCCTTGTTGTAGAATCGGGGGTATATGTTCTAACCTCCAGTATTGCAGGTATTGTTGAAAAATCCAAGGTTATAGATGGCTCTGCAACTAAGGAAGGAGATGCAGTACTAGCCATTGCGTCAAATGGTTTGCATACAAATGGATACTCTTTATTGCGATTACTCATGGATAAGATGCCACAGATTAAGCTGGATAAAATAGATGGATTAACATTTATAGAGCAGATTATGAAGCCACACACACCATATTACAAAGCTATCAAGGGATTGTTTAATAAAGATATTATTCACGGAATGGCACATATCACAGGTGGTGGTATAGAAGGAAATCTCTGCAGGGTTATTCCTGATAGTCTCTGTGCTAAGATTGATTTATCCAAGATAAAAACATTAAATATATTTAAGTATATCAAACATAATGGCAATATAAGTGATGAAGAAATGCTGCGAACCTTTAACTGTGGAGTGGGCTTTAATGTTGTGGTGGATCAGAAGGATAAGGAGGCAGTTATGAGACATATCAATCAGTTCTACGATTGCTATGAGATTGGAGTCATAGAAAAGGGAGATAGGAAGGTAGAATTTGAGAACAAGATATATTGGTTGTAGTTTTATAAAATGTATGTTATTTTTAGAACATAATTATTAAGGAGAAAAACAATGGTACTTAATCGAATTAACCTCTCGGTGCAGCTCTAAATCTGGCAACAGATGCATCGAGTAACAAAGCTGTTGTCAGTTGCTGCACCATTTTCGTGTAACTATAAATATTAATTTAAGCACAAAGGAGCAGTTAATATGAACAAAGAAGAATTAAAGAAAATATGGCAATCAGAAGAAAATATTGCCCACATAAAGGGCTGGGATTTTTCTCACATAGAGGGAAGATTCAAATCTTATGAGGATGAACTTACTTGGGACTATGAGGCCATAGTAAAATCCTATCTTAAACCAGACTCAAGAATCTTAGACATAGACACTGGTGGAGGAGAGGTATTATTATCCTTTGGTCACCCATATCACTTAACCACAGCAACTGAGGGCTATCCACCAAATGTAAAGCTGTGTCAGGAAACCTTAGGTGCTGAGGGCATAAGGGTAATAGGGCTTACAGATTACGCTAATACACCATTTGAGGATAATGAATTTGACATAATCATCAATCGTCATGGCTCTTATGATGCGTATGAGCTTTACCGTATATTAAAACCAGGTGGAGTATTTATAACCCAGCAGGTGGGAGAGGATAATGACAGAGAACTGGTGGAATATCTGCTGCCAGACTGTGAAACTCCATTTCCGGGTATGAATCTAACTACACAAAGGAAAATATTTCAGCAAGCAGGCTTTACAATTCTTGAAAGTGGTGAGGAGTACAAGCCTATAGAATTCTATGATGTGGGAGCACTGGTTTGGTTTGCAAGGATCATACAGTGGGAGTTTAAGGGCTTCTCTGTAGATGGATGCTTTGACAGATTGTTGGAGGCAGAAAGACAAATCCAGCAAGCGGGTGTCATTAAGGGGAATGTACATAGATATCTGATTGTAGCAAGAAAATAAATACACATAACAAATGCGCAGGAATAATGATATGATTCCTGCGCATTATTCATATAACCTAAATCGACTACGGTCTCATTCCAAGTCCGCCCTCAAGAGTAAGTGTCTCACCTGTCATATACTTGAAGTCTGGAGATGCAAGCTGTACACATACACGTCCAATCTCAAGCTCAGAATCACCAAAGTGACCAACTGGAGGAGTGTGTACGTTTTTGTCGAATGCATCTGGATAAGCATTCTTAAACTGCTCAAGCTGTGAAGTCCAAGCAAGAGGACAAACAACATTTACATTGATATTGTCTTTAGCCCACTCAGTAGCAGCAACTCTTGAAAGACCACGGATACCTTCCTTAGCTGCAGCGTATGCGCACTGACCAAAGTTACCAAATAAACCTGCACCTGAAGCGAAGTTGATAACGCTACCCTGTGACTCCTTTAAGTATGGATAACAAGCCTTCATATAGTAGAATGCTGCGTAAAGACCTGAGTACATAGCAAGATTGAATTGCTCTGTAGTGTGGTCAGCAAGTGTAACACCTGAAGCTGAAGCCTGTGCATTGTTGATAAGTACGTCGATTCTTCCAAATGCATCCATAGTCTGCTTAACAACCTCACCTACAACTGCTTCATTGTCTGAATTCTCGTTAACGTCTGCCTGTACGATGAGAACCTTAATTCCGTATAATCTTTCAAGCTCTTCTTTTGCATCCTCAAGCTTTTTTACATTACGTCCTGTAATAACGATATTTGCGCCTTCCTTAGCGTATGCAGTAGCGATACCATAACCAATAGAACCGCATCTTCCATCGCTTAAAACTGCACGACCTGCGCCTGTAATAATAACTGTTTTACCTGTTAAAAATCCCATATTGTCCTCCTGTGAAATTAAATTAGTAGTTTCAACTATGTTCACTATTATAACATACTGAAATAAAAAAATAAGTACTATTAATATTAGTTTACAAATTGTTCAAATAAGGGCGATAGAACATAGACAAAAGTCAATTATTCTATTGTATAATTTATGCGAAAATGGTAAAATAATCTTATGATTTTTACTGGAGAGGGACATATGAAGAAAAATATTAAAGTGCTAGTTGCGTTTGCGGTTTTTTTTGTATTGATACAGGTTGGTTTTTGGCAAGTAGATAAAGCCGTGGAAAAGCATAACAATACTCAAGTTGAGATAGACATAGTAGATGGTAAATCCTCTCACGAGAGTATTAATATGACCATGGAGGTTACCAAATACTGGACAGATTATGATGTGAACAAGAACCTGCTCACAGGTGCTCAGTATGATGCGAAGATTCTGAATACTGGAAAATATGTTTTCAAAGATTGGACAATAATTGTTTATATGCCTGATGAAGGTGTTGTAGATAGCTTATGGAACGGTGAGTATGTGGTTGAAGGTGATACCATAACCCTTACACCTATGGATTACAACGTTATCGTCGAAGCAGGCAAGGATCAGCCATATGGTTTTGTGTGTACATCTAAGAACATTTTGCATTTTAATACCTATAAGGTTTATGGATATTTTGAAAAAACAAAGCAGGATATGCCATTTTACTGGGTATTACAGATTATTAGAATTATATGGGCGGTTGCTTTGGTGTGTTTCATTGTAGTCCAGATATGTCTTATTGGCTACAAGAAAAGACAGAGAAGAGACGAGAAAATTATCTTCCAAACAATGGATACATTTATATCCTTTATCGATGCTAAAGATCCATATACTCATGGTCATTCTCAACGCGTGGCAAATTATACCAGGGAGATTGCAAAGCGCATAGATCTTGACGAAGAAACAGTCAGAAACTATTATTATATAGCTTTGATGCACGATTGTGGCAAGCTTCTTGTTCCTGACAGTATCCTGAAGAAACCGGCTAAGCTCACAGCAGATGAGAGAAAGGTTATAGAATCCCATACTGTTATAGGAGCGGATATTCTCAAAGATTTTACTGCTATATCAGGTATTCAAGATGGTGCATTGCATCATCACGAGAGATATGATGGTGCAGGGTATCCTAACAAGTTAAAGGGTGAGGATATACCATTGGTAGCCAGAATATTATGCGTAGCAGATGCCTTCGATGCTATGAACAGCGACAGATGTTATCGTAAAAAATTACCACAGGATGAGATTATCAAAGAGTTAAAAGAAAACTCTGACAAACAGTTTGATTCAAAAATAGTTCAATATATGTTAGATATTGTGGCAGATGGTCAGGTTGAAGGCTGGGCTTTAAGTGAATAAGTAAATCATAGCAGGATTAAATACAAAATATTTAATCCTGCTTTTTTAGGGGTTAAGTATGTGTCGTAAACTGTCGATAAAGAGTTGATAATTAATAAACAAAACCCCACAAAAAAGATGAAATTATGCTAAGAACAATAGAACTTTTTGTGTTCTGGTATCCGGCCATAATGTCTATGGCATGGGTTGTAGGCGGCATTATGTTTTACTTTTGCAATGAAAGAAGAAAACCATTACCCCTTTATGAAACACCCATGGTATCAATACTGGTACCCTGCTTTAACGAAGCAGAGACAATTGAACACACTGTAAGACAGCTTTCCAATCTTCAGTATCCAAACTATGAGATTATTGCCATTAACGATGGAAGTAGTGACAATACCTCGGAAGTTATTATGGGCTTACTGGATAAGTATGAAAAGCTCAGATTTGTTGATTTAAAAGAAAATAACGGAAAGGCAAATGCCTTGTATTTGGGATTGTTAGCATCTAAGGGAGAAATTCTCATGGGTGTTGATTCTGATGCCTATATAATGCCGGATGCGTTGAATTACATTGTTCCTCATTTTACTAACCCATATAACGGGGAACGTGTCGGTGCAGTAACCGGCAATCCACGTGTGAGAAACAGAAGCTCACTTCTTGCAAAATTACAGCTTTGTGAGTATGCCAGTATAGTGAGTCTTATTAAGAGAACCCAGAGAATATGGGGCAAGGTTATGACTGTATCAGGAGTTGTTGTAGCCTTTCGCAAGAGGGCACTTCTTGATTGCAAGCTTTGGGATAGAGATATGATAACTGAGGATATTGGTGTAACATGGAAACTGGAAAAGAAATTCTGGGACGTTAGATATGAGCCTAATGCCCTTTGTATGATGCTCGTGCCAGAAACCATAAAGGGTCTATTCAAACAACGTAAGAGATGGACTCAGGGTGGTATGGAGATACTTCGAAGACACTATGACATCTTTGGTGATTGGAAAACCAGAAGAATGTTTTTAGTATATTTGGAACAGATAGTTTCTATTGTATGGGCGCTTTGCTGGTTGCTTATGCTTATTATTCTTCTTATAGGTTGGTTTACTTTTGGTGAGTGGATGGCATTACCATACATATGGAAAAGCTTGTTCTTATCAACAGTTTGTATAATACAATTTGCAGTGGCTATGATACTTGATAGTCGCTATGATAAGCATCTGTTTAGAAACGCAGTAACAGCAATTTGGTATCCATTTTTATACTGGTATGTAAATGCTCTTATAGTTATTGCATCCATACCATCACTGTTTAAGCGCAGAAAGAAAATGGCTACTTGGGATAGTCCGGACAGGGGGTTATAATCATGAGAGAATTAGATGAGAATTTTACAAATCCCCTTCCACAGAAGGCAGAGTATGATATAGGCGACCATTTGATATATGGCAATCAGAAGAAATGGAAAAAGGTTATTGAATGGATACTAACTATTGTAGCCTGGGCAATACTTGTGTCCTATGTGCTGTATCTTATATATGGTAGTCTTGCCATAAAGTATGGCTGGTATCTGCCTGAGTTTACCATATACACTCGTGAAATGGTGCTAGAGATACAGAAGTATTTTTTCATACTTTTCATTGCGTTACTTATACTTACAGTACTGCTTATCTTCTGGAAGAATTATAATTTGCGAAGATTTGGAAAGTTACACAGAAGAAAGTTCAGACCCCCTGTAGATGAGGAAGAGCTTGCAAAGCTTTTTGAGCTTGATATAGAGTATGTTAAGGACTTTAGAGAACAAAGAGTTGTCGTGTTAGAAACTAATATTGTTCCTCCAGAGTTGGGTATGGGACGAGATGACGACGATGAAGATGAAGACGAAAACCGACAGTAATATAGCTGTCGGTTTTTTATACAAAAAATATATAATGGCAGGACTAGAACCACCTGTTAAGGGTCACATTAAAATTGTATTGGGACGCTTTATGTTTGGTGGATATTATGCTACAATATTATATTAAGGTATTTTCTTTTGCGGAGGAATTATTATGACTGAAAAAGAAAAGATGCTTCAGGGAAAGATTTATGATGCTTCAGACAAGGAACTGGTAAGGTTAAGAGGTATTGCTCATAGACTTTCTGCTGAGTACAATAATACATTTGAAGATGAAGAAGACAGGCGAAAGGATATATTATCAAAGCTACTTCCTAATATGGGGGAAGGAACCTATCTTCAAGGGCCTATTCAGTTTGACTATGGTGTATTTACTAAAATTGGTAAGAGAAGCTATGCCAACTTTAATTTAACCATTCTAGACTGTGCACCTGTAACTATAGGTGACAATGTATTTTTTGGCCCTAACTGTACATTAGCCACTCCTATGCATCCGTATCTCCCAGAGGAAAGAGCCATGTATGATAATGGTGATGGAGTTTTACGAGACAGAGAGTATGCGAAGCCAATTACCATTGGAAATGATTGCTGGATAGCTGCAAACGTGGTTATATGCGGAGGAGTAACTATAGGTGAGGGCTGTGTTATAGGTGCAGGAAGTGTAGTTACAAGGGATATTCCATCAGGGGTGATTGCGGCTGGCAATCCATGCAAGATTATTAGAAAGGTTACAGAGGAAGATTCTATATACAATAAAGAAGCGTTATTCTAACAGGAGGAAGAGTTTTGCTATTACAGGATTTAGAAGAATTTAATCCAATAACCATACAGTGTCATGACAATCCGGATGCTGATACAATGGCCTCTGGCTATGGCTTGTACTGTTACTTTAAGGATAAGGGTAAAGACGTAAGATTAATTTACAGTGGTAAAAATAAAATAAAAAAGTCAAATCTTCGTATGATGGTTGATACTTTGGGGATTCCTATTGAGTATGTCAAACCTTTGGAGGAAGGATATAATAGGGTAGAAGGTCTTCTTATTACTGTAGACTGTCAGTATGGTGAAGGAAATGTAACTCGTATTGATGCGGATGAGGTGGCAATAATTGACCACCATCAGGTGGAAGTAGAGGGTGTGGAACTCACAAACATTTTTCCGGGACTGGGTAGTTGTTCAACCCTGGTATGGAAAATGATTACTGATGGGGGCTACAAGATTACTGATGAAAATGGCCTGGGGACAGCTCTTTATTACGGATTGTACACAGATACAGCCCAGATGTCAGAAATCTACAATCCTTTAGACAAGGATATGCGAGAGAGTCTTGAGTTTGACAATAGTTATATAACTATGTTTAGGAACTCAAACATTACTTTGAAAGAGCTAGAGATAGCTGGTATTGCTATGCTTAGATATAGCTACAACGAGGAACACGAATTTGCCGTTATTCGTTCGCAGCCTTGCGACCCCAATATATTAGGTCTTATAAGTGATTTTCTTTTACAGGTAGATCAGATAAAGACTTGTCTTGTATTTAATGAAACAGAAGATGGATATAAGATATCTGTGAGAAGCTGTATAAAAGAAGTAAATGCCAGTGAGTTAGCAGCATACATAACAGAGGGTATTGGCTCTGGTGGCGGACACTATGAAAAAGCAGGTGGATTTGTCAGCAAAAAGCTCTATAACAAAAAGTATGATTGTATTCACGCAGAAGCTTATTTTAACAATAGAATGAATGATTATTTTCATGAATATGATATTATTTATTCAAAGGATTACGAGGCTGATTTGGACTCTATGAAGTTGTATCAGAAGGAAAAACTTCCACTGGGATATGTGAATATTTGGGAGCTGTTGCCAGTGGGCACACCTATTACAGTAAGAACTCTTGAAGGAGATATGGATTTAGTTGTTCATGAGGGCTTAGTTATAATGATAGGCATAGAGGGAGAGGTTTATCCTAATCGTTTAGATAAGTTTGAAAAGGCACATATGAGGCTGGAGAGTTCTTTTAAGGCAGAATACACAGTGGATTGGGATTATGTTCCAATTATAAAGATAAGAAGCACTGGTCAGAATATGCCATTACTTAGGTATGCTAAGATGTGTCTTCCAAATGGAACGGTGCAGATATATGCCAAGCCTCTTGAAAGAGGCGTGAAAGTATTTACATCATGGGATAAGGGCAAATATATGTTGGGCAAACCGGGGGATTATCTGGCAGTCAGAAGCGATGATTTACATGATGTTTATATAGTTGAGAAGGATATATTTGGAAGAACCTATAGGGAGGTTTAAGATACAGGCTTGGTATGACCTGCTCTTACTCAATTAGGAAAAAATTGGTTAATGTCAAGAAAAAAGGACTGTTTTGTAATTACAAAACAGTCCTTGATGTTTTTGTTGATTATCTGTTGTTGATATACTTAGTTAACTCAACTGGGTCAACAATCTTTCCATCCTTGTAAACTCTCATGTTACCAGATGCAATCTCGTCGATTAAGATAACTTCGTCATTGTTGTAACCAAACTCAAACTTAATATCCCATAAGTCAAGTCCGATAGACTTTAAGTCATCAGCAACAATCTTAGTAATCTTAAGAGTCTGCTCTTTCATGCTCTCAAACATAGCAGGAGTCATGATACCAAGTGCTGCAAGTCCCTCGCTTGTTACAAGTGGATCGCCTAAAGCATCGTTCTTAAATGTACACTCTACATATCCACCCTCAAGTACAGTACCATCCTGTATGTACTCGCCATATCTACGGATAAAGCTTCCTGTTGCTACGAGACGACAGATAACTTCAAGGCCGTGACCGAAAACAGTTGCTGGAAGAACTTCCATAGTAGCCTCGTCAAGGTTAGCGCTTACATAGTGAGTCTTGATACCAGCTTCCTTTAATAACTCAAAGTAGTGGATAGAAGACTGTAAGTTAGCCTTACCGATACCGTCGATAGTAAGTCCTACAGAGTTCTCGCCTGGATCGAATACTCCGTCCTTACCTGTACAATCGTCCTTGAACTTAAGCATAACGTTGCCATTGTCAAGGCTATAAACGTCTTTTGTCTTACCTTCGTAAATCTTCTTCATTGACTTTGTCTCCCTTATATTATTTAAAATTTGCATATTAAATACAGTAATCAATTTATCACAAATTTCTTCTCTTGTAAATTTATTTTTTGTTAAAATGTAATATTTTATGATTTGACTAGGATGGGTTGTCAATTTCTTTGAAATGTAGTCATATTAACGAAAATAGTATGGGGTTTTGGTGTTTTAACATTAGTACCTAAACTGCGAAATTGGTTTATTTGGAATGAAAAATATGATAAAATAGATTTATATGGTATACAGACTAGAAAGCTTTGTATGAATTAGGCTAATACTAAGGAATCTGGTCATAGATATATGTGAAAGGAGATACGTATGGAAGAATATGTTACAGAGAAAAATACGGATAAGCAGGTGAAAGGTCGTGCTATTGCCCTACTGCCTATAGGTGTGTTTTTGGTTATATTTTTAGGATCGGGTATAATTACAGGAGACTTTTATGTAATGCCTGCTATAGTGGCATTTCTTATTGCTCTTGCCGTAGCTTTTATGCAAAATAGAAGCTTATCCTTTAACGATAAGATTGGAGTTATAGCAAAGGGCGTTGGGGATGAGAATATTATAACTATGTGTCTTATATTCCTCTGTGCAGGTGCTTTTTCTGGAGCGGTTACCGCAGCAGGAGGTGTGGAGAGTACAGTTAATCTGGGTCTTTCCGTACTGCCACCAAGTGTAGCTGTCGTGGGTCTTTTTGTTATTGCCTGTTTTATATCCATTTCTATGGGTACATCTATGGGTACAATAGCGGCTCTTGCGCCTATAGCTGTTGGCATTAGTGATAAGACAGGCTTTGAGATGGCTATATGTATAGGTGCTGTTATGTGTGGTGCCATGTTTGGAGACAACCTTTCTATGATTTCTGATACCACTATTGCAGCTGTTAAAACTCAGGGCTGTGAGATGAAGGACAAGTTCAAGGAAAACTTCTTTATTGTACTTCCGGCGGCTGTTATTACCATAGGAATATTGTTTTTTATGACTATGGATGGAAATTTTGAATTGGCAGAGGACTTACCATATCAGGCTGTGAGAGTATTGCCATACATATTGGTTTTATTTGGTGCCCTTGCGGGTATAAATGTTTTTGTTGTTCTTTTAGGAGGAACAGTTATTTCGCTTATTGTTGGTGTGGCTACCGATGCTCTTGCTGCAAAGGACATATTTACAGCTGTAGGTGGTGGCGTAACAGGTATGTATGATATTACAGTTATATCCATAGTTGTTGCATGTATTGTGTCTTTGGTGAAGGAGTATGGTGGAATACAGTTTATTTTAAACATCATTAGAAAGCTCACAAAGGGAGAAAAGGGAGCTGAGGTAGGTATCGCTACCCTTGCTCTTGCTGTAGACGCTTGTACGGCAAATAACACCGTTGCCATAGTTATGGCTGGTCCTATTGCAAAGGAAATCAGTACTGAGTACAATGTGGACCCTAAACGTTCCGCATCCCTTCTTGATATATTCAGCTCTGTTGGTCAGGGACTTATCCCTTATGGTGCTCAGATGCTTTCTGCGGCGTCCCTTACGGGGCTTACTCCATACGATATACTACCATATATGTATTATCCAATACTTATGGCTGTGAGTGCATTTTTATTTATTGCATTTAGAGGAAAAAAAACCGCTAAAGCTTGAAATGGATTTTGTGAGGAAAAAGAGTAAAATATATAAAAAGACATTCAGTTTTTGCTAAGGAGGTACAATGCTATGAGAGAGATAAAAGAGTTGGATTACACTCAATTAAAAAGTTTTTGTAGCCCTTCAAGCTTTGATTTTAAATCAACAGCTGATGTGGAGCCATGGGAGGGAATTATAGGTCAGGAAAGAGCTGTTAAGGCTTTTGATTTTGGCTTGGCTGTTAAGATGAAGGGTTATAACATATATATGTCCGGTGCTTCTGGAACAGGCAAAACCACCTATGCAAAGGTAAATATAGAAAAACTTGCGGCTAAAGAGCCGGTTCCAAAGGATTGGTGTTACGTTTACAATTTTGACAAACCAAAGGAGCCTATTGCATTAAGCTTTGAACCGGGAGTGGGCAAGCTCTTTAGAGATAATATGTCAGATATGATGAGTGATATTCAAAAGGAGCTGCTTAAGACGTTTTCATCTGAGGAGTATGATGCTAAGAAAAATGAGCTCTTTGCAGAATTCGAGGATAAGCAGGATGAGCTTATTGACAAGATAAATGAAATCGCTATTAAGCATGATTTTAAGCTTAAGCATACTAAGACCGGCGTATATTTCCAGCCTATTATTGATGGCAAGCCAGTAGAGGAAGAAGCCTACGAAACTCTCTTAGATGAACAGATTGCTATGATTGAAGAAAAATCTGGGTTAATACAGGATGAAGTAAGTGCATTTATGCGAGAACTTCATGAGATGGAGAAGGCAGCAGAAACCAAGCTTGATGAGTTGGATAAGGCTGTGGGAGAGGCTGCTATCGGACAATACATAGAAAAGATTACAGAAAAGTTTAGTGAGTATACCAGAACAGTTGCTTATATTCAGTCAGTTAAAGAAGATATTCTAGATAATTTAGATTTCTTTATGGAAGAGGAGGAGTCGCAGCAAGATGTGTTATCATCTTTAATGCCTTTATTGGGAAAGAAACAGGATGAAGACATTATGCACCGATATGAGGTTAATTTAATGGTGGATCACTCAGAGAGCAAAGGTGCTCCTGTGGTTGTTACCTTTAACCCAACTTATACTAACCTTATGGGTGAGACTGAATATGATACTGAGTACGGTAGCCTTACTACGGATTTTATGAAGATAAAACCAGGATTGTTTCATCAGGCGAATGGGGGATACCTGATTGTTCAGGCTCAGGACATTTGCACTATACCACATGCCTGGGATTCTCTTAGACGTGTTATCAAGACAAAGGAGATAAATCTTGATTCCATCAGAGAAATGCTTAGCGCAGTTACTGCACCATCTCTTAAACCGGAACCTATTCCTGCTCAGTTAAAGGTGATTATGGTAGGTAGTGATTATTTTTATAGTCTTCTTAGTCAGGGAGATGAGGAGTTTGACAAATTTTTTAAGATTAGGGCAGACTTTGACGATGAAATGGATCGCACCGAAGAAAATATATCAAAAATAGTTGGATTTATAAAAAGCTTTGTAGAAAGAGAGCATACCTTAGATTTTGATGTAAGTGCTGTATGTGCTATTATAGAGTATTCCTCTAGGGAAGCGGCGAGACAGGACAAACTGTCTACCCATTTTAATTATCTGTCAGAGATTTTGTGTGAGGCTCACACCTGGGCAAAGCTTGAGGGTGCCGATATAATTACTGCGGAACATATTCACAAAACTATTTACGAAAAAGAAGACAGACTTAAGCTCTATGAAGAAAAATTAGACGAGATGCTTGAGGAAGATGTCATAATGGTAGACACAGATGGCGCAAAGATAGGTCAGATTAATGGTCTCGCAGTGTTGGATATGGGTAGCTATGCCTTTGGTACTCCTGCCAGAATTACAGCAACCACTTATGTGGGCAAGTCTGGGATAGTAAATATAGAAAAGGAAGCCAGAATGAGCGGACAGACTCATGACAAAGGTGTTCAAATCATAACAGGTTTTCTTGGACAAACCTATGCTCAAAGTTTTCCTATGACATTGTCCTGTCGTGTTTGTTTCGAGCAAAATTATAATGGAATTGACGGGGACAGTGCATCCAGTACAGAGCTTTATTGCATCATTTCTTCTCTGGCGGAGATGCCTATACGTCAGGATCTTGCGGTTACAGGTTCTGTAAATCAAAGAGGTGAGGTACAGGCTATTGGAGGTGTAACCCAGAAGATAGAAGGTTTCTTTGATTTGTGTAAGAAACGTGGACTTACAGGTAAGCAGGGAGTTTTAATACCGACTTCTAACATTAAAGAACTGGTGCTTAAAGAAGAGGTAGTAGAGGCTGTTAAGGATGGTGTATTTCACATTTATCCGATTGAACATATAGATCAGGGTATTGAGCTTTTGATGGGATGTCCTGCAGGAAAAAAAGATGAAAAAGGAGTATTTCCAGCAGATACTGTTCATGGAAAAGTATATGAGAAGCTTAAATGCTTTGCTAAACTATCAAAGATTGATGACTAGATAAAAAACGTTCCTTGTATATTTAATATGATGTAAAAAAGGATAGATTCAACCAGGTGGGTTGTATCTATCCTTTTTTAATATGTTTAAATGTTCTTTTTTAACAAATTATTTATCTGTTATTTCAGCGTGAAGCTCCTGTAAGCTCTTAACTTCATTTGCCTCGTGAGTTCTTACATACTGAATACCTGATGCTGTAGCCTTAGCAGCTGCAATGGTAGTCATATAAGGAACTCTGGCTTTGATAGCGGCCTTTCTAAGGTAGCTATCGTCATGGATACTGTCCTTGCCAACTGGTGAGTTGATGATAAGGTCAATCTCGCCATTTGTGATGGCATCAAGAGTATTTGGTCTACCCTCTGAAACTTTCTTGATTTTTTCAGCAGGAATACCGGCAGCAGTAATTACCTCGTAAGTATTACCAGTTGCTTTAATCTTAAATCCATTGTCAGCAAGCTTTTTAGCAACATCTACAACCTCAGCTTTATCCTTGCGGTTAACTGAGATAAGAACTGTACCCTCAAGTGGAAGCTTTGAACCAACACCTTCCTGAGCCTTGAAGAATGCTTCACCATATGAAGGAGAAAGTCCAAGTACCTCACCGGTTGAACGCATCTCTGGTCCGAGAACTGGGTCAACTTCCTGGAACATATTGAATGGGAATGCAGCTTCCTTAACACCGTAGTTAGGAATGTTTTGTTCCTTAAGTGCAGGCACTGGTGATGGGTTACCAGTAAGCTCTGAAGTGATAATCTCAGTAGCAAGTGGCACCATACGGATGTTACATACCTTTGAAACAAGAGGTACAGTACGTGATGCTCTAGGATTTGCCTCAAGAACGTAAACCTTATCATTCTCAATTGCATACTGCATATTCATAAGACCCTTAACATGCATTTCTTCTGCAATCTTTCTTGTGTATTCTTTTATAGTCTTAACATTTTCCTCAGTGATGTGTACTGAAGGAATGATACAAGCTGAGTCACCAGAGTGAACACCTGCAAGCTCGATATGCTCCATAACAGCTGGAACAAATGCGTGAGTACCATCGCTTATAGCGTCAGCCTCACACTCGAGAGCGTGATTGAGGAATCTGTCAATAAGGATAGGTCTGTCAGGAGTTACTCCAACTGCAGCTGCCATATATCCAGAAAGTGCTTCCTCGTCGTACACAACCTCCATACCACGTCCGCCTAAAACGTATGAAGGACGAACCATAACAGGGTAACCAATCTTATTTGCAATATCTCTAGCTTCCTCGAAGTTAACTGCCATGCCTGACTCTGGCATAGGGATTTCAAGCTTCTCCATCATCTCACGGAATAAGTCTCTATCCTCTGCAAGGTCGATAACAGAAGGTGAAGTTCCAAGAATCTTAACACCATTTTTCTCAAGGTCTGCTGCAAGATTAAGTGGAGTCTGACCACCGAACTGTGCGATAACACCAAGTGGCTTCTCCTTATTGTAAATACTAAGAACATCCTCAAGTGTAAGAGGCTCAAAGTATAACTTGTCTGAAGTATCATAGTCAGTTGAAACTGTCTCTGGGTTACAGTTTACAATGATTGTTTCAAAACCAAGCTTCTTTAACGCAAGTGCTGCGTGAACGCAACAGTAGTCGAACTCGATACCCTGACCGATACGGTTAGGACCACCGCCAAGAATCATAATCTTCTTATTATCTGATACTGGATTTTTGTCCTCTGCGTTATAAGTTGAGTAGTAGTAAGCACTGTTTTCCGTACCGCTTACGTGAACACCTTCCCAAGCTTCCTCTACGCCAAGTGCAATACGTTTATTTCTGATATCATCCTCTGAAACCTCGAGAAGCTGACTTAAATACTTGTCTGAGAAACCATCCTTCTTAGCCTGAATAAGAAGCTCGTCTGCTGGTAAGCTGCCCTTAGACTTAAGAATTTCTTCCTCTAACATAACAAGCTCTCTCATCTGGTCGATGAAGTAATGCTTAACCTTAGTGAGCTCATGAATTTCTTCGTTAGTTGCTCCCTTTCTTAATGCCTCGTACATAACGAAATGTCTTTCGCTTGAAGGAGTGATAAGGAGCTTAAGTAATTCTTCCTTAGAAAGTGTATCAAAGTTCTTTGCGTGACCGAGACCATAACGGCCAATCTCAAGACTTCTGATTGCCTTCTGGAAAGCTTCCTTATAGTTCTTACCGATACTCATAACTTCACCAACGGCGCGCATCTGAGTACCAAGCTTATCCTGAACACCCTTGAACTTCTCGAAAGCCCAACGAGCAAACTTAATTACGACATAATCACCATCTGGAACGTACTTATCAAGAGTACCATACTTACCACAAGGGATATCCTTAAGAGTAAGTCCGGCAGCGAGCATTGCTGATACAAGAGCAATAGGGAAACCTGTTGCCTTTGATGCAAGTGCTGATGAACGGGAAGTACGTGGGTTAATCTCTATAACAATAATTCTATCTGAAACTGGGTCATGGGCGAACTGAACATTAGTACCACCGATAACCTGAACGGACTCTACGATTTTATATGCCTGCTCCTGAAGTCTTGCCTGACACTCTTTAGAGATGGTGAGCATAGGTGCTGAACAGAATGAATCACCTGTGTGAACTCCAAGTGGGTCAATGTTCTCAATGAAACATACAGTAATCATATTACCTTCTGCATCACGAACGATTTCAAGCTCAAGCTCTTCCCAGCCAAGGATAGACTCCTCAACAAGAACCTGACCAACAAGTGAAGCCTGAAGACCTCTAGCACATACAGTCTTTAACTCTTCTTTATTATATACGAGACCGCCGCCGGCACCACCCATAGTGTATGCTGGACGAAGAACAACTGGGTAACCAAGCTTGTCCGCAATAGCGAGAGCCTCGTCTACTGTGTAAGCAACTTCACTACGAGCCATCTCAATACCAAGCTCGTCCATAGTCTTCTTAAATTCTATACGGTCTTCACCACGCTCGATAGCGTCTACCTGTACACCAATAACCTGTACGTTATATTTATCTAAAACTCCTGCCTTGTATAACTCCTCACAAAGATTCAATCCAGACTGTCCGCCTAAGTTAGGTAAGAGAGCATCTGGTCTCTCCTTTGCAATAATCTGCTCAAGTCTATCTACATTGAGTGGCTCGATGTAAGTCACATCAGCAGTTTCTGGGTCGGTCATAATAGTAGCAGGGTTTGAATTAACTAAAACGATTTCGTATCCAAGCTTACGAAGTGCTTTACAAGCCTGAGTACCGGAATAGTCAAATTCACATGCCTGTCCAATTATGATAGGACCTGAACCAATAATGAGTATTTTGTTAATATCTGTTCTTTTTGGCATAGTATTGTCCTCCTTACATTCTCTAAATATTATATAGAAAAATGAAAAAATAACAAGTTCTTTTTTGGGGTTTTTAAAAAAAATTTTCTTATGTAAAGTTAAAAAAAATTTTAGGTTACATAACGTCACAAAAAATATTGGAAAATGTTGTTTTTTGTTGAAAATAATTGCTATATGATATAAGATAAGTTGGAAATGTTTAGCAGCGTCTACCTGCACATTATAAGGAGGTACTACAATGATAAAACACGTAATACTATGGCAATTAAAGGATGAATATTCAGAAGAGGAAAAAGCTACCATAAAGACTGGTATCAAAGAAGGCTTGGAAGAACTTAAGGGTAAAATACCAGGACTTTTGGAGATTAAGGTTCGTATAGAGTATCTTCCTTCATCAAACGTAGATGTGATGTTAGATTCCACATTTGACAGTGAGGAGTCTTTGAAAGCTTATGCTATTCATCCAGCTCATGTAGAGGTGGCAGATACTAAAGTGAGACCATATACTAAGTCAAGGGCATGTATGGATTACGTCGTATAATACATATGTAGAAGGAAATAACAAAAATTATCTGGTTATGGGGGAAATCTAATTATATGGATACAATGCAAACAGTTGCTTATATGGAACAACTGCGAAAAAAGTGTAATACATATTCATTATTTAGTGGCATAGGCGTAGGTGTCATGATGATTGGATACATAATGGCTGATGCATCAGGAGATCTAAGTGGAATGCTTATAGGTTTTTTGGCTATGATAGCTATGGGTGTTTTTGCCGTAATGTCCAGTAAAGAAAAAAAACAATTAAAAATGGTATACAAAAACACATTTGTTGGGAATGTACTTAATCAGTATTTTACAAATGTTCAGTTTAATTGGGAACATGGTTACAGTGAAGATGCAGTGACCAATATAGGTCTTACCAGATGGGGTAATAGATTTAAATCTGAGGATTACATTCGTGGAGTTTATAAGGGCGTAGCCTTTTCCCAGTCAGATGTTGTTGTAAAACATGTTGTAAGAAGTGGAAAAAATACTCACACCTATACATATTTTGAGGGAAGAATGTTTGAATTTGACTGCCCTAAGACAGATTATATGTCTACAGTACTATTTTCAAAAAGCTTTGGTTATAAAGGCAAGGGTGGTAAATTTAATTACCAGAAAGTAAATATGGAAAGTGTTGGATTTAACAAAGACTTTGATATAAAGGCAGTCAGGCCTCACGATGCATTTTATATATTGACTCCACAGATGATGGAGTGTATAACATCGCTTTACTACAACTATGGAAATGTTGCTATGCATTATGCTTTTGGAAAACTATATCTGGCTATTAATATGAAGGGAAATGCCTTCGATCCCGTTATGAGCAGACCTATAGTATATGCTCAGGAGGTACAAAAAATAAGGCAAGATACAGAAGTAATATGTAGGCTTATTGACTGTTTGGAATTAAGTCCGATACAATAGTTATTTTAGAAAAGATTAATTATTGTGCTGGTAATGAACGAAATATTGTGATATTATTTACAAGAACATCTAGAAGGAATATACATTTTATGATATATATTAAGTACCTTCAATGAGGTTTATACATAAAAGGGTGAATAAAAACTTATAATTTACAAAAAAGAGGAGGAGCAAACATGCCATTTTTAATTGGAATTTTAGCAGTTGTAGTTATTGTAATTATATGGTACATTTCTACTTCAAATAGCATCAAGGTTTTAGATCTTAAGGTGCAGGAAGGTGAATCAGGAATTGATGTAGCACTCACAAAAAGATATGACGTACTTACTAAGATGCTCGACGCTGTAAAGGGTTATATGACTCATGAGCAGAAAATGTTAACTGAGATAGTTAGACTTAGAAGCGGAATGTCTATGCAGGAAAAGAACATGGCAAATCAGCAGATGGATGAGATGGCAAAGCAGATAAATATTCTTGCTGAGAACTATCCAGAGCTTAAGTCAAGTAATAACTTCCTTGAGCTTCAGAGATCAATCACAGACGTTGAGGAGCATCTTCAGGCAGCAAGACGTTTATACAATGCAAATGTAAATGCTTACAATGCTAAGATAGTTGTATTCCCTAACAGTATAGTTGCTGGCAATATGGGCGCTGTAACAAAGGTTTATTTCGAGGCAGAAGAATCTAAGCGTCAAGATGTACAGATGACATTCTAATTTATATAATTGGACCGTTTCTTTTGGGAGAAACGGTCTTTTTATATATAAAAATTCTTAGAAATTATTGTTTTATGAAAAGATATCTTGCAAGCAAGGTTAATATTATCATATTATATATTTAACTCGAATAAATTGTTATAACGTAGATAAAACCTAATTAGTTGGAACATAATAAAAATTGTTCAAAAAAGTGGAAGGAGGAGATAGTTTGAAAGAAGTTATGCTTGCAATATGGGTTCCTTTCCTGGGTACTACACTTGGCTCTGCCTGTGTGTTTTTTATGAAGGGACAACTTAAAGAAAAAGTTCAAAAGGTTCTCTCCGGATTTGCAGGGGGAGTAATGATTGCTGCATCGGTGTGGTCACTGCTTATACCTGCTATGGAAATGTCTGAGGAAAGCGGTTTGGGTAAGCTTGCCTTTGGGCCGGCTGCTATAGGTTTAATGCTAGGTGTATTATTTTTGCTTTTACTGGATAAACTTATACCACACCTTCATGTAAATGAGGATGTGTCAGAAGGACCTAAGGTAAATCTTCAAAAGTCTACAATGCTTATACTTGCGGTGGCGCTCCACAATATTCCGGAAGGAATGGCCGTAGGTGTAACCTTCGCCGGAATGTTATCTGGGGATACAAGTATTACTTTTATGGGTGCTATGGCCCTTACCATAGGTATCGCCATTCAGAATTTTCCTGAAGGAGCCATTATATCAATGCCCGTTTGTGCAGCTGGTGTTAGTAAAAAAAGAGCATTTTTGTACGGTACCTTATCAGGTGTGGTTGAGCCTTTAGGGGCATTGGTTACAATATGGTTATCGCACTATTTATTGGGTGTCATGCCGTATTTATTGGCTTTTGCAGCAGGTGCAATGATATATGTTGTAGTAGAGGAACTCATACCAGAATCTGCAGCAGGTGAGCATTCAAATATAGGTACTGTTGGATTTGCGGTAGGCTTTGTTATTATGATGATATTAGATGTTGCTTTGGGATAGGAAAGGAGAATACTTATGGACAAAAAAGTAATGGAGAAGCTTAGCTACGGGCTATTTGTATGTACAGCTAAAGAAGGTAATAAGGATAATGGTTGCATAATAAACACAGCCATACAGGTAACAAACACACCAAATCGCGTAGCTGTGGCTATTAACAAATCTAATTTTACCCATGATATGGTGGTTAAAACTAAGGTAATGAATGTGTGTGTTATCAGTAAAAAGGCTGATTTTGATATGTTTAAACATTTTGGTTTTCAATCGGGAAAGGATGTTGACAAATTTAATGTGGCATCCAGTCAGTGGATGAAAGAGAACATTAATAATTGCAAGAGAGCCGAAAATGGACTTATGTATATTGCTGCCGGAACTAATTCATATATTTCTCTTGCGGTACAGGATATGATAGACTTAGATTCCCATACACTTTTTATATGTGCAGTTACTGATGGGGCTATAATTGATGATTCACCATCAGCTACTTATCAGTTCTACCATCAGAATATTAAAACACAGGCTGAAAAAATAGGTACTACACCAGAAGGTAAAACCATATGGAAATGTAAAATATGTGGCTATGTTTATGAGGGAGAAGACCTACCGGAGGACTTCATCTGTCCTTGGTGTAAACATCCTGCATCAGATTTCGAAAAAGTATCAGTGACAGCCTAACACTTTTCATAGGTTAGTGAATTAGAGCGTATAGGATTAGGAGAGCGACCAGAAAGAGTATGTTTAACAGAGTAAAGGTTAACATATATTCTATTGAGTTGCTCTCTTTTGTTTTGTTGTAGAATTTAAATGATATTAGACTTGCCATAGAGGCAATAAGGGTACCAAGACCACCTAAATTGGTACCTATTATTAGCTGGCTGAAGTTTTTTGTGAAACCGGAGAGAAGCATGGCAGCAGGAACGTTGCTGACCACTTGGCTAGCGGCGACAGATATATAACACTCTCTGCCTTGAACTAAATTCTCCAAGAGCTGGTTTACCTGTGGAATATTTTTTATATTACCTATAAATACGAAAAAGGCAATAAAGGTAAGTAAAAGCACATAATCAGCTTTTGAGATAAGTTTTATGTTAACCAAAGCCACAAAAACAAGTACAATACTTAACATAATTCTATAATCTATAACAGATAAGACAGTGAAAATGCAAACCACAAATAGTGTTATGTAAACAAGCAAAGATTTGTAATTAAGCACTGAATTAACTTCTGCCAGGTTGTCTTCTTTGTCTATTGCTTTTGGTTTAATAATCATAATGGCAAGGATAAGTAACACAAATGATGCAAAAGTGTAAGGCAGCATAAGTTTAATAAAAGCAATAATGTCCATGCCAGATAGGGAAAATAAGTATAGATTCTGCGGATTACCTATAGGTGTGAACATACTGCCAAGGTTAGCTGCTATGGTTTCTAATACAATAAGATAAACGCTGTACTGTTTGTCTCTTATATAGTCAAGAAGAATTAATGTGAAAGGAACAAAGGTTATAAGTGCTACGTCATTTGTTATGAGCATGCTGGTGAAAAAACATAGTAGAACCATGGTTAGAGCAAGCTGACGACGATTGTTTACCTTAATGATAAGCTTTTTTACCAATATATCAAAAAGACCACAGCTACTGAGTCCTGAAACTACTAACATAAGAGCTAGTAACAAGGCTAAAGTTCTGAAATCAATATACCCAAGATATTCTTTGGTCGGATGAATAATAAACATAGATGCAATTGCTAATACAGTTGCAACTGTGAACACAACTTCTCTTTTGAAAAAATTAATAATTGTTTTCATAACAGTCTCCTATATGATGGAAATCTTTTGCTTCATATTAGTAGTAAGCTATAGTAATGGAATCAATATATCATAGGAAAAATTCAATTTCAATACAAGGGGCCATATGAAAATTGTCTGTAAAATGTATATACTATGTACATCTTTTTAAATTCAAAGAAAAATTTCAGGTAAAAATTAGGAAAGATGCACATATACCTTTATAAGGTGGAGTGCTAAGATTGAATATGTGCGTTGATGTTAAGATAAAGTGACTTAAAAGGAGGAGATAGTGTGAATGTAGCTCAGATATTGGCGGTACTTATTTTTGTGGCTATGTTTGTTCTGATTGTAATTGACAAGATAGAACGACATATAGTTACACTGGTTTGTGGAGGAGCGACATTATTGTTGGTTTTTTGTGTTGCAATGAAAGATTTTGATGCAGTGATGCATACACTGAATTTTAAAAGTATATTTACATCAGAATTTTGGTATGCAGCAGGTGAAAATGCTGAATCTTCATCAGGAATCAACTGGGCAACCATAATTTTTATCGCAGGAATGATGATTATGGTAGAAGGTATGGCTAAAGCAGGCTTTTTTAGATGGTTATGTATGAAACTGGCAAAGCTTGTTAATTATAAAACGATACCATTGTTTATTGCATTTATGCTTATGTCAGCGATGCTTGCTATGTTTATAGACAGTATAACAGTAATATTGTTTTTGGCTGCTGTAACAGTGGAGTTGGCAAAATTGTTAAAATTCGATCCGATACCTATGATTTTGGCAGAAATATTTTGTGCCAATTTAGGTGGCTCGGCTACAATGTGTGGAGACCCGCCTAATATTATAGTGGGCACTTCTTTGGGTTATTCTTTTGCAGATTTTATAACAAATACAGGCTTGATAGCTGGTATAAGTGTTATTTGTGTGGTAGTATACTTTTATATGGTATACCGTAAAGAGTTGGCTATGGCAGATGGTAGCAACATAGATTTCACAACTATTCCGGAACCAAAAGAAGCTATAACCAACATTAAGGATTTTACAATTAGTGTTATTATATTTATTACCGCTATCGTTCTTCTGGTAACTCATGCAATGACTCATCTCACAGTGGCTTTTATAGGTGGTTTGATTGCAATTGTCACACTTATTACTTCTGGAAAATATGCAATAAGTCTCCTTAAAAAGGTTGATTATAAAACACTACTTTTTTTCATTGGTTTATTTATTGTCGTCGGTGGCTTGGAGGAAACAGGTGTGCTGGAGATCATATCTAAGTTAATTAGTGATGTTAGTGGCGGTAATATATATATTATGGTGGCAATAATACTTTGGGTATCTGCTATTGCCAGCGCATTTGTGGACAATATACCTTTTGCAGCAACTATGATACCGGTTATACAAAGTCTTTCAGCAACAACGGGTGTCGATTTAGATATTCTTGCCTGGACACTTTCGATGGGAACTGACGTAGGCGGAAGTGCAACACCTATAGGTGCATCTGCAAATGTTGTTGGTACGTCTGTCGCGGCAAAGAGCGGACATCCGATAGGATGGGGTAAATATTGTAAGAGTGCTGTCCCTGCCACTTTAATTGTAGTAACTATATCTATGATAGTGATTTTTGTTAGATACTGCTAAGGAGGAAATAGTTTATGGATAAGCAGGTAATCATTTCAATCAGTAGAGAGTTTGGAAGTCAAGGTCATCACATTGCTAACCAGATTGCTAAAGATATGAATCTAAAATTATATGATCGAAATATATTAGATATGATGGCTACAGAAAAAAATATTAAATTAGAATATCTTGAAAAATATGACGAAAGACCTAAAAATGTAATGCTTTCACGTAGAGTTGGCAAGTTCTCAAACTCATTGGAAGAGGTTTTCGCTGAGCTTCAGTTCGATTTTCTTAGAGAAAAGGCTGAAAGTGGAGAAAGCTTTATTATAGTTGGTCGTTGTGGAGAAACAGTGTTCAAAGACCATGACGGGCTTATATCCATATTTGTTACCGGAGACTATGAAGATAAGCTAAGAAATGTTATGGAACATTTCAATCTCAATGAAAAACAGGCTATGGATAAAATGAGTCGTCATGATAAGAGTAGAAAGAGATACCATAACTATCATTCAGAGTTTAAATGGGGTGATTCCAGATATTACGATTTATGTATTAATAGCAGTAAATTGGGTGTTGAGGAAACATCTCAAATATTAGAAAGATACATCAAATTAAGAATGGATAAAATGTGACACACGCCACTATAATCCTTGCTTTTTCTACTTTACTATGATAAACTAACATTGTATTATGCAAATTATTGTCAAATAAGGGAGGAAAAACTATGTTTTGTAACAATTGTGGTAACGAAGTACCTGTAGGACAGCCAGCATGTCCATATTGTGGAGCACCAGTTGATATGGGTCAGCCTATGAATATGGGAGCACAGCCTTATCAGGCAGCACCAGTTTATGCTGCACCAAAGAAGAATAATACAGGTTTAATTATTGGTATAGTTGCTGCTGTTGTAGCGGTTGTAGCTATTGTTCTTGTGTTAAAGTTCTTTGTGTTTGGTGCAAAGGTAGACGGTAAGTACGTTTATGATGATATGGCTTCATGGGGAATGAAGATTGAATTAGAGATTGATGGTGATGAATTTACTATGACTTCACTTGTATCTTACGATCTTACCACTTGGGAAGAGGAAGAAGTAGTAGAGGGTTCTGTTAAGGTAGATGGTGACGAAGTAATTCTTACTTCAGAGGGAGAAGATGTTGTCCTTAATTACGACAAGGGCGATGAGACTCTTTCTATGAGTGAAGGTGGATTTGCTATCGTTTTTGAAAAGGAATAGTTACTTATACATAAAAAAGCAGACGTGTGCGTCTGCTTTTTTATTGCTTTATTTACCTGTTAATTGTTGCTGTGTCGTTGATAATATGCTTTTAAAGCATAGAAACTCTCATCACTTATAGCATGCTCAAGCTTGCAAGCGTCTTCGTAGGCCACACCCTCTGAAACGCCTAGTTTTATTAGTACCTGGGCCAGTATTTCATGGCGTTCAGAAATTTTTGAGGCAATAGTAAGGCCGGAATCGGTTAAAGTGATATAACCGTTGGTATCGATTTGTATGTATCCGTTATTTTTTAGATTTTTGAGGTATACACTTACACTTGGTTTTGAAAGGTTTAAGTGATGAACCACATCTATAGAACGCACATGCTCTAAGCGTCGGCTTAGATGCAATATAGCTTCTAAATAATCTTCAGCTGATTCTTGAATCTTCATATAGTTAACTCACTTTCTAAAAACATAATACTCTCCATATAGATGATATTATAGTTTGGTTATGTGGGAACATAAATATACTCTAATAATACTATCATAAAATGATAGAGATTGTAAATAAAAAAGAAGTTAGCAAGAGCCTGTATTACTCTATATAAATGGGTTTTTCTTGACTTTTTTTCCTTGTAGTTTAAAATACTTATAGTGATTAAGTTAAAAGGGGAAAGATATATGTTAAAAGCACTTATTCTTGCTGCAGGCAAGGGAACAAGAATGAAATCAGATTTACCTAAGGTTGTTCATAAATGTATGGGTCAGCCAATGGTACATTACGTAATAGAAGCATCTAAGAATGCTGGTGCAAACCAAGTATGCGTTATAGTTGGATATAAGGCAGAGGAGGTTCAGGCTGCTATAGAAGAAAAGGTGGAGTATGCATTCCAAACTGAACAGCTGGGAACAGGTCATGCAGTAAAGTGTGCCAAGGACTTTATTGGAGAGGAAGGAGATGTGATAATTCTCTGTGGAGATACTCCACTCATTACATCAGATACCTTGACTAGACTTTATGAGATGCACAAAAATGGCGGATATGGTGTTACTGTCCTTTCAGCAATATTGGAGGATGCTACAGGTTATGGACGAATTGTCCGTGATGCTTCTGGTGATTTCGCCAGAATAGTTGAACATAAAGACGCAACAGAGGAAGAAAGATTAGTTAAAGAAATTAACTCCGGTATGTATGTATTTAATGCAAAAGCATTATCAGAGGCTTTGGGAAGATTAAATAACAACAATGTTGCAGGTGAGTATTATCTCACAGACACAATTGAAATTATCAAAACCATGGGGCTTAAAGTGGCTGCCATGCCCCTTACGGGAGCTAATGTAGATGAGATTCGTGGTGTAAATACCTTAGAGCAATTGGCAGAAGCTGAGGAAATTATGAAAACTCGCTAGAGTCTGGAGGATGTTATGAAGATTATAGTTGGTTTGGGAAATCCTACCAGAGAGTATCAGGGTACAAGACATAATGTAGGATTTTCTGTAATATATAATATAGGAGATAAGTACAATATAACGGTAGACACTAAAAAACATAAGGCACTTATTGGTAAGGGTATTATTGAGGGTGAAAAGGTAATTCTTGCTATGCCTCAGACCTATATGAATTTGAGCGGTGAAAGTGTTAGAGAGTTGTTAGACTATTATAAGTGTACTCCTGAGGACATTATTGTTATATATGACGATATCAGTCTGGATGTTGGTAAACTGCGCATAAGGGCTAAGGGTAGTGCTGGAGGACATAATGGCATAAAAAATATTATTGCCCACCTTGGAACACAAGATTTTCCGCGAATTAAGGTAGGTGTAGGAGAAAAACCAGCCAGAATGGATTTGGCAGATTATGTACTTGGGCATTTTACTAAGGAAGAACAGCCGGTTATAAGAGAAACAGCCAATATGGCTTGTGAAGCAGTGGCTGTTATGATAAAAGAGGACATTGCAACAGCTATGAATAAATTTAATTAATGGATTTTGGAGGTTCTTTATATGCAGGCTTTACAGGCAGCATTTAGGGAAGATTCAAGATTTGAAAAGCTTACACAATATATCGATGAGAACAAATTTCCTATTCACATCTGGGGATTGGACAAGAGAGTTGCGCCTCTTTTAATGGAGAGCGTTCCTAGAAAATGTCCCATTAGGTTAATCGTAACCTACGATGAAAAAAGGGCAAGACAAATAGTGGATGATTATAGATTCTATGATAGAGAGGTCTATTACTACCCTGCAAAGGATGCCCTTTTTTACTATGCAGATGTGCATAACAATACAACTGTAAAAAGTCGTCTGGAGATATTTAAAAGGATAGTTGAAAAGGAAAGAATTACAGTTGTTACCACTATAGAGGGTCTTATGGATAAGATTCCGGATAAGTCCCATATAGTTAAAAATGTTATAGATATTGAGGTTGGAGATACTCTCGTTATAAAAAGGTTTTCCAAAAAGCTTACAACTCTTGGATATGAAAAGGTTACAATGGTAGAAACTCCAGGGCAGTTTTCTGTGCGTGGCGGTATAATTGATATATATCCCCTTACAGAAGAGTGCCCTTATCGTGTTGAGCTTTGGGGGGATGAGGTTGATTCCATAAGAAGCTTTGATGTGGAAAGTCAGCGTTCCATTGAGGAGGTTACTGCGGTAAAAATATATCCTTCATGTGAGATGGTACTTACGGAGGATAGAATTGAAAAGGGGCTTGCTCTTGTAAAAAAGGAACATAAAAAGCAGGCGGAAAAGCTAAAGAAAGAATTTAGAACAGAGCAATATGCAAGATTAAATAAAATGGTAGATAGCTTAAAGGAGGAGCTCAAGGAATTTAATTCCACTATGGGTATAGACAGTATGGTGGAATATTTCTACGAGGATACAGTATCCTTTTTGGATTATATACCATTAGAATCTGAGATATTTGTGGATGATCCAGAGAGGGTACATCGTCAGGCGGTGGTCTATACACAGGAATTTGCAGCATCTATGGAAGGAAGATTAGAAGGTGGATATGTTCTTCCTACTCAGGCAAATGTTTTGTACGATGGAAAAGCCATTGTGGGTAGACTTGCTCTTAGAAGATTGTGTATTTTTTCTGAAATATATGCAAAACAACCTGCTTGGGGTGAAAAAACAAACCTTACTATATCTTCAAAAGGTTTGGTTAGCTATAACAATAGCTTCGAGGCTCTTCTTGCGGATATAAAGAAGTGGAATAGCAAAAAATATAAGGTGGTAATTTTATCTCCATCAGGTACAAGAGGAAAAAGAATTGCAGCTGACCTTAGAGAAAACGAGGTAATGGCTCATTTTTCGGAGGATAGAGATAAGGTATTAAAACCAGGTGAGATAACAGTTTTTGTAGGTAGAATGGAAACCGGATTTGAAATACCAGAATGTAAACTGGCGGTTATCAGTGAAGCAGACATATTTACCTCAAAAGAGCTTAAAAAGAGAAAAAAACTTCCAAAGTATAAGGGAGATAAGATAAATAGTTATGCAGATATTTCTGTGGGAGATTACGTTGTCCACGAACGACATGGTGTAGGTATATACCATGGAATTGAGAAGGTGGAAACTGACGGCAGACTTAAAGACTATATTAGTATTGAGTATGCAAAGGGAAGTAAGCTTTTTGTTCCAGTGGAACAGTTAGAGGTAATTGGTAAGCTTTCCGAAAAAGATGGTGCTAAGCCTAAACTTAATCGACTAGGTGGAGGCGATTGGGAAAAAGTTAGAAATAGGGTTAAAGGTCATGTGGCAGATATTGCCAAAGAACTGGTTGAGCTTTATGCTATCAGAGAAACCAGTAAAGGATTTTCCTATGGAGAGGATACTCAGTGGCAAAAGGAATTTGAAGAATTATTCCCTTATGAGGAAACTCTTGACCAGCAAAAAGCCATAGAGGATACAAAACGGGATATGGAAAGTCCGCATATTATGGATAGACTTATCTGTGGTGATGTTGGATTTGGAAAAACAGAGGTTGCTATACGTGCTGCTTTTAAAGCAGTGCAGGATAATCGTCAGGTGGCATACCTTGTTCCGACAACAATTTTGGCCGAACAGCATTACCAGACTTTTTCTCAGCGTATGAAGGACTACCCAATAAATATCAGATTATTATCCAGATTTAAGACACCTAAGGAGATTAAAGAGACTTTGGCGGAGTTAAAGTCAGGTATGGTTGATATTGTTATAGGTACTCACAGACTTTTGTCAAAGGATGTGGAATTTAAAAATCTTGGTCTTCTCGTAATAGACGAGGAACAAAGATTTGGTGTGAAACATAAAGAGCAGATAAAACAGATGAAAAAGAATGTAGATGTGCTTACCCTTACTGCTACACCTATTCCGAGAACTTTGCATATGAGTTTAGTGGGACTTAGGGATATAAGTCTTTTGGAAGAACCGCCGGTTGATCGTATGCCTATACAGACATATATTATGGAATATGATATTGAATTTGTTAAGGAAGCCATTAACAGAGAGTTGAATAGAAACGGACAGGTATACTATGTATATAATCGCGTAAATACAATAGAGGATATTACAACCCAGTTAAGAAGTGTTTTACCGGGGGCAAGAATAGAATTCGCTCATGGTAAGATGAATGAGAGAGAATTAGAAACTATTATGCGTGATTTTACCAATAAAGAGATTGATGTGTTGGTTTCCACGACTATAATTGAAACAGGTCTTGATATTCCTAATGTAAATACAATGATAATCCATGATGCAGATATTTTTGGACTATCACAGTTGTATCAGCTAAGAGGAAGAGTTGGACGTTCAAACAGAAGCGCTTATGCTTTCCTAATGTATAAAAGGGATAAAATGATAAAAGAAGTGGCTGAAAAACGACTTAAAGCAATTAGGGAGTTTACAGAGCTTGGTTCAGGATATAAAATATCTATGAAGGATTTGGAAATAAGAGGCGCAGGTAATCTTTTAGGACAGGAGCAGTCGGGTAACATTGAAGCAGTTGGCTATGATTTGTATTGTAAAATGTTGAACGATGCCATTAAGAGGTTGTCGGGTGAAAGCGAAGAAGTTGACTTTGTATCTTCCATTGAACTTCCTTTGGATGCATATATACCAGATACTTATGTAAAGAATGAATTTATGAAGCTGGATTTATATAAGCGTATATCTAAATGCGAAAGTCGAGAAGAAAATGACGCTATTTTAGAGGAAGTGAAGGATAGATTTGGAGAGGTTCCAAAACCTTTCTACCGATTATTAGATGTAGCATATCTTAAGGCAATAGCAAAGAAAGCATATATAACAGATGTGAAGTATTTACAGGGTGAGCTTCGCTTTATAATGTATCCTGAAGCACCTGTAGTACCGGAGCGTATGGATAAGCTTTTGAAGAGGTATAAGGGGACTTTGAAGTTCGTTCCAGGTAAAAATGCAGGATTTACTATGAAGGCATCCAAAACAATTCAGGAAGAACTTATCGCTGTTGCTGAGCAAGCTATATTGGATATTATGAGTCTTACAAAGAAGGAGGAAAACGGTGAAAAATAACCAAAACAAAAAAACTAGATTTAAAATACTATTCCTTGTGATGACGCTGTTGTTTTCTCTAAATCTTTCTGCGTGTGGAGAAAAGAAGGTTAAGACGGATGAAATAAAAGATCCTACAGCAGTATTCACCTATGGTGAAGAGGCGGTATCTAAGGGAGAAGTATATATATATGTGAATACCATAAAAGAACGCTATGAAACCCAGTATGGGGAGGATGTGTGGGACATTGCTCTGCCACAGAGTGAAAATTCAGAGGAACAGCTCACTATGGTGGATTTTACCAAGGAAGAGGTTGTCAATGAGATAGTAAGGGTAAAAACCCTTTATGCACAGGCAGAAAATATGGGCGTTTTCCTTACAGAAGAGCAAAAGCAGGAAATATTAGACGAGGCCCAAAGCTTTTATGATGGACTTACCGATGTAGATATAGAGTCTTTGGAGCTTACAGTTGATATTGTCAATAAAGTAATGGTTGAAAATAAGATTGCAAAGTTGGTGCAAGATAAACTTTTAGAAGATAATCCTATTGAAATTTCCGATGAGGAAGCCAGGATGACAACATTTTATGATATGTATTTCAATTGCTATTCAATAGATGAAAATGGGGTTATGGTACCATATACAGAGGAACAGTGTAGCATCCAGTACGAAAATGCACTTACAGCCTGTAGTACTTTAGCTACAGCTGTTATTGACGAAAATTCTGACGCGGAGAATATAGAGAATCTGGCGGCTTATTACAAATTAGACTATGCAGCTGAATACACTATTTCGCCGGAAGAGATTATGAATATCTATGGCGAGGATATATATAACACATTATATTCTATGGAAAATGGTGACTATAGCAGTGTTATAAAGAGCGAATACGGATATCATGTTTTCCAGATGGTGGCACTAACAGACAAAAAAGCCACCCAATCTAAAAAAGATATTATGACTAAGGCGGCTATTGAGGAGTATCTTCGGGAAACGCTTAACGGGTGGCAAAAAGAAATAGACCCAGAATTTTCATATCCTGAGTCTATCAACATGGATGTATATAATACAATTACAATAGAATAACTAATGTGTACCTGTTGAACCGAAACCACCAGCACCTCTTTCGGTGCTGTCAAGTTCATCAACAGTGTTAAAAGCAGCGGCAATGTATGGTGTAATAACCAACTGGGCGATTCTTTCTTGAGGCTCAATTGTTGCTGCTTTTTCGCTGTGGTTATGAAGAGCAACCATAACCTCACCACGATAATCGGAATCTACAACACCAACCTTATTTGCGGGTGCAAGTCCTTTTTTGGAGGCAAGACCGCTTCTTGCATATATAAGTCCAGCATAGCCCTCTGGAAGCTCCATAGCAACTCCGGTAGGAACAAGAAATGTTTCGTGTGGAGCAATAGTAAGTGCCTCGTCAAGACAGGCATATAAGTCTGCACCGGCAGCGTTAGCTGAACCGTAGGTTGGAATAGTTGCATTATTTCTAAGTTTTTTGATATTTACAGGTATATTGGTAACCATTATATAGTTCCTTTCTCTTCCCAGAGAATCACTTCGCCGGATTCTAGGGATTTTTTAACGTCAATTATTCGTTGGTTTGAAGAACCGCGAAATCTTAAGGATAAATTCTTTAGTTCTTCAATGAATTTGCCATCAACCAGAATGTCTATATAGGAAATCATTTCTCGGGTTTCTTCCCAGTTAAGCATCATTTTTGCCTTTATATCTTTTTCAAAGTCATAACCAGTGTAGCACCAGATAGTCTTTTCCGGCAATTCTTCTCGGACCCTTCGAAGAAGCGGAAGAAGACCTTGCTGGTTGCTATATTCAAAGGGTTCACCACCGAGAAGTGATAAACCCTTGATATGACTAGGACTAAGATATTCTAAGATGTCATCAATTTGCTTTTCGGTGAAAGGTTCTCCAAAGTTGAAGTCCCATGTTTCCGGGTTGAAGCAGTTTTTACAGTGGTGTGTGCATCCTGAAACAAAGAGAGAAACTCTTATGCCAGGGCCGTTAGCCACGTCAATCATCTTGATATCTGCATAGTTCATATAGAAGCTCCTTTCTGTAAAAAAGATTTACAGGTGGAGTGTACGCTGCTTGATTTCTTTGGTTTTACCAACGTTCCAGAAGTTCTCACCAAGGTAACCACAGGTACGTCTTGTAACGTTCATCTTAGAGTGATCCTTGTTGCCACACTGAGGGCAAACCCACTCGTTATCATCGTTTACAATTATTTCGCCGTCGTAGTCACAGATGTGACAGTAATCTGACTTAGTATTAAATTCAGCATATTGGATGTTATCGTATATAAATCTGACTACTTCCTCAAGTGCATCTAAGTTATGTCTCATATTTGGTATTTCAACATAAGAGATAGCACCGCCAGATGAAATTGTCTGGAATTGACTTTCAAATCTAAACTTGCTGAAAGCATCAATTTTTTCACGGACATCAACATGGTAAGAGTTAGTGTAGTAGCCCTTGTCAGTAACATCTTCAACAGTACCAAATTTCTCCTGATCAATACGAGCAAATCTGTAGCAGAGTGACTCAGCAGGAGTACCATAAAGTCCGAATCCAAGACCGGTTTCCGCTTTCCACTTGTCACAGGAAGCCTTAAGCTTTTTCATAACCTTAAGAGCAAATTCTTCACCCTTAGGGTCAGTGTGGCTTACGCCCTTCATAAGCTTAGTTACCTCGTACAAACCGATATATCCAAGAGAAATAGTTGAATAGCCGTCATGTAAAAGCTTATCAATCTTTTCACCCTTCTTGAGTCGTGCAATAGCACCATACTGCCAGTGAACAGGGCTTACATCAGATGTAATACCGTGAAGTGCATGGTGACGGCAGATGAGTGCATCATAGCAAAGCTGAAGTCTCTCGTCTAAGAGCTTCCAGAATTTGTCCTCGTCACCTTTGGCAATAAGACCAATCTGAGGAAGGTTAAGACTTACAACACCTTGGTTGAAACGACCTTCCCATTTGTAGTTGCCATCTTCGTCCTTCCAAGTAGAGAGGAAAGAACGGCATCCCATACAGGAGAATACATTACCTTCATAGTTTTCACGCATCTTCTTTGCTGAGATGTAATCCGGATAAAGTCTCTTAGCTGAACATTTAACTGCAAGCTTTGTGATATAGTCATATTTGCCACCCTTAAGGCAGTTGTGTTCATCTAATACATATATAAGCTTAGGGAAGGCTGGTGTAACATATACACCCTTTTCATTTTTAATACCTTCAAGTCGTTGTCTTAAAATCTCCTCAATAATAGTAGCATTTTCTTCCACATACTCATCCTTTGGATCAAGGTTAAGGAATAGTGTAACGAATGGAGACTGACCGTTAGTAGTCATCAAAGTATTAATCTGATATTGGATGGTCTGTACACCTGAGCGTAGCTCGTCATTGAGACGATCCTGAGCCATTTTTTCTAATATAGTATCTTCGATTGTGTCACCAAAGTCTTCGATAAGCTTGCTTTTATATTTGTTATAGCTCTTGCGTAGATATTTGCCTAAGTGTCTTACATCAACTGACTGACCGCCGTACTGACTGCTGGCAACAGAAGATATAATCTGAGTCATAACAGTACATGCAACCTGGAAACTTTTTGGACTCTCGATAAGCTTTCCGTTCATAACTGTTCCGTTGTCAAGCATGTCACCGATGTTGATAAGGCAGCAGTTAAATATAGGCTGGAGGAAGTAGTCGGCATCGTGGAAATGCAAAACTCCTTCGTCGTGAGCTTTAGATATCTTCTCTGGGAGAAGTATTCTTCTGGTAAGGTCTTTTGATACCTCGCCTGCGATGAGGTCTCTTTGAGTGGAGGCTACAGTTGCGTTTTTGTTGGAGTTTTCCTCCATAACATCCTTGTTTCGGTTTTGAATGAGACTTAAAATAGAATCGTCTGTTGTATTAGCTTTACGGACAAGCTCTCTGGTATAACGATAAATAATGTAAGTTTTAGCAAGTACAAACTTGCGATCGTCCATAAGCTTTTGCTCTATAATATCCTGAATATCTTCAACTAACATTCTGGAACGGTTTTTAGCTTCAATTCCCTGTACAATCTCTTCAATCTTTTCGTCAGAAATTTTCTCGCATGGTTCAACTTCTGCGTTAGCCTTCTGGATGGCTATAACGATTTTTGAACGGTCATAGGTGACGGTATGACCATCTCGTTTGATAACTTTCATAATACCTCTCCTAACTAAATGTAGCTTTTTCTTGTGGGAAATAGCGCAAACTACCCCTATGGATTGTTATTATAACACCAAATACAAGGTTTGTCCACAAAATATAGTGCTAAAAATTAAAAAAATTACAAGATGTTGTGATTTTGTGAGCGAAAATTTACTAGTGAAAATGTGTAAAAACACGTATTTGCAATGGTTTAAGGGAATATAGTTGACATAAAAAACGAACATAATGATGGTTGTTCAAACACAATATATAGTGTTTTGTATGTATAAAGTGTGAAAAAAAGAAAAGTATCTTTATTTTTATATGGATTTGTGGTATAAAAGTTTATGGAAAATAAATAAATTATTTTTATAGAAGGGATTATTTGATATGAAAAAAGGTTTTAAGAAGCTTGGGGTGGCTATGTCTTTTGTATTGTGTGCTACCATGGCTGTAGGATGTTCAAAATCAACTAAGAAGATGCAGGAGGATATGATTGATAAGTATGCTTCCTATTGTCAGCTTGGAGAGTATAAGGATATTGCATATGAGAAAACAGAGACTGAGATAACAGATGAGGTTATATCATCTCAGGTAAATTACTATTTATCCAGCTATGCTGTTACTGAAAGTGTAACAACAGGAACAACAAAAAATGGCGATACTGTAAATATAGATTTTCTTGGTACAGTAGACGGTGTTGCTTTTGACGGAGGCTCAACAGATGGTATGGGATATACTCTTACACTGGGAGCTGGAACAATGATTGATGGTTTTGAGGAACAGATTGTTGGACATGATGTTGGAGAGACATTTGATATAGAAGTAACCTTCCCAGAAAACTACGGTAATGCTGAGCTTGCCGGAGTAGATGCTGTTTTTGAGATTACTATTAATAGTATTGAAGTTAGTACACTTCCAGACTATAATGATGATTTTATTGCTGCAAACACAGATTATGCTACAGTTGCTGAGTTTGAGCAGGCTATAACAGATAGTATTAAGGAAAGTGATGACAGTGCAAATAAAACCGCTATTATAGATAAAATTATAGCAACAACTACTATTGAGAAATATCCTGAAAAGGAAATGCAGAAACTTATAGATACAACTATTAAGGAAGTAACTGATGAGGCTTCTTCTTACGGATACGATTTGGCGACTTATGTATCAGCCAGATATGGTATGTCTGAAGAATATTTCAGAAATTATGTAAGTGGTGTTGCTGAAGACTTCATGCAGGAGAAGATAGTTATCTGTGCCATTGCAGATGCAGAAGGGATTACTGTAACTGAAGATGAGTGTAAGGAATACAAGCAGACAATGATGGATACTCTCGGTGTAACTGAGGAGGAGCTTGATAAAACTTATACAGAGGAGGATGTTATATACTATACAGTTGCAGACAAGGTATATGACTTCCTTTTAGAGAATAATCCTGGTCAGACAGCTACAGCAGAATAAACTCAATAATAATTGACAATAGACAGTCTGTGATGATATTATACAGACTGTACTTGCAGTCGTGGCGGAATTGGCATACGCGCATGATTCAGGTTCATGTCCACTTACGTGGGTGTGGGTTCAAGTCCCATCGACTGCATTTAATAAAAAGCCAAGAAAACATTGTTTCTTGGCTTTTTATTTGTTATAATTTTGATATCTATATGTATAGGAGATTAATCAATGAACATTTTAGTTACTGGTGGTGCAGGATTTATTGGCAGTCATACCTGCGTAGAACTTATACAGGCTGGATATAACATTGTTGTTTTAGATAACTTGGTTAATTCCAGCAAAGAAGCAATAAAAAGAGTAGAAAAGATAACTGGTAAAACCATATCTTTTTATCCGGTAGATTTGTTGGATATTGAAGGTGTACATCAGATATTTGATAATGAAAATATACAGGCAGTAATTCATTTTGCCGGTCTTAAGGCAGTTGGCGAATCTGTAGCAAAACCATGGGAATATTACAATAATAACATAACAGGAACCTTGAATTTGTGCCGTGTTATGATGGATCACAATGTAAAAAATATTATATTTAGTTCCTCTGCTACAGTGTATGGAGACCCAAAGGAGATACCTATTACTGAGGAATGTCCAAAGGGAGAAATTACTAACCCTTATGGTCACACTAAAAGTATGTTAGAGCAGATTCTTATAGATATCCAAAAAGCAGACCCGGAGTGGAATGTTGTTTTGCTCAGATATTTTAATCCTATTGGTGCTCATGAAAGTGGTCTTATAGGAGAGGATCCTTGTGGGATTCCGAACAATCTGGTTCCTTATATAGCAAAGGTTGCTGTGGGCCAGCTGGAGAAATTGGGAGTATTTGGAAACGACTACAATACACCAGATGGAACAGGAGTTAGAGATTACATTCATGTTGTAGATTTGGCTGTGGGCCATGTGAAGGCATTAAAGAAAATAGAAGAAAAGTCAGGCCTTTCAATATACAATTTAGGAACTGGTCGAGGATACAGCGTGCTTCAGGTAGCAGAGGCTTATGGAAGAGCTGCAGGTAAAGACATTCCTTATGAAATTAAACCACGTAGAGCAGGGGATATTGCAACCTGTTATGCTGATTGTGCCAAGGCAAAGAAAGAATTGGGCTGGGAAGCTATGTATGACATAGATAGAATGTGTCAGGATTCCTGGAGATGGCAGAGTACAAATCCAACAGGATATGACAAAAATTAGGAGATTATATGGGAAATAAGATTTCAGCGAGATATTTAAAAATGAATACTGAAGATATCAAAAGAGAAGTCTTGAAGAATCGAAAAAAACACATTCCAAAGATTCCTGCATATTTCACTAAAGGTTATGATGTGGATGAGATAGTTGAGAGTGGCTGTAAATGTTATCGTATATTGCCAAAAGATTCCTTCAATGGAACATACATCGTGTATTTGTATGGTAGTCATATGTGTAACAATATCCTTGATGAGCAGTGGCAGTTTGTGTATGATTTGTGCAAGGATACAGGTGTAGGTCTCTTTGTTCCTATGTACCCTCTTGCTCCAGAAAGTAGCTGTAGAGAGCTTTTTAATATGCTGACAAAGGCATATTCTAATTTTGCAAAAAGCTTTGATGTAGGCAAGGTGATTTTGTTGGGGGATGGTTCAGGTGCAGGCTTGTGCCTTTCTCTTACTATGCTGGCATGGAAGGATGGTTATAGAAAACCAGATCAGATTATTATGTTGTCTCCTGTCATTGATACGGAATTTTTTGATCAGGAACTGGAAGAACAATTGAAGGCTGCTAATGGGGTGGATCCATATTGTTTTTACAACGAATCAGTTAAGGATTTTCTTAATACCCACTGGGTCAAAGACTATGCAGTAAAGACAGAATATACCAGTCCTTATTACGGAGATTACACAGATATATGTGATGATATAGTTGTATTTTCAGGTGATTCAGATATATACAATTGTTACGCTACAGCCTTTTATAATAAAGCAAAACAGCAGGGTGTAACCATTAGATATTATGAATTTCTTGATGAAGGACACAATTTTTTAATTAATTCAAAGTCAGATACAAGAAACGAAGCCATGGAGTATCTGAGAGATGTTTTGAACAAGACATACAATGCATCAATAAAGGATATATATCCTTTGTCAAAGATTGCAGAGGTAAGTAAGAGACACCCAGATATTATTAAAGATGAGTGGGCAAGAAAGTTTATATATTCTAATAAGTTCGATTTTGAAGGCAAATATAAAGAGAGCAAATACAGAGATTTGGTTTTAATGTCAAGGTATATTGCTTGTGATACCATTGTTGGCCAATATATAAAGAAGTTTCCGAATTCAACAATTGTCAATGTAGGATGTAAGCTTGATAATATGTTTAAACGTTTGGATAATGGAAGAATACAGTGGTACAGTGTTGATAGTCACAATATTATGTCTGTAAGAAGGGCAATATACGGAGATATTCCTCGAGAGAAAACTATAGGCAGAAGCATTATGGACTTTACATGGATTGAGGATATTATATGCAACAGAAGCAAAGGTGTAATGTTTGTTTTTAATGATTCATTGACTACCTTTAAATTACCTCGTATTAAAGAACTGCTTGACAAGATAAGAAATAGATTTCCAGGATGTGAAATAGTTTTTATCGCAACTACTAAAGACGCGACTTTGTACAATAATATGATAAAAAAGAATTGTATAACTGCCAGAGGAAAGATTAGAATGTCAATTGATGATGCCTATAATGTGTTGAATGACTGGCGTCCTGATTACAAGGTGTTAGACGAGGTGTCTATCTTAGAATATCGACCACGTATGGGTAAAAACAGTATATGGACAAAGCTTGCAATTGCCTATAATCAGACTACTAACAACCATAAAGTAGTACATGCAAAGCTGGGTAGTGAAGCTTACGATATTATTTCATAAACTATCAGGTGTTTCCAATGGAAACCTTGATAGTTTTTGTGCATAAAACGTATTTTGGGAGGTTATATGTTAAAAGCAGAGCATTTAATAAAAACATTCGAAAAAAATGAAAAGAAGGGTAAAAAGATAAGATTTAATGCGGTAGACGATATATCTATGGAAGTAAAGCAAGGTGAGATTGTGGGCGTTCTAGGACCAAATGGAGCAGGAAAAACAACTCTTCTTCGCATGTTAGGAAGTCTTATGAAACCAACCGCAGGTCAGGTTTTTCTTGAACTTGATGGGGAGGTGTATACGGATGAGAGATATATCAAACAAAACATAGGATATATTTCCGGTAACACAAAGCTACATGGAAGACTTAGTACAAGAGAGCTGCTTATGCTTATGGGTGATATATATGGAATGGACAAGGAAGAGACTAAGGAACGCATAGAAGAAATTGCTAAAGTTTTAAACTTAGGTGAATTCATAGATAATAGAATAGAAAAGCTTTCCACAGGTCAGACACAGAGAGCGTCTATATCCAGATGTCTAATACATAAGCCGCAAATATATATATTTGATGAGCCTACACTAGGTCTTGATATTATCAGCAGCAGTGCCATAGTGGATTTCATAAAGAAAGAGAAGGAACAGAAGAAAACAGTTATATATTCAACTCACTATATGGAAGAGGCGGAATACCTTTGTGACAGAGTCTTTATAATTAATAAGGGAAGCATAATATATGAGGGTACCGTGGCAAACCTTAAAAAGGTTACAGGAGAAGAAAATCTAAGGGATGCATTTAAGGTACTTATAGGCAAGGAGGGTATGGACTATGAATTTTAGAATAGTAAAAGCCCTATACAAAAAAGAAATTTTAGATGTATTAAGAGATAAGAAAACTGTTGTAATGATGCTGGTAGTACCACTTATACTTTATCCTCTTATGCTGGTTGCAGGTATGTATATTATGACCAGTGTATCTACCAGTATGTCTGAGCAAAATTACAAGGTGGCCTTGGCTGTTGAAGAAGACACAGAGGATATAGAGAAGTTTTTTTTGGAAAATCAGGATGATGGTTATTCCATATCAATAGTTGATGTAGATGATTTGGAACAGGCTCTTGCAAGTGGAGATATAGATTTATTTATTGAAAAAAAGGTTGTAGATGGGAAGGATACATTTGTAATAAGCTACTTGTCTGCAATTACAAATTCAAACTATGCCACAGATATTGCAATTGATGTGTTGCAAGGTTATTCTATGAGCATTACCGAGAGGATTATTGAGGAAGCGGGATTAAAGGTAAGTGATGTGTTAAGCCCTATAAATATTGCCTTGTTGGATAAATCTAGCAACGAAGAATCTGCGGGTAGTTTAATGGGTACTGTGGTTCCTTTATGCTTATAATGAGCTTGCTTATGGGTACTATGTATCCTGCTATAGATACCACTGCAGGAGAAAGAGAAAGGGGAACTTTGGAAACAGTGCTTACTCTCCCGGTTACCAATCAAGAAGTGTTTTTTAGCAAATTTTTGACAGTAGCCACTATCGGAACTGTTTCGGCAACTTTAAATATTATATCTATGGGCGGAATAGGTATATATATGTATAAACTGATGAAGGGTGTTGGTGCAGATGCTCCGGTAGATATGAGTAGATTTGTGCCTGCCATAGTTGTAAGCGCCTTATGCATACTTGCCTTTGCAGTTTTTATCAGTGCTATTTCTATGTGTGTATGCGTATTTGCAAAAAGCTTTAAGGAGGCAAATAACTATGTAACACCTTTGGCTTTGGTAGTGGTTTTTGCATCCATGGTATCTATTATGCCAAATGTGGAACTAACATCAAATATGGCCCTTATTCCAGTGTCAAATATATGTCTTTTGATTAGAGATATGCTGGCTTTTAAATTTAATCTGGGAACTATCGGTATAGTTCTTATAAGTAACGTTATATACGGAATGTTATCTGTGGTATTGCTTGGAAAAATATACAATAGCGAGTCTATACTTTTCGGTGATGAAGGGGCATCTATGCAGCTTTTTGAAAAGAGAAGTAACATAAAAAAAGGCGGGGTTCCAAGCTTGGGAGATGCCTGGCTGGTGCTGGCAGTAACCCTATTACTTATGATATACGTAGGTGGTATGGTTCAGATAAAATATGGATATCTGGGTGTTATTGTCACACAGCTCATAGTGGCTGGTGTATCTGTTTTGGTGGCATTATATACAAAAAAGAGCATGAGAGAAACCTTCAAATTAAACTTGCCTAAGCTTAGACATATATTAGGCGGACTTCTTATGCTTTTTGGTGGAGTTCTCATAGGCATGATACTTACAGCTATAGCCAGTATTTTCTTTAAAAACAGTGCAGCTGAAATGGGGGATACAATGAGCTATCTTATGGGTGATAGCTTCCTTATTTCCCTACTTATGGTAGCAGTTTTGCCGGCTATATGTGAGGAGTTGATGTTTAGAGGATATATATTTGCTTCCTTGGAAAATAAGTTGAATTACAAGAAAGCTATAATATTTGCAGGCTTATTATTTGGTGCCTACCATATGAATATCACTCAGTTTTTTGCCACTGCATTACTGGGGATTATAATGTGCTATGTAGCATACAAATCAAGAAGTATTTTGCCGGGTATAATAATGCATTTTACAAATAATGCACTGTCCGTCGTGGTGATGTATTATCCTGACCAGGTTGCTAAGGTAGCACCTGTATTAGCAAAAGAAACCTTGATGCTTTCTGATGTTTTTCTGATTTTGGCGGTGGGGGTTGCCTTGCTTATGCTGGGTAAATATATCATTCAAAAAAAGAATATAACACAGGAAGAAAGATAAAAGAAATTGTCTGAATTCGTTGTTAATAAATTTAAAATGTGTTAGAATAACTATGTATGATATAAGATTGAGAAGGAATTGATGTACTTATGAAAAATGTCATAATAAAAGCTATTTTGTATCTTGCCTGTGGGGGTGTACTGGTAGCTATTGGAGTGATTATTGGCATTAACGTTAACTTGTCAAAGGTTACACCTAGATTTGTTAATCCAGAGGGGTATACATGGACAATGTACGAGAGTCAGGAAGGCTCTGCTATATATGATAATTATTGGAGATTTATCTATGCCAGTTATATTCTTGTAGGATCTCCTCCTGACTATGAACTATATAAGATAGTCAAGGAAGTGCCACGACACGAATATGATTTGGAGAATTTTTATATTGAAGAGCAGGATGATGTAATGTACTATCATAGTGATGATGGTGCAAGAGAGTCATATGTGGCTATAGATGTTTCTTCGTTTCAGTCTAGTATAGACTGGGAAGCTGTAAAAGCAGATGGTGTTGATGCTGTTATGATTCGAGTTGGCTACAGGGGCTATGGCTCTGAGGGCAAGCTGGTTATAGATGACATGTTTGTGGAGCATATAGAAGGTGCTACGGCAGCAGGTTTAAAGGTGGGCGTTTACTTTTTTAGTCAGGCCTTGAACTACAATGAAGGTGTAGAGGAAGCAAGGTTTGCACTGGCTGCAATCAGAGAGTACAACATTACATGTCCTGTAGTTATTGATACAGAGCTTATAGAGGCTGATGGTGCAAGAACTGAAGGACTGGATGTAGCGGCTCGTACAGATGGTATAGTTGGTTTTTGCGAGACTGTAAAGGAAGCCGGCTATACACCAATGATATATGCCAATCGTAATTGGTATGTACAATGCCTTGATATGAGAAGACTTGGTGAGTATAAACTTTGGCTGGCCCACTATGTAAATCAACCTGATTTTCCATATGAGTTTACTGGATGGCAGTATACCAATGAGGGAAGCGTTGATGGTATATCAGGTAGTGTTGATATGAACGTTTGGTTTGAGTGAGTATGGGAGATGGAGTATGACGGACTATTCTTTTAATTATGCAACCATATTTTTTCTTGTTATTTTGCTTATATGGTTTTTAACTGAAAAAAGAGTTCCGCTGAAAAGTACCAGCATATTTCTTGGATTGGTGGTTTTACTTGGTGTGTTTACAGTTACCGAAGTGGTAGCTGGTTATGCAAGTTCACATTTTCCAAATAGGGATAATTTACTTTATACATTGATTGTGGTGTTTTACGCTATCACATTTAATGTTATACCGTCCATGTTTGCTTACTATGTATGTAATGTAGTGCATTTGGACAGTAAGGTGCAACAAACAATAAGCAAGATATGCGTTGCTGCCATTGTGTTGGTTATAGTTATATTAGGTTTTAATCCTATTTTTGAGTGGACATATCATTACAATGAGGCTGGAGAATATATTGTAGGTTTTGGAACATACATTTTGTATGCTATTAACATACTTATGCTACTTGTTTGTGTGGTATGTATGTTAAAGTTTATGACGCAGATAAGATTTGTCAGTGCAGCTATTATTATTCTGAATATTCTGATTTGTGTAGTGGCAGATATTATCCGATCCCGTTATAGCATAAACGTAATGTGTTTTGTTATGGCAATATGCTTAACCACCCTATATCATTATCTGCATAACCCAGGAGCGGTTATGGATACTAAGACCAGCTTGTACAACAGAGATTTTATGGGTGAATATGTTAGAAGTAAATTTTCCTATGGAAAAAGATTTGGTGTGATAGTTTTGGCTATGGATGACTTTAAGTTTATCAACAAAACGTATGGTGTTGATACAGGTGATGAACTACTTATTCAGATAGCCAGATATCTTAAAGGTCTTAGCAATAATAATGTTGCATTTAGATTTGGCTCAGACCAGTTCTGTGTTATAGTCAACAAAAATGTAAGCAAAATGAATGAAGTTGCTGAGACTATCCATGAGAGATTTTTACATCCTTGGTATTGCGAGGCTAAGGCAGGGGCTATGATGTCTGCTTCTATTTGTTGTATAGAGTGTCCTCATGACGCTGCCTCATATGGTGAGCTTATTGAAGTTATGGATTATTCAATGACTGTTGCGAAGCAAACAAAAAAAGGTGGTATAAGCTGGGCCGTAGATGTAGAGATAGACAAGATACGAAGTGACAAGGCAGTTGAAAAAGCAGTAAAGCTTGCTATGGATAGAGACGATCTTATGGTATATTACCAGCCTATATATTCCATAAGCGATAGCTGCTATAATTCAGCTGAGGCATTGGTAAGACTTAAGGATGATGAACTTGGATGGATATCTCCAGAGAAATTCATACCAATTGCTGAAAAGAGCGGTCTCATTATTGAAATGGGTGAAATGATCCTTGAAAAGGTGTGTAAATTCATACACGATAACAACCTCAAGGAAAATGGAATCGAATACATAGAAGTGAACATAAGTCCAATACAGCTTATCCAAGTGGATTTTGCAGATAGAGTAAAATCCATTATGGAAAAGTATGGGGTAAAACCAGAGCAGATTAACATTGAGATTACCGAGACTGCAAGTATTACATCTATGAGCGTAGTTAAGTCTAATATTACAAAGCTTGTAGAGTATGGTGTTAATTTCTCTTTGGATGACTATGGTTCTGGTTCATCCAATATAGATTACATCAACCGTATGCCATTTAAGATTATCAAATTGGACAAGTACATTGTATGGGATGCCTTTAAGAATGATAAGGCGGGCATTACCTTAGAGTACACTATAGGTATGTTAAATGCATTGAAACTTCTTATTGTTGCGGAGGGTGTAGAAACAGCCGAGATGAGAGATAAGCTAACCAGCATAGGATGTCACTATATGCAGGGCTGGTACTACTCAAAAGCGGTATCTGACATAGAGTTTATGGACCTTATTCAAAAAGGAGCCTAGCCATTAGCGATATAAAAATGGAGGATAGGATTTTCGTTTTAGGAAAATCCTATCCTCCGTTTTTTCTATTTAGTAGCAAACTAGGGAAGGGCTACATATTCCATAAACCGTAGGCAGGAATATTTAAGATGCCTTCAGTAAAGCTAACGGGGTGTAGAGATATTTGTACAGATATGTCTGTATTTGGGTTTTGTAGCTTGAAGGTTTTGATGTTTTGTGCTTTCTTGTTGGCAGTAAAACGAATGTCTACAGGCACCGCTGTAGATTCACCCTCATAAACAAAAGGAACTCTGGCAGTGGCCTTAGATATCCAATAGTATAGAAAACCAACCTTGTTGCTAAGTTCCTGGAATATATACTGTTCAGCTACAGCTCCATTTGCTTCAGCAAAGATAGTCTCAAGTGTGAGAGTATCTTCGGCTGGGAACCCGAATTGTGCTCTGAGTAACCCATGGTCAATCATAAAAAGCTCAAAGGATTTGTAATCTACGTGATCCTCCAGGGGAGGGGTATTAGCTGTAAGTCTTGGCAACTTTCTGGAAAGCCCCAAGCTACAGAGATTGTAAGTGGCGTCAGAGTATTCTCTGCTTCTGGCGTTATCTTCCACAAAACGGTACATAAATTTTTTGTTATCTCGTGATAACTGAGAAGGGATGCTTTTCCATATGCGGCGGCATCGCTGGGACATAGATGCTGAGAAACTAGACTTAATTAGCTTGTTGTAGGTATCTAAGAGATCTAGCTGCATTTGTCTTACCGCTTGAAAATCTTTGTTTTTGATGAAGTGCTTTACAATGCCTGGCATACCACCAACAATTAGGAAATCTCGAAGCATTGACTTTGCGGTGTCCTCCTCTACGGAGCTAAGGGGAGTAGTCTTGGAGTTTTCTATTGCACTGATAAGTGGTGTAGCCTTGTTTGCAATAAGAAACTCATCAAAGGTCATAGGTCTCATACGAATAATATTAAAAACATCCTTGTGGTGATATTCGAATTCTGTAATCTTCATGGAAGAGGCAATGAGACAAATAACGTAGTTTCGGTGTCTTTTTGCATACTCATAGAAGAAACGGTCGATATCCTGAACATCCTGGACTTCGTCAAAAATGAGAAGCTGTTTGGTGTAGTCAATTTCTCCAAAGTGTTGCTCTAACATGAAATCAAGATTGGAAATAATAGTATCTATATCGGAGTCACTGGATAAAATGCTTTTGAATGCTGTGTCTACAGACAAATCTATAAGTTTATAGCCTTCAAAAAAACCAGTGGCAAAATCTGTAACTGTCCAGGTTTTGCCTACTCCTAAGGCACCTTTTATATATAAAATTCGCTTTCTTGGCTCCTCGTACCAGGTTGCCAATTCGTTAATGATATTTCTGTACATTTACATCTCTCCAATTGCATAGAAAAAAGTGAAATAGTTAATAAATAGAATGTCTAGATATATTTTATAAAATAATTGTACTAGTGTCAACTAACATAGTGTTTTAAAACAAAAAAATAACCAAAAATTTGAAGAAAAAATGGATATTATTACTTGTTGTATTGGTGCTCAAATGATATAATACACAAATAAGGTAATTGAGAAAGTTTCAATATATTTATGGAGTGAGTTATGAGTAATAGGACAGATAAAAACATAGTTAAGGTAGGCATTATGCTAACGGTGTCAGCATGTATCGCCATACTATTTGCAGACATAGTAAAAGAGAAAGAAACAATATTTGCATTTTTGGGAAGATTTGCTTCCGCTATGGCACCATTTGTAATTGGTCTTATCATAGCATTTTTGCTTAATCCAATTATGGTATACATAAGAAGAGCTATTGCCCATATGAGCAGCAAGGTATTCAAGAAGGTTGATTACGATACAGGATTTAGAAATTCAAAGATGCCTGCGTTGGTTCTTACTCTGGTGATTTTTTTAGTACTTATAGCTGGATTTTTAAGAATAGTTATACCTCATGTGTATATAAGTCTTCAGGACCTTGTTGAGAAGGGACCAGGCTACTTGGATAGTGCCCAGTCATGGTTGGACAAGTTCTTTGCGAAGAATGAAAAACTGCAAAAACCTGTGGAAGAGGGTATAGCATATGTGAAGGATAACGTTCTTGTATGGATTGAGAATATCATTATGCCTAACCTTGATGAGATAGTGGTACGTGTTTCCAGTGGTCTTGTAGTAGGTGTGAAAGCCATATTTAACTTCCTTGTTGGTATAGTTTTTGCTATATATCTTCTCGCTAGCAAGGATGTGCTTATTGCTCAGGGTAAAAAGGTTGTATACTGTGTATTCTCAAAGAAGACAGGTAATAAGATATTGTCAGGTCTTTCCTATGCCAACTCAGTGTTTGGTGGATTTATCAATGGTAAGATATTGGATTCTGTTATTATTGGAATACTTTGTTTCCTTTTCACAGATGCAATCAATATGGAATATGCGGTGCTTATAAGTGCTATGGTAGGTGTAACTAATATTGTTCCATTCTTTGGACCATTTATTGGAGCGATTCCGGGAGCACTGCTTGCTCTTATGGACGACCCAATATACTTCTTTATATTCCTAGTATTCATCCTTCTGCTTCAGCAGTTCGATGGAAATATACTTGGACCACTTATTCTTGGAGACTCAACAGGTCTCTCTGGTATGTGGGTACTTGCAGCTATCCTTGTAGGTGGTGATTTGTTTGGCGTAACAGGTATGATACTTGGAGTTCCGATGTTTGCATGTATATATGCCTTCATTGCAGTACAGCTAAGAGATGGTCTTAGACAGAAAAAAATGTCATCCAAGACGGAGGATTACTTCAGACTTAAGGGCTTCGATGAAGAAACAGGGGAGCCTATATATAGAAAGAAGCATGACTTTACCAAGAGAAACATCAAAAAACGCAAGAAAAAATCTTTATGGAAGCGTATGAAGGAGCGTTATGCTGAGAACAAAAACATAAGTGAAGCCAGTATGAAGGATGCTGGAGATTCTATCAGTGAAGAGCAGATAAATGAACTTTATGAGCCAGAGGAGCCAGTAGCTGATGGCAAATCTTCTGGTGAGAAAGACGACTAGTATATACACATATATTGCATTAAAAGGAGGAGTACTATGGCTAAAGGATGTTATGCAACAAGTGATATTTTAGAGTGGATGGGTTATTTTGCAAAAGAGATGAATGTTAGCCCGGAAAAGATTAAATTGATGGATATATGTGGTAAGATTAAAAATGTCATACCTTTTGTAGAATCACGTAAGAGAGTTTTAATATTTGCAGATGAGCTTCATGAGGATTTATTTTATGAGTTCTGGGAAGCTGGTTTCGGCGAATATGATATGTGGTATGGAACAGGCATCAAGGAAGAGGGGCAGATTAAAAAGGTTAAGATAAAGGAAGTTATCAACAAGAAGATAACTGAACCAACCGTTATATTCATTCTTAATGAAAATACCAGAGAGTCTTATCGTATTGGTATGAAGAACGAAATGTTCTCAAAGGGACCTATAAAGTATGTTGGTCACGAAATTAGAGCAGTGATTATGAGTATGCTTGGTGTAGATTCTCAGGATTGTATCTGCCTTGTAGATGCGGAGAGTATTGCTATTGAGGCGGCATTTGTTGCTGGTGATGGTACCATTATCTGCGTTGAAAATGATAAGGGTGCAAAGGAAACTATGGAGGATAACGTAAAACAGTTTGGCGTTCACAATGTTATGATTGTTCCAGATCTTTCACCGGAATCTATGGAGAAGATTCCAGTGCCAAGACTTTCCTTTATAGTGGCTAATAAGCATCTTGAGGAGGATATTGAAAGACTTCTTAAGAAGAATCCAAAGATGCAATTTGTTATATATACTCTTGAGCTTGATATCTTAGCTAAGATTAAACCACTCTTTGATAAGTACAACATAAGCAATATGGAGGTTACACAGATAACAGTTTCTAAGACAGACAAGAACAGTGTATTTGTGACTCAGCCTTCACCATGGCTTATTACAGGAGAGGTGCTATAATGGCCATAGAACATATGCCAAAGGATCCAGTTATGTTACTTAGCTTTGTTAATACAAGCCTTAGAGATAAGGGTATTGGATTAGATGAGCTCTGTAAAAGCTTCGGGGCCGATAGAGCAGAATTGGAAGAAAAGCTTGACAAGATAGGTTATACCTATAATAATGAGTTGAACAAATTCGTTTAACAACAAAACAACAGTATTCAATTTATATTGAATATTGTTGTTTGGCGTAAGGCGCTTATAGATGAGAATATATGGAGGATATTACTGACATGAAACACGATTATAAAAAAATAGAGCCTAAGTGGCAGGCTAAGTGGTATGAGGATAAGATATTTAATGCTGTAGATGGTTCGGATAAGCCAAAGTTTTACGGACTTGTTGAGTTCCCATATCCATCAGGTGCAGGTATGCACGTTGGACATATCAAGGCATACTCTGGACTTGAGGTTATATCTAGAAAGCGTCGTATGCAGGGATATAATGTTTTGTTCCCTATTGGATTTGACGCTTATGGTCTTCCAACAGAAAACTATGCCATTAAGACAAATACACATCCTAGAGAGATAACTGATGTAAATATTGCCAAATTCTCAGAGCAGTTAAAGAGAGTTGGTTTTTCATTTGATTGGGATAGAGTGGTGGATACAACTGAGGAGGGATTTTATAAATGGACTCAGTGGATATTCCTTAAGATGTTTGACAAAGGTCTTGTATATAGAGATAGAGCATTTGTAAATTACTGTCCTTCATGTAAGGTTGTTCTTTCAAATGAGGATAGTCAGGGAGGAAAGTGTGATATCTGTAAGAGTGATGTAGTTCAAAAGTCAAAGGACGTTTGGTACTTAAGAATTACTCAGTATGCTGACAAGCTTTTAAAGGGACTTGATACAGTTGATTATCCTGAGAATATTAAGCAGCAGCAGGTTAACTGGATTGGTAAGTCAACTGGTGCCTTTGTTGATTTTGATATTGATGGTATTGAAGATAAGCTTCAGATATATACTACAAGACCAGATACACTTTTCGGTGTAACCTTTATGGTTATCGCTCCGGAGCATCCGCTTATTGACAAGTATGCAGATAAAATTTCTAACATGGACGCAGTTATTGCATACAGAGAAGAGTGTAATAAGAAGACTGAGTTTGAGAGAACACAGCTTGTAAAAGATAAGACAGGTGTTAAGCTTGAGGGAATAGAGGCTATCAACCCTCTTAATGGAAAAAAGATTCCTGTGTTTATCGCAGATTACGTAATGATGGGTTACGGTACTGGTGCTATTATGGCGGTTCCTGCTCATGACCAGAGAGACTATGATTTTGCCAAGGCTTTTGGTGTAGATATTATCGAAGTTATTAAGGGTGGAGACATCGCTGTAGAGGCATACACTGGTGATGGAGAGATGGTTAACTCAGGTTTCCTTAATGGCTTTAATAACAAAAAGGAATCTATTGCTAGAGCTATTGAAGAGGTTGAGAAAATGGGCATCGGTAAGGGCGGTGTTCAGTTTAAGATGAAGGATTGGGCATTTAACCGTCAGAGATACTGGGGTGAGCCAATTCCTATTGTTCACTGTGAGTATTGTGGTGATGTTGCAGTGCCTTACGAGGAGCTTCCTCTTAGACTTCCTAATATGGAGAATTTCGAGCCAGGTCAGGGTGGTGAGTCACCACTTGCCCGTATTGATGAGTATGTGAATTGCAAGTGTCCAAAGTGTGGCAAGGATGCTAAGCGTGAGACTGATACTATGCCTCAGTGGGCTGGTTCATCGTGGTATTATTTAAGATATATTGATCCTAAGAATGATTCTTGTCTTGCTGATATGGACAAGCTCAACTACTGGATGCCGGTTGACTGG
>SVED01000062.1:0-5780 GCA_015057515.1 Lachnospiraceae bacterium
TATCACCAAATATGGGTCTGCTAATTCACATACAGCAATACTTGCAAGGACTATGAATATACCGGCTCTTATGGGCGTTGATATAAGTCGCGACTGGGACGGGAAAATGGCTGTTATTGACGGTAAAGAGGGGATTGTTTATATTGATCCAGAAGTGGATGTTTTACAAAGGTACTTAGATGAAAAGAAGAAGGAGCAAGAAGTAAAGGAGTTACTGTTGTGCCTTAAAGGGCTGCCTGATGTGACCTTGGATGGCAGGCAAATAAAACTATATGCCAATATTGGTGGAGTGGCAGACGTGGCAAATGTTCTTGCAAATGATGGTGCAGGAATAGGTCTATTTAGAAGTGAATTTTTATACCTTGAAAAAAATAATTATCCCACAGAAGAGGAACAGTTTCAGGAATATAAGACAGTTGTGCAAAACATGGCGGGGAAAAAGGTTATAATAAGAACCTTAGATATTGGCGCAGATAAACAGGTGGATTACTTTGGTATTGAAAAAGAAGAAAATCCTGCAATGGGGTATAGAGCAATAAGAATATGTCTGGATAGGGTAGATATGTTTAAAACCCAATTAAGAGCTATTTATAGAGCCTCTGCTTTTGGTACTGTAGCGATTATGTTCCCCATGATTATATCTCTGGATGAAATATTAAGGATAAAGGAAATATGTAAGGAAATTGAAAGGGAATTGACTGATAAAGGAATAGGCTACGGTGCAGTTGAAATAGGTATAATGATTGAGACACCAGCATCGGTAATGATAAGTGATATTCTTGCTAAAGAGGTAGATTTCTTTAGTGTTGGAACAAATGATTTGACACAGTATACCCTTGCTGTTGACAGACAAAATCCAAAACTGGATAATTATTATGATTCTAAGCACGAGGCTGTGCTGCGAATGATAAAAATGGTGGTGGATAATGGTCATAAAGAAGGTATATGGGTTGGTATATGCGGTGAATTAGCATCTGATACAAGTCTTGTGGAAAAGCTTGTTAAAATGGGTATTGATGAACTTTCAGTATCACCAGGTTATATATTGCCAATAAGAAAAATAATACGTGAAATAAAATAATAAAAACCTGCTAATGCACATTTCTGTAATTGAGGAAATGGCAATGGCAGGTTTTTTATACATAGATAAAACTACATATTTTTTGCTATGAGATTCAATTTTTCTGTACGGGATAATCGTTTGATGCCATATTCCCTGCTCATAGCTTCTTCTTTGGTGGGAAACTCCTCGTAATAAACTAGATGGACCGGCAATCTGGTTTTGGTGTATTTTGCACCTTTTCCCCTGTTGTGGGCCTCTATGCGTTTTTCTAAATCATTTGTCCAACCGGTATAAAGTGTGCCATCACTGCATTGGACAATGTATGTGTAGTTCATATATTACTCCTGCTTTTCTAACTCATCAGTACTGCCTTCCAGCTTCCCCATAAGAATGGTTAAATATGTGCAGACAACAAAAATAATAATGCCAAAAATAATTTGTGGGATACTGGAATCAAACATATTGTATTCTTGCTGAACCTTGTAAAAGATTGCTATAGGTGAGGCAAAAATAAGTCCCAATATAGCACTAAAGGTAGCTGAGGCAAAGTGGTTGAAGAGCCATTCGACGAGTTTGGCAATAAAGAAAACCCCCACGAGACAACCTATTGCAAATGGAGCAAGTATAAGTCCCTGACTGATCATACCCTTCATATCAAAATTCTTTAACGCAGAAATAAAATCCTTTACTGCAGATAATATACCAAAGTAATATCCTAAAATCATAAGTACCAGAGAACCACTAACTCCAGGAATAATCATGGTAGCGGCTGCTATAATGCCAATAAAAAAGACAACGATAATAGTCTTTAAATCTGCTGTAAGTAAAACACCACTGTTTTCATCACCATTCATAAGAGACATTCCCACTGCAATAGCAAGAAATAATAAGAACAAAATAATATTTACAAAGAGAGATTTCTTTTTGTCCTTTACCCATCCGTCTTTGAGAGACTTAAGTATCATAGGAACACCACCGACAATAAGTCCTGTAAATGCCAATGAAGTGCATAGGGGTTGATTCTTAAGTAACCATCCTATGATAAATGTAAAGCCAATTACTCCTACAATCATACCGATAGCAATAGGAAATAGAGTTCTAAAACTTTTCTTGAAGTCTTTAAAAAGATTTGATACAGAGGATAATATTTTATCATAGATGCCGAAGGATACAGCCATGGTACCTCCACTCACACCTGGTATAACGTTGGCTATGCCAACGAAAATTCCTTTGATAATGTCTACTATAAATTTCATTATATAGTCCTTCCTTTTTTAGAAATATATGTATTTGTAACACACGAAATACATTATACATCTTAGCAAAATTAAAATCAATTAAAATGCCATATACTTCTAGAGGATATATTGTGCATTTACTTGTCGATAATAGTTTTTTTTGGTATAATGTTGTCAGGTGTGTATTTATGATATAGGAGAATTATTATGAATAGAAGAATATTATTATATGTCGCTATGACATTTTTATTCTTGGGATTGGTAGGATGTGGTAAAAAGCAGGATGAAAGCTCAACAAATACTCAGCCCATAATACAAGATGAGGTTCAGGTTAATAATACGCAGATAGATTCAGAATCTGTTGATTTTGAGACTGATACACCGGTTGTGGATGCTGAAGGATACACCGTTACGGATGATTATGTGAAGACTACAAGCATGACAGTAAATGTACGAGTGTCTCCCAGCACAGATGCAGCAATATATCGAATGCTTGAAGAAGGTACTGTGTTAAACAGAACCGGATACAAGGGGGATTGGACCAGAATACTCATGGATGGAACTGATTTTTATGTGCATTCAGAGTTTTTGGTTGAAACTGAGAAACCAGAAGAATTGGAAGAACCGCCAGAGGATGTTGCCCAGCAGGATGTGAATATGCCAGAGGATACGGAGACACCAAAGGTGAAAAAGGTTGTTATTGACCCTGGCAATCAGGCAAATGCAAACGCAGCTCAAGAACCAATAGGTCCAAACAGCGATGTTACAAAACAAGGTATATCCGTTGGTAAGGTTGGAGTTTTATATGGAACAAAGGAGTACGAGCTAAATCTTGCATATGCCCAGTTGCTTAAGGCGGAGCTTGAAAGTAGAGGCTATGAGGTTTTGCTTACAAGAGACAACAACGCAGTTGATATGACCAATAAGCAAAGAGCCGAGTTTGCAAATCAATCAGAGGCAACAGTGTTTATACGAATTCAGATGAATTATAGTTCCAATGATGATTTAAGCGGTGTGATGGCACTATGTATGGCAGAGAACAGCCCATATAATAGTCAGCTATATAGTGAAAGCTATGCTTTGTCAACCAGATTGTTACAGGGAATTATAGAAGAGACGGGAGCTGTTAATAACGGAATATATGAGACTAACGAGATGACAGCAATTAATTGGAGCCAGATACCGGTTGCCGTTGTAAAAATAGGATTTTTAAGCAATGCTGAGGAAGAAGCAAATCTTGTTTCTGATGAATATAAGAATAAGGTTATAACTGGCATTGCAAATGGAATTGATTATTACTTTGAACAATAAAGAGGAGGATATAATTATGGGAGATTATGTTTTAGTTTGTGATTCTACGGCAGATATACCTGTTGCTGTAGCAAAGGATTTGGGGGTTCGCATAATACCATTTTCATATTCAATTGATGATGTACCTTTCAGTTACTATTTAGATGAGAGAGATGGAGATATAAAGGATTTTTATGATAAGTTACGCGGTGGGGCAATGCCTGTAACATCCCAGGTGAATCCTAACATATACAAGGATTATTTTGTAGATATTATGAAAGAAGGAAAGGATGTTATTTATATGTGCTTTTCTTCTGGTTTAAGTGGCTCTTATCAGTCAGCTATGCTTGGAGCAGATATGGCTATGGAGAGTCATCCTGATAATAAAGTTGTTGTAATTGACACTTTGGCTGCCAGCGTAGGTGAAGGTATTCTTATGTATCTTACATCTAAGCTTAAAAATGACGGCATGAACATGGATGATATGGTTGCGTGGATAGAAGAGAACAAAACAAAGATAAGACATTGGTTTTTGGTGGAGGATTTGTTCCACTTGAATAGAGGTGGAAGACTTTCTGCGGTAAGTGCTGTTGTGGGTAGCGCTCTCAAAATCAAACCTATACTTACTATTGATGAGGAAGGTAAGTTAGTGGTAAAGGCTAAGACAAGAGGCGTAGGCAAAGCTTTAGACCATCTTCTTCAAAAGACTATAGAGGAAGGTGGGGATTTATCTTCCCTTATAGTTGTAATCGGAAATGCAGATGCAATAGAAAATGCAGAAAAGTTAAAGTCTATGGTGATGGAAGCCGGCATAAAAGAGGAGAACATTATGATTGCATCTATAGGACCTATTATAGGTGCCCATGTTGGCGCCGGTATGACAGCTATAGGATTTATGATGCCGTAACTATATTGTAAATGTTACGACAAATAACAGGAACTTGACACATTTTTCTTAGAGTGTTACAATACTTTCGTAACAAAAATGTAACAGTTTGACTGTTGCGATTTAGGATGGTGTGAAATGAACAAACGAGCTAAGTTAAAGCTTAGAAATATGAAATTGTTTTTCATCAAATATATATTTAATGGCAAATACATAGTTCGTAATCTTATGATTGCAACTATATTTATGGCTGTTGTAGTAGTGGTTATGGGTGTCGCCATTGTCTCAGGAAAAAAGGATGATGAGTCGGCAAAGCCAAATAATAACGATTCACAAGCAGTGATTTATGTGGAGGCAGTTGACAATCTCAACAGTACATCTATTATGGCTCTCTCATCTAACTTAGAGAATGATAACCAACCAGATGTAATACCAAACTCAAGTGAGATGGTTGCTGATGCTCCTAGCGAGTTTGACAACAAATTTGTTGTTATTGCGGAAGGCGTAAATGTGCGTGCTGAAGCAACAACTGAGTCAGATATAGTCGGAAGCCTTACCTATGGAAATGTAGGAGATATTATTTCTTCTGATGGGGAGTGGATATACTTTACATCTGGAGAAGTAACAGGGTATGTTAAGGCAGAGTTTGTTGTTACTGGAAAAGAAGCAGAGAAATATGTGACACCGGGCTCAGAATATACAACTGCCATACCTGTTGTTCAGGTTGAGGAGAAAGAGACAACAACTGAAGAGGCTGAGGAAACTACAGAAGAAGTTTTTGAAGAAACTACAGAAGAGGTTGTCGAGGAAGAACCAGAAGAAGTTTTTGAAGAAGAGTCAGATGATAATTCAGATCCTACTTCAAGAGATAACTACGTTGCAGTTGAGACAACTGCAAGAGGTGCTATAAGCCTCACTGAAGAGGAGATAAACCTGGTTGCAAGTATTGTTACCTTAGAGTGTGGATATGAGCCATATGAAGGTCAGTTGGCAGTTGCAAATGTTATTCTTAACAGATTACAGTCAGGTCGTTGGGGAAGCACAGTTGCAGATGTAATATATGCCCCAGGACAGTTCAGTACAGCATCATCATCCAGCCTTCAGTATTATCTCGAAAATGGTGCTAAAGCCAGTTGTGTACAGGCTGTGCAGGAAGCTGTAGCAGGAACAAACAACATAGGAGCATATATGTCATTTAGACCTACATATGCTGCAAGCTATGATTCTTATACAACATTTACCATTATTGGTAACCATGTATTTTTCAATTAGCATAATAAAAAAATCTACGGAACGTTGTCCG
>SVED01000062.1:5790-13239 GCA_015057515.1 Lachnospiraceae bacterium
TTTTTGTTGCTATATATGATTAGTTGTCTCTTTTTTGGTCGAGCATTGCACGAACCTTCATAGATAATCCAAAGAGGTTGATAAATCCTTCAGCATCCTTGTGGTCGTATAAATCACCAGTTGTAAAGCTTGCAAGCTCCTCTGAATACATTGAGTATGGAGAAGTTGTACCAGCTTTGATGATGTTACCCTTGTAAAGCTTAAATTTAACTTCACCTGTAACTCTTTCCTGAGTCTTCTCGATAAATGCCTGAAGAGCCTCGCGGAGTGGGCAGTACCACTTACCTTCGTAAATCATATCTGCGAATTTATCTGAAACAAGCTTCTTGTAAGCAAGAGTATCTCTATCAAGGATAAGCTCCTCTAACTGCTTGTGAGCCTCCATAAGAATAGTTCCGCCAGGAGTCTCGTAAACACCACGTGACTTCATGCCAACTACACGGTTTTCAACGATATCAACGATACCAACACCGTGCTTTCCACCAAGTCTGTTAAGCTCGCGGATAATGTCTGAAACCTTCATTTCCTTGCCGTTAACTGACTTTGGAACACCTTTTTCAAAAGTCATAGTAACGTATTCTGCCTCGTCAGGAGCCTTCTCAGGATATGTACCAAGAACTAATAAGTGCTCCCAGTTAGGCTCTGCTGCTGGGTCCTCAAGCTCAAGACCCTCGTGGCTAATGTGCCATAAGTTTCTATCACGGCTGTAAGATGATGATGCATCAAATGGAAGGTCGATGCCATGCTGCTTACAGTATTCAATCTCATCCTCACGGGACTGCATAGTCCACTCTGGCTGTCTCCAAGTAGCAATAATCTTAAGGTCTGGAGCTAAAGCCTTGATGTTAATCTCGAAACGAACCTGGTCGTTACCCTTTCCGGTTGCACCGTGGCAAATAGTAGTAGCGCCTTCTTTTCTTGCGATATCTACAAGACATTTAGCGATAAGTGGTCTTGCAAATGAAGTACCGAGAAGGTATTTGTTCTCGTATGTTGCGTTAGCCTGAACACCAGGTACGATGAAGTCATCACAGAACTCATCAACAACATCTAATATGTAAAGCTTTTCAGCACCTGAATACTTAGCTCTTTCCTCTAAGCCATCAAGCTCGCTTTCCTGTCCAACATCAATACAAACACATACTACGTCAAAATTGTAAGTTTCCTTTAACCAAGGGATAATGGCAGTAGTGTCAAGTCCGCCTGAGTAGGCAAGTATAACTTTCTCTTTCATTATATGAAATCCTCCTTAGATATAATAGAAAACACAATACCCTGTGTTTTCGCACTGACATCAGTATAACCCTTAAAAAAAGATATTGCAATAAGTAATTTAATATTTTTATGCATAAAATATTGTATAATATACATAAAAATGCATAAAACACAAATAATATTCAATAATTTCCAGATATGTGTTGCATATTTTTTCATCAGGATGTATAATCGGTTATAGTTTTTATAGAAAAGAGGCGTATTATTATGATTAAGGTAGGAATAATTGGTTCAACCGGATATGCAGGACAGGAGCTTGTCAGAATTTTACTCGGACATAAGGATGTAGAGATTGTTTGGTATGGATCAAGAAGTTATATAGATAAGAAGTACTCTGAGGTCTACGGCAATATGTTTAATATTGTTGATGATAAATGTATGGATGACAACATGGAGGAGCTTGCCAATCAGGTAGATGTAGTATTTACTGCTACACCACAGGGACTTTGTGCATCACTTGTCAACGAGGATGTATTATCAAAGGTAAAGATAGTTGATCTTTCAGCAGACTTTAGAATTAAAGATGTGGCTACATATGAAAAATGGTATGGTATAGAGCATAAAAGTCCACAGTTTATTGAGGAGGCGGTTTACGGCCTTTGCGAGATTAACAGAGATGATATAAAGAAGGCAAGACTTATTGCCAACCCTGGTTGTTATACAACCTGTTCAATACTTTCTCTTTATCCATTAGTTAAGGAGAAAATGATTGATGTAAATACTATCATAGTAGATGCAAAGTCAGGTACTTCAGGTGCAGGACGTGGTGCCAAGGTTGCAAATCTTTTCTGTGAGGTAAATGAAAGCTTTAAGGCATATGGTGTGGCAAGCCATAGACACACTCCTGAGATTGAGGAACAGCTTGGTTACGCATATGAAGGAGAGCCACTTCTTATTAACTTTACACCACACCTTGTTCCTATGAACAGAGGTATACTTGCAACCTCATACGCAAATCTTACAGGTAAGTACAGCTACGAGGATATTAAGGCAGTGTATGAGAAGTATTATAAGGATGAGTATTTTATAAGACTATTAGATAAGGGTGTTTGTCCAGAGACCAGATGGGTTGAGGGAAGCAACTTTGTGGATATTAATTTTGTAGTGGATGAGAGAACAAACAGAGTAGTGGTAATGGGAGCTATTGATAACCTTGTTAAGGGTGCCGCAGGTCAGGCAGTACAGAACATGAACCTTATTATGGGACTTGACGAGCTTGAAGGTCTCAAGATGCCACCTATGTTCCCATAGATTTGAAGCATACGGATATATAAGGAGGAACTTGACATGAAGATAATCGATGGCGGTGTTACAGCCCCAATAGGATTTAAGGCAGCAGGAACCCGTGCCGGAATTAAAACTGGTAAAACCAATAAAGATATGGCTATGATATATTCTGAGGTGCCTGCTAAGGTGGCGGGAACATTTACAAAAAATATCGTAAAAGCTGCACCAGTGCTTTGGGATATGAAGGTTTGCGAAGGCGGAGTTGCCCAGGCAGTGGTTGTAAATAGTGGTATTGCCAATGCTTGTACAGGAGATGTGGGATACAAGAACACAGAGGATACAGCTGAAATGGTTGGAGCTGCACTTTCGGTTGCACCAGAGCAGGTTATTGTTGCATCAACAGGAGTAATCGGTTTTTATCTTCCTATGGACGTTATAGAAAAGGGTGTAAACCTTCTTAAGGATATGATAACAGACACAAGGGAAGCAGCAGTAGATGCAGCTACAGCTATTATGACTACGGATACTCATAAGAAAGAATATGCAGTAGAGTTTGAGCTTGGTGGCAAGAAGGTCACTATGGGAGCTATGTGTAAAGGTTCAGGTATGATTCATCCTAATATGGGAACTATGCTTGGATTTATTACAACTGATGCAGATATAGATCAGAAACTTCTATCTAAGGCACTCAAAGAAATTATAGAGGATACATTTAATATGGTATCTGTAGATGGTGATACATCAACAAATGACACAGTAGTGGTTCTTGCAAATGGTATGGCAGGTAACCCTAAAATAGAAATTGAGGGAGAGGATTACGAAACATTTAAGGAGGCTCTTCTTGCTGTAAATACATATCTTGCAAAGCAGATTGCAGCAGATGGTGAAGGTGCTACGAAGCTATTTGAGGTAAATGTAATCGGTGCTCCTGATAAGGACACTGCAAAGATACTTGCCAAGTCAATTGCCACATCAAGCCTTACAAAGTGTGCCGTATATGGCAATGATGCAAACGTAGGTAGAATACTTTGTGCTATGGGTTACTCTGGCGCCCAGTTTGACCCATACAAGGTGGATGTAACAGTTTCTAGTGAAAAGGGTACGGTAAAGCTTGTAGAAAATGGTATGTACGCTAAGTTTGATGAAGAACAGGCCACCGACATAATGAAGGCAGAGGTAGTTGTGGCAACTGCAGATGTGAAGATGGGAGATGCTAAGGCAACAGCATGGGGATGTGACCTTACATACGACTATGTTAAGATTAATGCAGATTACAGATCATAAAAGACTTTCTGGGATATTAGTTGAAATATAACGAACCCTGTGATATATTATGAAACTGATGAGAAGAAGAAACGTGAGGGAAAAGATATGACAAACAACGAATCAATTGAAATCAATCTTGCTAAGGCTCAGACGCTTATTGAAGCGGTGCCTTACATACAGAAGTTCAATGGAAAAAAAGTAGTAGTAAAGTATGGCGGAAGTGCTATGGTTGACGATGATCTAAAGTACAACGTAATTAGAGATGTAGCCCTCCTTAAGCTGGTAGGTATGAAGCCAATCATCGTTCATGGTGGTGGCAAAGAAATTAGCTCATGGCTTCAGAAGATTGGCAAGGAGTCACAGTTTATCAATGGACTTCGTGTTACAGATGATGAGACACTTGATGTAGCGGAGATGGTACTTTCAAAGGTTAACAAGTCTTTGGTATCACTTATGCATCAGATGGGCATAAAGGCAGTTGGAATCACTGGTAAGGACGGAGGACTTCTTCAGGTAAAGAAAAAGCTTACTGACGGCAAGGACATAGGTTATGTAGGAGAGGTTGTAGACGGTGACAGCCAGATTCTTGACACTTTGTTAGACAATGGATTTATTCCGGTTATTGCACCTATTGGTATTGGTGTTGATGACAATCATGGCTACAACATAAATGCTGATGATGCAGCTTGTGCTATTGCAACTGCTATTAATGCGGAAAAGTTAGTATTCCTCACAGATATTGAAGGAGTATTTATAGATCCAACAGATAAATCCACCTTGGTTTCAGAGATGGATATTGCAGAGGCTCAAAAATTCATCGACAAGGGTGTTGTAGGTGGAGGTATGCTTCCTAAGCTTAACAACTGTATCGAAGCGATGAAGAATGGTGTTTCTAGAGTTCATATTCTTGATGGAAGAATAGAACATGGTCTTCTTTTGGAATTCTTTACAGAAAAGGGTATTGGAACTGCTATATTAAGAGAACCATTATTTTAACAACAGCGTATAATTTTCCAACACATTCATATACTAAGATAGACAGCTTATGGCTGTCTATTTTTTATGAGGTAGGAGATATTCGCATGGGTTGGATAATAGCACTTGCTTCCGGTGCGCTGATGGCGATTCAGGGAGTTTTTAATACTGGAGTTACAAAACAGACATCTACCTGGCTTGCATCGGCATGGGTAGGATTTTCGGGTTTTTTTGTTGCGTTTTTGCTGTGGGCATTTTTGGAGAGAAATGATGCAAATGTAATGTCACTATTTAAAATTGACAATAAATATATGCTTTTGGGTGGAGCTATAGGTGCCTTTATAACCTGGACAGTTATACAAAGTATGGCAAATCTTGGTCCTGCAAAGGCATCTTTGCTTATAGTTATTGCACAGCTTCTGGTTGCTTATCTTATAGAAATATTTGGACTTTTTCAGGTGGAGAAGGTGGAGTTTCAATGGACAAAGCTTCTTGGTATATTAGTTGCTGTAGCAGGTTTCATATTGTTTAAATGGGAAAAGTAGATAAATTCGGCGATATTGCTATTGTAAAAATTCCGTAACTTAGGTACAATGAAATTGTGTTTTACCGATGCATTATTATAACCTAAAGAAAGGAGATAAAAATGCATAGGTACAAGATAATAAAAGTACTAATAACATTGTGGATATGTATGCTGACAGGTTGCAGTGAGCAAAAAGGTGTGTTTGTGGCGGGAGAAGCTCAGACAGAGGATACCAGTGTAGATATTTCTTCAGAGGAGAACATAACTGCTGAGGTTGTTTGGGAAGAAGTTGCAGTGTATGTCTGTGGTGCTGTAAAAGCACCGGGTGTTTATTATCTTTCTGTAGATTCTATAAAGCAGGATGCTTTGGATGCAGCCGGTGGTTTTATTGATGGTGCTTCCCTCACATATGTGAACCTTGCAGAAAAAGTAAAAGAAGGGGAACAGATATATTTCCCATTTGAGGAGGAACTTTCTGCCGGATATACTCCCATAGAAGGACGCTCTGATGGCAAGATAAACATCAACACAGCCACTGTGGACATACTTATGACCTTGCCCGGAATTGGAGAAAGTAAGGCGAAGGCTATTGTAGACTATAGAGAAGAACACGGTGATTTTCAAAGTACAGAAGATATTATTGATATTCCTGGCATAAAGGAAGGTATATATAATAACATAAAAGATTACATAGTAGTAAATTGAGGTGACAAGATGAAAAAGGTATTGGTGGTAGACGACGAAAAGTCCATAGTAAAGGGTATAAAGTTTAGCCTTGAACAGGACGATATGCAGGTTGATGTAGCATATGATGGAGAAGAAGCTTTAGATAAGGCAAAGAGTAACAGCTATGACATTATACTTCTTGATATTATGCTTCCTGGTTATACAGGTCTTGAGGTGTGTCAGATGGTAAGAGAATTTTCTGATGTTCCAATAATTATGCTCACTGCAAAGGGAGATGATATGGACAAGATTCTTGGTTTGGAGTATGGGGCTGATGACTACATAACAAAGCCATTTAACATACTTGAAGTAAAGGCGCGTATCAAGGCCATTCTTCGTAGAAATACCAAGGCTGTACCAGAACCAAACGACTCAAAGATAATTGAGACAAAAGGCCTTAAAATAGATTGTGATAGCAGAAGAGTATATATCGAAGGCAAAGAGGTAAATCTCACTGCTAAGGAGTTTGAATTAGTATATTTGTTGGTATCAAATCCTAACAAGGTATACTCAAGGGATCAGCTTCTTAAGACTATATGGGGACCAACCTATCCAGGTGATGCAAGAACCGTAGATGTTCATGTAAGAAGACTCAGAGAAAAAATAGAAACCACACCTGCCACACCACAGTATATTCATACTAAGTGGGGTGTCGGATACTATTTCCACGAGTAATCAATATAATTTACTACAACAAAAAGCTGTTGCTTATCGAAGTATAATTCGTGAAGCAACAGCTTTTTTATATCATAGGAAAGTTATTTTAGCTCCCTGTGAAAAATGTAATAAAGCTACAGAAAATCTGATGTAATCCGGTGGTATTCTGATATGGTTTTAGCACCTCTCAACCTAGAAAGGGTCTCGGTGTCTAATTTAATAACTTTAATCCAGTATGACCACATTTCCATCATCTTATGAAGTAGATTTCTCTCGGAAATATTTTGATTGCCATAGGTAGAAAGAAGGTCATCGTGAAAGAGTTTAAATTCTTCTTTGGACATAGGAGTTCCCCCTTTTAATTGGCGGATAAGAGATGGGTCTGCAATGGCACCACGCCCACACATAATACTATGCAGCTTAGGATAGGATTTAATAATATCTTCAGCTTGTTCTTTTGTATATATATTGCCATTATAGCAAATACTGTAATATTTTGTGCCTGAGCTAAATACCTTTTCAAATTCCTCAAGTCTTGGCTCACCGTTATAAAAGTCTGAGCGAAAACGTGGGTGAATGATAATTTCATCTATAGGGTACTGGGAAAATACTTCCAAAATGTTCTCAAAACAGGAGTTATCAGTGAGTCCAAGTCGAGTTTTCACAGTGATTTTTGCCTGCCATGGATGAGAAAAAATATCCGCGAGGAATTGATTTAAAAAATGTGTATCTGCAAGCATAGCAGAGCCTTTTTCCTTGGATACAACAGGTTTTGCCGGACAGCCAAGGAAAAAGGC
>SVED01000063.1 GCA_015057515.1 Lachnospiraceae bacterium
ATAGGAATCTTACCAGCTCACCAAAGCAGCTTATATGTATAAATCGAACTATATAAAACAAGCTTCCTAAATTGAGCATACATTAAAAAAAGTACGGGTACCAACAATGATTGTTGATGCCCGTACTTTTTTGCCTATAATTAAACTCTTGAGAGATACTCACCAGTTCTTGTATCAATCTTGATTGTGTCGCCCTGGTTAACAAATAAAGGTACGTTAAGTGTTGCACCCGTCTCAACTGTACATGGCTTAGTAGCACCAGTAGCAGTATCACCCTTAACACCTGGCTCACACTCTGTAATAAGAAGCTCAACGAATAATGGTGCTTCTACTGCAAATACAACTCCATTGTGTGAGTTAATCTTACAAATCTCGTTCTCCTTAACAAACTTAAGAGAATCACCTATAACGTCTGCGTTGATAGCAATCTGATCATAAGTCTCCATATCCATAAAGTTGAATAAATCACCATCTGCATATAAGTACTGCATATCCTTTCTATCGATATGAGCCTTAGGACACTTCTCAGTTGGACGGAAAGTCTTCTCAATAACACCGCCACTCTTTATATTCTTAAGCTTTGTTCTAACGAAAGCTGCACCCTTACCTGGCTTAACATGCTGGAACTCGATAATCTGATAAATGTTACCCTCTAACTCGATTGTAACACCATTTCTAAAATCACCTGCTGATACCATAATAATCCTCCTTAAAATCGCATATACCTCATTCTAATATAAATGACGATATTTTTCAACTATTTTTTGGTTATTCTGTGACATACTTATTTAAATTGCTCCACGTAGTAATTGGAATGCTTTTCTAATTCGCGTTCAAGGGCTTTGTAGCCTATCTCCTCAGCCAGGGTAGGCAATTCAGAGAAAAGGTTTGTGCCCAGACCTAAGCGGTCACCTTCTATATTAAACCCTAGTGCGGCTAGGGTGGTAGGAAATACATCCATAGCAGTGAAGATTCGGTTAGTCATTGATAGAGTGTCTTTTTCTGCATCTGCGTTTATAATGCAGTTGTACATAGTTCTGTCGTAAAATTTCACGTTTGACACTAGCTGATTGTCCATTCTAGGGTGGTCGCCGATTATTATAATAACTGTATCTTCATAGAAATCTTGTTTAGTGCACCAATCCACAAATTCTTTTACCTGAGTGTCGGCACAAACTATGGATTTTTTTGCATCTGTTTCATATTTATTAGGACATTTGTCACATACATAGCCACCAGGGAAATGTGTATCCACGGTGAGCATAGTCAGATTAAAGGGTTCATCCTTGGACGCCAGTTCTAAAAGCTCATCCTTTGCTATTTCATACAGGTATTTGTCCTCAAAACCCCAATTTACATAGTAGCCTGCAGGTATATATTCATTTCTTCGCGCAGTATATAAATCGTATATTTCGTAATTTCCATGTTGGGAAAAGTATGTGTCACGTCCTGCAAAGCTGGCATCCGAGCCACATAAAAACTCTTGGTTATAACCATATTCCTGTAATATATCACCAAGGGAAGTTATCCCACTGGCAAAATCCTTATAAAGTCCCATAGCATTGTCGCTGACAGGGAAGGCAAAAGGTACTCCTGTGGTTGTGGCAAATAGTGAACCCATGGTCCAGGTAGTGCCGTATATTGAGTGAAATCCACCCACTCCTTCTGTGTTTGAAAAGGATATGTGTTCATTTGCCATATCCGTCAGGTTAGGGATGAGATTTTCTCCCTGGTTACCACCAAGGCTGTTGGAAAGGTATGCAGTTTCCATACTTTCCATGTATATGAATATTAGATTTTTTGGCTCATTCTCTATAGTTATGGCGGTTTCTTCTGGGAATACGTAGTATTCCTCATAGATTTCAGTAGTTTGAAGTCTTGAGTATATGTAATAAAATACGTTGTATTCAATGTTTGCATAAACCAAGGAAACAACAAATACTAAAGGGCAGGCTATTGTAAAAAATATGCCAAGAAGTTTTCCAAGGTGTAGAGGCTTTTTCTTGCTTTTTCGGTTGAGGATTAGCTTTTTTCCCCAGACTGCGTCTATTAAAACCCATATTAGATAAGGTATAAAAAGTATTATTATCTTGGGAATACATTGACTTTTTATTCCATCAACTATACTGGTATCTGCTCCTGCCAAAGGAGTAGTTAAGGTATATACAATCTCAGTAAATCTAAAGCCATATTCCTTTTTTGACCAGTAGACTAGGACAATTATGATTATGCCTAGGAGATAGACCAGCCCTAAAAGTATATATTTAATTAGTGGGTGTTTTTTTCTTTCTTTTTTTTGCTTTCTATTTTTTGATTTTTCTTCTTCAGTTTTATTCATTGGTGGCTCCCTTTTCTTTTTTGAAAAATATTTATAGTAAAAAAATCTATTAACCAACAATTATCATAGTATATACCAAATTTCTTATTTTAACAAGTAAACTTTGGGAGAGGAAATTGTTTTAGTGGGGAGCATTATTTCAAAAAAAACGGCATATATATATTTAAGAGGTGAGGGTGTGAACGGGGAAGTTATTAAGTTATTGTCACCGAGAATCAGGTGTATTTTACAGAAGGGGAAGGTAGATTATGACAGTTTGATTGAACTAAGGCTTAGGGTGAATGAGCCTGTTATTGTAGCTTTTTTGTGGGGAGAGCAAATGCTGCATAGCGATTGTGGCTTTACTACAGACGTTAATAATACTTATAGGGTGGAGGAAAGAGATATAAGGGCCACTATTGATATGGTGTCAAATTACTCTTTATATGCTTATGAAGAGGAATTAAAAAATGGTTTTATCACTGTGAAAGGTGGTCATAGGGTTGGACTGGCTGGTCAGGTAGTGTTAGAGCAGGGAAAGGTAAAGAGCGTGAAGAATATTTCCTTTATTAATATAAGAGTTAGCCATGAAATAAAAGGCTGTAGCAGGGAAGTATTGCCCTACATAATATCAGAGGAAAGACCAATACATACACTTATTGTCTCTCCACCGGGATGTGGCAAAACCACCTTGCTAAGGGATATTGTAAGGTGTCTTTCTGATGGAAATCCCTTTTGTAAAGGGATGAATGTAGGACTTGTTGACGAAAGGTCAGAGATTGGGGCTTGCTACATGGGTGTCCCACAAAATGATTTGGGAATTAGATGCGACGTACTGGATGGATGTCCGAAGGCGGAGGGAATGATTATGTTACTTCGTTCAATGAACCCACGTGTTATTGCAGTTGATGAGATTGGTACAAGGGAAGATATAGATGCCATAGAATATATTATAAACAGTGGTTGTAGTATTCTGGCAACAGTACATGGTGGGTCTATTGATGATATTAGGAATAAACCTCAGTTAAGAAGGTTAATAGAAAACAGAATGTTTGACAGATATATTGTACTAAGTCGAAAACAGGGTATTGGTACAGTGGAAAATATATTTGACGAAAGGGGAAATGACTTATACAAGGCTTCGCTTTCTATTGCCAACTAGTAGCATCTCTTATGATTATTGTAGGAGGGATGAGTCTTGGAGTTATGGTGGCTTTATCCATGAAAAAAAGAGTGGAAGAGCTAAGGCAGTTGGAACGAATACTTAATTATATTCAGGGAGAATTAAGCTACAAGAATTCTATTTTAAAGGAGGCTTTTTATGAAGCTTCATTTAGAACTAAACCTCCTTTTGATAAATGGCTTATAGCTATAAAGGAACTCATTGAAGAAAGTGAGGATATGACTTTTTTTGAAATATGGGAAAAGTCGTTGATTGTCCTTAGAGGGGAGTCTCATTTAAAGAGGGAGGATATTAGCGAGCTTATGAACATAGGACAAACTCTGGGGTATCTGGATGTGAGTGCTCAACAGATGGGACTTGCCCTTGAAAAGGACAACTTACATAGCAATATTGTCAGACTTGATAAGGGGCTTTTAAACAACATGAAGGTGGCAGTCATATTAGGAATACTGGGAGGGATTTTCCTAGTGGTAGTATTAGTGTAAGTGTATAGGAGTGTTCTATGACTATTTCCCTTATTTTTAAAATTGGTGCGGTAGGTATAATAGTTTCATTGTTAAATCAGGTGCTAAAACATTCTGGAAGGGATGACCAGGCATATCTTGTTAGTCTGGCAGGTCTTTTGATTGTTCTTTCATGGATTGTTCCATATGTTTATGAACTATTTCAAAACATAAATGCACTGTTTAACATAGGAGGAATGTGAGATGGGGATATGGACTATGATGGCCCTTATTATTGTGGCGATTATTCTTGCTCTTTCTCTAAAAAGCAGAAATCCTGAGATTAGCAGTCTTATAAGCCTAGCTATATGCATATGTATTATCGGTATATGTGTCGGTAGGATAGGAGCTATAATAGACAGTTTAAAAACTATAACAGGCTATATAAATATGGATCAATCCTATTTGTTTATTCTCTTGAAGCTTATAGGAATATCCTACATATGTGAGTTCGCCTCCGGAATAAGCAAGGATGCGGGTTATAGTGCGGTGGCTTCTCAGATTGAGCTTACAGGAAAGCTAACTATGATGATGATTTCCTTGCCGGTACTTATGCAGGTGGTAGAAACTATTTTATGTATGATGTAAAAAACTACAGATAATATAAACAAATAGTGGGACAGGCGGTTTATATATGTGGTTTAAATATGTTGCCATTGGGATGGCTTTCTTTTTTTTCGCAGGTGAATACATTAATCAGAATCAGGGAGGGTATATCAGTCAGGATCAGGAAGAGGACACTAATCAGGACTATCAGGAGTCCTATGACGATATATATGAGATGCTTTCTTTAGATGAAGTGGAAAAATCTTTGGAAAGTGGTGGTTTTTCAAAGAATGTAAATTTTAGGGATGTTGTGGATGGATTGGCAAGAGGAGATTCAGAATCTGTTCTAAGTTCATTGTTAATATACCTAAAGAGTACTATTAGCGGTGAGTTGCTTGCGAATAAGGCTCTTATGATTCAGCTGGTAAGTTTGGTGCTTATAGGCTCTATATTTGTAAATATATCTGGTTCCTTCGGAAATATTTTTGTCAGTGAAAATGGATTTTATATTACATACCTTATCATTACATCTATTATGCTTACATCCTTTTCGTTATCTCTTGATATTGTAAGTAGCTCTATAGAGAAGATTCTTGATTTGATTAAGATTATTGTGCCGGTGTATGCGTTGGCTATTAATTTTATTGGACAGGCATCTACATCCGCAGGAATGTATCAGATTGTATTGCTGGGAGTATGGTTAGTTCAGGTGGTAATTCTTAGATTTATTATTCCCATGGTTAAGTTTTATGTAATTATCTCTCTGATTAATAATTTAAACAGAGAGGATAACTTTTCCAAGCTTAGCGTCCTTATTAAGAATCTTGTATCCTGGCTTTTGAAAACAATAGTTGTATTTGTAGCAGGCTTAAATATTATTAAAAGTCTGATAGATCCACAGATTGATGCCTTGGGACGAACTATGGTAACAAAAATAGTGTCATCTATTCCTGGTGGTGGAATTATGTCGGTTTTGACAGGTACGTTTTTGGGAACGGGCATGATTATTAAAAATAGTATTGGTTTAGGTGGAATTATACTTATTATTGCAGTGATTATGCTTCCGGTTATAAAGACCTTTCTTATGATGTTGGTAGTTAGAATAACAGGGGTTATGATTCAGCCAATAGGAGACAAAAGATATGTTGAGGGAGTGGAGGCTCTTGCTGATGGTATGAAGCTATTATTACAGACAATTTTAAGCTCAGCAGTTCTTTTTATGCTTACTATAGCAATAATGGCATATGTTACAAATGGAGGATAGCTTATGTTATATGGTTGGATGAAAAGCATAATTATATATCTGATTATTTCAGGACTTATTATCAATATGGCGCCCGCTGGTAACTATAAGAAATATATAAATTTCTTTGTGGGACTTTTGCTACTTATTATTGTGGCTAAGCCAATTGCCTACATATTTAATTTTGGAGACAAGGATGTGGAGAAGCTTATGAATAGTATGGATTACTATATGAATTACAGTAAGGATAGCTTTGAAGCTGGAAGTAAAGGGACTTATTATGAATATAGTCTGGAGGAGGCTGTGGAAAGAAGTGCTATGGAAAATGGTTGTCCGGTACTTAAGGTGGCAGTTATAACAGACAAGGATTACAATATTTTGAAGTGCACAATATATGTAAAAAAAGGAAAGCCTTTTGATGAGAATTTAATTAAAAAAAACATTTCTGATGTCTATAATGTAGAGGTTGATAATATAAATGTATTAAGTCGGTGATGCAATGGGGATTGATTTTAAAAAAAATGATAAAATGGCTAAGGCAGTAACTGTTATTTTGGCAGGGGTTTTAATCTTTATTGTAATTGTACCTGTGAAGAGTAACCCGAAGCTTTCTGTCAATAACAGTCAGACTGTGGAAGAGGAGTACAGCAATGATGTAGCTACATACTATGAGGAAAAGTTGAAAAGTATTTTGGAAGAATCCTATGGGGAGGGTACTATGCAGGTTATGGTTCGGGTATCCACTGATTCATCAGGGAGCTTGTACCAAGACACTACAGATGAGGTAGTTGTAGACGGTGTTTTGGTTGTGGCAGACGTTAAAAATCCAGAAGCTTTAGCGGACATATCCTACGCCGTTTGTGCCTTGTTTGATTTACCTGCACACAGAGTAGCAGTTATGACCAAATATTAGGAGGTTTTTGTTGTTATGAAAAGAGTTTTTAAGAAAAATCAGTTAGTTATCGGTGCATTGGCAGCCTTGCTTGTAGTTGCTGGTTATTTTAATTTTTCAGGCAATTCTATTGATTTGGCAAAGGGAGATAAAAACTCTAATGATATGGCTGAATCAGCCTTTGCAGAAAATGATATGGCAGCTTCTGCCGGTGAAATTACAATAGATGATATGGAGCAGGAGGAAAATATTGAGCTCAATTCTGAGGAGGAGGATATTGGTGAGGCAGTGCTTACCTCAACAGATGTTGCGGCTGCCAATATGGTAAATATTAAGTTAAACAGAGAACAGGTTCGTTCAAAAAACAAGGAATACTATCTTGAAATTATTAACGGTGATGGTATGGATCAGGGGGCTGTGGCGTCAGCGACGGATGCGTACATTAAGCTTACTGAAGATATGGAAATGGAGGCTGAGGCTGAAACTTTACTTATGGCAAAGGGGTACACCAACGCTATAGTATCCATTAGTGAGGACTGTGTTGATGTTGTGGTAGGTCAAACTGATTTGAGCGATACTCAGCGTGCTCAAATTGAGGATATTGTTCAAAGAAAAACCAATTGTTCTATTGAGGAGATAGTTATTACATCAGTTTCACAATAATTCTTAATTTGTTGCATTATCACAAATAATTGGGTATAATTACATAAACAATGTTTTGTGATAAGGAGGCTTATATCGTGGGAGATTTAGTTAAAAATAATGTAAAGATAGGAAGAATAAGTATTGCAGATGATGTTGTGGCTTCTATTGCCGGTATCGCTGCTATTGAAGTAAAGGGTGTGTCAAAGTTAACTGGCAATATCTCAAAGGAATTAGTTGGTAAGCTTGGTAAAAAGAACCTTGCTAACGGTGTTAAGATTGAGTTAGTAGATGGAAGTGTAAACGTTGACATATCATTAGAACTTGAGTATGGCAACAGCGTAAAGAAGGTTTCTGAAGAGGTTCAGGCAAGGGTTAAGCAGTCTATCGAGAGCATGACAGGTCTTAGTGTTCGTGTTGTAAATGTTGTTGTATCAGGTATCAAGTTAGAGAAGAATTAAGCAGAAAGCAGGTTTTACCATGACTAGAAGAGCTCTTAGAGAAAATATTTTTCGTATTTTGTTCAGAGTAGAATTTAACACTATAGAAGAGATGAAGGAGCAGATTGACTTTTCTGTTTGCGATATTCAGGATATATCTGATGATGACAGAGATTATATTATCGATAAGACTAATAATATTATTAGTCTTATCGATGAGATAGATGATATCATCAAAGGCGTGTCAGAAGGTTGGAGATTAGAGCGTATAGGTAAGGCAGAGTTGGCTATTTTGCGACTTGCTGTCTATGAGATGAAGTATGATGCGGATGTTCCTTTTAAGGTTGCCATTAACGAGGCGGTAGAGCTTTCTAAGATATACTGCAACGAAGATGCAAAAGGATTTATTAATGGTGTTCTTGCAAAAGTAGAAGAATAATTATGAAAGTTTATTCGGTTGGACAAGTAAATAACTACATAAAGAATATAATAACCCAGGATTATATGCTTAAGAATATCTCTATAAAGGGAGAGGTGTCTAATTGTAAGTATCATAGCCTGGGGCACATTTATTTTTCCCTAAAAGATGAAACAGGAGTTTTGCCTGCGGTTATGTTTAAGGGAAATGCTGCAACAGGTCTTGATTTTAAGCTTCAGGACGGACAGGCAGTTATCGTGACAGGTAGCATGAGTGTTTATGAGCGAGATGGCAAATACCAGCTTTATGTAAGAAGTATTAAGCTGGATGGTATTGGTAAGCGATACGAGGAATTTGAACGTCTTAAGATGAAACTTTATGAGGAGGGCTTGTTTGATTTTGAAATTAAGAAGCCAATCCCCAAATTCCCAAAGAAGGTGGGTATTGTGTCATCTTTGAATGCGGCTGGACTAAAGGATATTTTAGCTATTGCAAAGGAGCGTAACCCTTATGTGCAACTGATTATATATCATGCTAAGGTTCAGGGTGAGGGAGCAGCTGATACCATAGTTGCAGGTATCCAAGCTTTAGATGCAGCAGGAGTAGATACTATTATTATTGGTCGTGGAGGAGGCTCTATAGAGGATTTGTGGGCCTTCAACGAAGAAAAGGTTGCCAGAGCCATTTTTGCAGCAAATACCCCTATTATTTCTGGTGCAGGTCATGAGATTGATATGACTTTGGCAGATTATGCGGCAGACCTAAGAATGCCTACTCCGTCGGCGGCTTGTGTGGCGGCCCTTCCTGATGTTATGTCAACTATAAAGCAGCTTGATGGACTAGATAGAGCTATGAAAATAGCCATGACCAGTCGTTTGTCCTTGGCAAAGGCAAAACTAGAAGGTCTTTCTTCTAAGCTAGAACTTATGAGTCCGGTATACAGATTAGAGCAACAGAATCTATATCTGGCGGATATATATGATAAGATGAATAAGGCAATTAGGTCTAAGCTTGATGCTAAACGACACAGATTAGAACTTTTAACAGCGAGATTGGATGGTTTATCACCTACAGCTAAGCTGGTGGGTGGATTTGGATATATAGGAAAAGCGGGAGTGGGAGTAACAAGTGTGAGGGAAGTAAGCAAAGGAGATGAGCTTAGCATAGTCCTTTATGATGGTACCATTCAAGCAATTGTTTCAGACAAAAAAAGGAGTTAAGTATGGGTGAAAAGCAACAAGAAAGCATAGTTATAGAAGAGGCTTTTGAGAGATTGGCTCAGATTAATCAGGCTTTGGAAGATCCAGCTATTAGTCTCAAGGAATCTATGGATTTGTATGCGGAGGGAGTAAAACTTGTATCTGCATGCAAGTCGAATTTAGAGGGTGTAGAAAAGGAGATTCAGATATTAAATGAAGTATAGTACAAAGGATATTGAAGATATTATTTATCCATATTTGCCTGAGGAAAAAGGTTATGCAAAGCCGGTGTTGGAAGCTATGAATTATGCTTTTCGTGCCGGCGGCAAGAGACTTCGTCCTATGATGATGAAGCTTTGTTTTGATATGTTTTGTGATGATGGAGTAGATGTAAACGTTGTTGAACCATTTATGGCAGCTATTGAGATGATTCATACATATTCTCTTATTCATGATGATTTGCCAGCTTTGGACAATGACGAGCTAAGACGTGGTATGCCAACAGTTCACGTAAAGTACGGCGAGGATATTGCCGTGTTGGCAGGGGATGGTTTGCTTAACTATGCCTATCAGGTTGCTTGTGGTGCGTTAAGGCATAAGCCGGGTAATGTATGCATTGAAAAGGCAATGTATATATTAACTTCAAAACCAGGAATATATGGTATGATTGGTGGTCAGACCTTGGATGTTACTATGTCAGGACAGGAATTAAGTGACAGTCAGCTTGATTACATTTATAAGAACAAGACATCAGCCCTTATTGAGTGTGCTATGACTATTGGTGCAACTTTAGCAGGGGCTAGTGATGAGGTTATAGAGATGATTGAACAGGTGGCTACCTGTGTAGGCATGGCGTTTCAGGTTCAGGATGATATTTTGGATGTAGTGGGAGATGCCCAAAAGCTAGGTAAGCCAGTTTTGAGCGATGAAAAAAATGATAAATACACCTATGTAACTATCCATGGTATGGACGTTGCAAAAAGCTATGTACATAGTATGTCAGATAAAGCAAATAATATACTTAACAGTCTTTCGGTTGTGAACAATGATGCCAAAGATTGTTTGATGAATCTTATTGTGGAGTTAATAAACAGGGACAAATAATATGAGTGTATTAGACAAAATACAACAAAAAAATGATATTAAAAAGATTAACCCAAGAGAGTACGATGAGTTGGCAAGAGATATTAGGAAATTTCTTGTGGATAAGGTCAGTGCAAAGGGAGGTCATTTGGCGTCTAACTTAGGTGCAGTAGAGCTTACTATGGCACTTCATCTTTGTATGCGTTTTCCTGAGGATAAGCTAATTTTTGATGTGGGACACCAGGCCTATACTCATAAGCTTTTAACTGGTAGAAGAGAAGGATTTGAAACTCTTCGAGAGTATGGAGGGATGAGTGGATTTCCTAAGATTGGGGAGAGTGATTGTGATGCTTTTAATACAGGTCACAGCTCTACAAGTATTTCTGCAGCTATGGGATATGCAGTAGCTAGAGATATGAAACATGGCAAAAATCGAGTGGCTGCAGTTATAGGAGACGGCTCCCTTACTGGTGGTATGGCATATGAGGCAATCAATTCCTTAGCACAAACAAAAACAGGCTGCGTCATAATTCTAAATGATAACGAAATGTCCATAGATAAGAATGTGGGAGGCTTGTCCAAATATTTAAATAGCATTCGAGTAGGCTCAGCTTATAATGATTTTAAGTCAGGAGTGGAGCAGACTCTTCTCGGCTCAAAGGCTGGAACAAAGGTTGCCAGAACCCTGAAACGTTCTAAGGATACTATAAAGCAGTTTTTTGTGCCTGGTATGTTTTTTGAAGAACTAGGGATTACTTATGTTGGACCTATAGATGGACACGATGTAGGAATTATGGTTTCTACTTTTGAGAAGGCATTTAGACTTAACAAACCGATTATTATACATGTTAAAACAAAAAAAGGAAAAGGCTATCCTATAGCGGAAAAGCATCCTTCCTTTTACCATGGTATTTCATCATTTGATCCACGCACAGGAAAGCCTTTGCACATATCAAGAGAAGCTACTTATACAGATGTATTTGGTAAGCATATGGTTACTTTAGGTACTGAACATAAAAATCTGGTTTCTGTTACAGCAGCAATGACTATAGGAACAGGTCTCAAAGAATTTACAAAGACTTTTCCGGATAGAGCTTTTGATGTAGGTATTGCGGAGCAACATGCAGTGACTTTTGCTGCAGGTTTGGCCATGTCAGGTATAGTACCGGTTGTTGCAGTATACTCATCATTTTTACAAAGGGCCTATGACCAGATACTTCACGATGTTTGTCTTCAGGGACTTCATGTCATTTTAGCAGTAGACAGATCTGGATTAGTTGGTCAGGACGGTGAAACTCATCAGGGTATATATGATGTTTCTTATTTATCACATCTTCCAGGTATGACAGTTGTGGCGCCTAAGAATGCCAAAGAGCTTAAAGATATGATGGATTTTGCGGTGGAATTTGATGGACCTATTGCTATAAAATATTCCCGAGGAGTTGCTTATACTGGATTTTCCGATTCAAATCAACCTATAGTATATGGAAAGAGTGAATATCTGGTTTCTGGAAGGGATATAGCTATTATTGCCTGCGGAAATATGGTAGAAGAGGGAGAGAAACTTCTTCATAAGTTTGATGGCACAGACTATAGTCCAACCTTTATCAATGCAAGATTTTTATCTACAATTGATCAGGAAATGTTAAGAGATATTGCCAACAATTATCATATAGTTGTCACTATGGAGGAGAATATTACCAGTGGAGGATATGGAGAGAAAATTGCGGCTGCTCTTACAGATATAGGGGAAAGAAAGGGTATTGACCATATAGATGGTTCTATTAGAGAAAATAAAGTTGAACATGGTACCATTTCCGTACTTAGAAGGAATCTTGGAATAGATGCTGATAGTATTTACGAGAGGATTATGGAATCCTTGGGCAAAGCAGATTTAGGAGACTGATATGGCAGATAAAATAAAAAAAGAAAGACTTGATATTTTGTTGGTGTCCAGAGGACTTGCTCCATCCAGAGAAAAAGCCAAGGCTATTATTATGTCTGGTATTGTGTATGTTGATGGAAATAAGGAGGATAAGGCTGGTACCACTTTTCCAGATACAGTGGCTATAGAAGTTAAGGGTAATACTCTGAAGTATGTAAGTAGAGGAGGCCTTAAACTTGAAAAGGCAATGGAACAGTTTGATCTTAGATTAGATGACTGTGTTTGTATGGATGTGGGCTCGTCTACAGGTGGCTTTACAGATTGTATGCTACAAAATGGTGCCACAAAGGTTTACGCGGTGGATGTAGGACACGGTCAGTTGGACTGGAAACTTCGGAATGACCCACGAGTTGTATGTATGGAGAAGACCAATATAAGATATGTAACACCAGAGGATATAGAAGATATTTTGGATTTTGCTTCTATTGATGTATCATTTATATCTCTTACAAAGGTTCTTATGCCAGTTAGAGAGTTACTTAAAGACACAGGTCATATAGTATGTCTTATCAAACCACAGTTTGAGGCTGGAAGAGAAAAGGTTGGAAAGAAGGGTGTTGTCAGAGATAAGAAGGTTCACTACGAGGTTATTGATATGGTTACAAACTATGCTACATCCATAGAACTCTATCCAT
>SVED01000064.1 GCA_015057515.1 Lachnospiraceae bacterium
TACAAGGTTGATAGGTTAGGAGTGTAAGTGTGGTAACACATTCAGCTGACTAATACTAATAGGTCGAGGGCTTATCCTTAGAGGTTTCTAGAAAGTAAACGGGAATATTTGAGAAGATGTTTTCTCAGCTGTATGAAGTTCTGAAGGTACATTTTTAAAGAAATGTTCTTTTATTCCTCCTTAGCTCAGTCGGTAGAGCACCTGACTGTTAATCAGGGCGTCGTTGGTTCAAGTCCAACAGGGGGAGCTTTTTTTAAAATATGGCCCCATGGTCAAGCGGTTAAGACATCGCCCTTTCACGGCGGTAACACGGGTTCGATTCCCGTTGGGGTCACTATAATTTCATATGCCGATGTGGCTCAATTGGCAGAGCAGCTGACTTGTAATCAGCAGGTTATCGGTTCGATTCCGATCGTCGGCTTATTTTATGGACGTTTAGCTCAGTTGGTTAGAGCATCCGGCTCATAACCGGACGGTCCCGGGTTCGAGTCCCCGAACGTCCACTATATATTTGGCCCGGTGGCTCAGCTGGTTAGAGCGCCGCCCTGTCACGGCGGAGGTCGAGGGTTCGAACCCCTTCCGGGTCGCTAAACAATTGTTGACAAGAATATAAATTCTTGATAACATGCATATTGTTAAAAATTTGCCGGCGTGGCGGAACTGGCAGACGCACAGGACTTAAAATCCTGCGGGACTAATCTCCCGTACCGGTTCGATTCCGGTCGCCGGCATCTTTTAAAAAGAAGCTCAAACCTTGTAAAATCAATGGTTTGAGCTTCTTTTTTTGTTCATAAATTTTGGAACCCTTTGGAACCTTAACTTGCAATTTGTGAATGTACCATAGAACAGTTAATCTTCTATAAGCATATCATATAATGTATATGTATATAGGAGGAAAAATATGAGTAAAGTTTTTATCAGTCCAGGGCATGGTGGTAATATTTCTGGAGCAGTGGGATATGTGGTAGAAAAAGATGTTAATCTTAAAATGGCAATTGCCTGTGCAAATTATTTGAGAAAGAGAGGCGTAGATGTACTTTTGTCTCGTGATGTTGACAAGGAGGAGTCATTATCAGAGAAAATATCAAAATGTAATGAATTTAAACCTGATGTTGCTATAGAATGTCATAACAATGCTGGTGGTGGGAAGGGTTTTGAGATTTACCACAGTATAGTTGGTGGGGTTGGGAAAAATCTAGCAAAAAATATTGAGGATGAAGTAAAAAAGATAGGACAAAATAGTAGGGGATTAAAAACCAAAATAGGAAATGGTGGTAGAGATTACTTTGCATTTATAAGACAAACAACATGTCCTGCAGTGATTTGTGAAGGTGCTTTTGTGGATAACAAAGAAGATGTTATGTTAATCGACACTGATCAGGAATGCTCGTTATTTGGAGAAGCTTATGCTAAAGGAATTTTGAAAACACTTAATTTGGAAGATAAAGTATTAGATACAGAGATAACTCAACCTATAGTTATACAGAAGCCAGAAATAAATAATACCTACAAAATCACCATAATGGCACAAGGAGGACTAAATATTAGAAAGGGTCCGGGGAATGATTATCAGGTTGTTGCTGTTTTAACTGATAATCAGACATTAGTGGAAAGTAAGCCTGAGTATTATTATCCCTATGGTGTTTATACCATAGTAGAAACAAAGAATAACTGGGGTAAATTGAAAAGTGGTATTGGCTGGATATATTTAGATTACACTAAACGCATATAAAGGAAAGGCTATAGCATCTTTATAAGGTGTTATAGCCCTTCCTTTTTAGAAAATAATACTTATTATTCGCTTACTGATGGTAAGTTGCCAAGGTTATTTCCTTCTGTTCCATCAGGTAATGATTTCAGATATTCAGAGTCTTTTCTATGGGATATACCTACACCCTGTATATCACCGGATTTTGCCATAGATACACCTTCTTCTTTTGATACCTTTTGACCATCAGAAAGCTGATATCCGGTAACCCGTCCACCTGATTTTACTAATCCAACTATTTCCTTTGCATTAGCTTTTGGAGTTGGCACCTCATCTAAGGCAGCATAGGCTAGTTCGGAGCCGAATTTATTTTTGTTATTGTCCATAATATACTCCCTAATAATTATTGCTTTTCAAGTATAGTATTAGAATAAAGTGAAAACATATTCAAGGACAATAAAGAAAAATTTTATTATTCAAAGTACCCCACATACTCCACTTTGTATTTTCCCTTAGGGAAAAGATGCTTGTAAAGGTCTATAAAATAATCATCTGTCATGCTGGCAATATAGTCTACAACTATATCGTCAGGTCTGGAACTTAGATACTGTTCTAAGTAATCATCCACATCAAAATATCTAACACCACTATTTGCGTTTTTGAGATACTCAATATGATGCTTATAGAGGATTGAATTTTTATCTATATTCTTTGCCTGCTTCAAAAGCTCTGTATAGATTTCCTCAAACATAGGCTCTATGTCCTCGTATTTTGAGTCAATCTTTGGGTTGCCATATATGAGCTCATAGTTCTCCTTTTTTGCGTTAGATAAAGCTAAAAAGGCGTCCTCGTCCATGCTTATGTAAGGCTTTCCGTAACTGTGCTCTACAATGCTAACTGTCATATTATTGATAATTTCGGCGTTAGTGGTGCCGATGCTGCTGGTAGAATAGGAATTGTCGTCAGTTATAAGCCCAATTTTTTTTGCATCCTGTCTATCCTTACCTAAATAGGCAATAATGTCGCTTATACGCATGACACAGCCCTCCAGGGTAGAAGGAATCTGACGTTTGTTTGCAGAGTTATCAGTGTAGCAATCCTCAACTCGCTTATCCAAATTAGAAAAGCTATCTAGACAAATAGGCTTATATTCCTGCTGCTCCATTTCGCCGTTATGACATAAAACACCATCAAGAACCTGAAGACTTACATTTCTGCATATAAGCTTATCTAAAACACGAACGCTGTGGACATTGTGATTGAAATATCGACCTGTATTACTATGATACAGATTATTTAAAAATCTTTCTCCTGCATGGCCAAATGGAGTGTGACCAATATCGTGCCCCAGAGAGATAGCCTCAATAAGATCCAGGTTCAGATTAAGCGACTGTCCTATGGTTCTGGCAATTCGTGAAACAAATTGAACGTGGAGAGCACGTCTAGATATATCATCGTTTTTAAAACAGGAAAGAACCTGGGTTTTGTCGGAGTATCGGTTGTAGTAGTTGTTGTGTATAACCTTATCCACGTCCATAACAAAAGCAGGTCTCCATATCATAGATGAACCGCTATTGCCATATCTTCTAATAGAATTTTCATCAGGGCAGGCGTAAGGGTTTGTGACACCATTTTTTCTGTCTTCCCTGATGCGTTGAATCAGCTCTGGAGACAATTTTCTATAGTTAACATTCATTTGCACATACCTCATTTCTAATATGACTTAATTATAACAGAAATATTAAAGGTAAACATATTTTTTTCTATATTAACTTTTTTACAACATAAACATAAAAAACCTATTGTGGCAATTAAAGTAAAAAGGTATACTATAAGGTGGAGAACTTTATATTTGTACGGAGGTATCATATGTTCAGATTTATGGATACTGAAGAGATTGAAATTAATCAGATTGAAAAACTAAAAATGATTCACATATATGATTTGACAGGTGGTGAAAAGGGTCATGTAAATGCGTTAGCTATTTACTATGATGACAACAAACAAAAGAATCTGTGTGAGATGGATAAGAACTATGATTTACTTGTTCAGAGAGTTCTTTATCTGTATAACAGTTGTCAGGATAAAGAAACTATTATGGTAGATCCTGAAACAAAAAGATTTTTGGAACAGGTGTGTAGGGTTGACGCACAAAGCTCACCAATTTCAAGAGCTGGAAGTAAATATATTGGAGATGAGGGTGTAGATATTCCGAAGATAAATAGGGAAGAAAACCTGAGGGTAGCTACTATGCCTATGATTATCTATTATATGACAGAGCTTTACAATATGCTTGATATCAATATTGAATTTAAGCATGAATCTTTAGGGTGGCATGGAAATACCATTCTTACAGCAAATGTTGGAAAAGGCCAGGTGAATTTTCCAGTAAAATACATATACGAATCCTCAGATAGATGCAGGGTTCATATTGGGAATTTTCTCAAAAATATGTGTGGTTTAACCATTGGAATTTCATATAAAAAACAGGATTTAGAAATACATTTTTACAGTGAAGATGCAGGTATTGTGGGAGATAGTAATTATCATTTTGGATATCACAGCAGTAGCTGCAAAACAAGCATTAAGGTAAATGACGTTTTGGTATATTACAAGGAGGATTTCCTTGAGGAAGGGCGTTTCGCTTTCAAGGAGAAGGTGGATGTTTCAGCCTTATTAGATATGAATATCACTACCGCAAAGGTGTACACCATGCCTTGGAAGGGATACCATATATGTGATATGCATACAATAGAAGATGGTGATATAGCAAGAATCGATATAGATACGGCATATGTTGATATTCATAGAGATACAGTATTTATACGTCAATACGCATGGAGCAATGTGTCTAATTCTAAAACGAAATTAAGCCTTTCTACAGGAGGTGCCATGCTAGAAAAAGTAGTACCTGATATATCATTAGGTGAAATGCAAATAGGTTTTTTGCCAGTAGGTTATTACTCTGGATGGGATTACAAAAAGAAACTGGAAAATAAATACTTTTATAAGAATATAAAGGAGCAGTAAGATGGGATTATTTGACAAATTTGCAGAAAAACCAAAGAATTATGATTATAGAACAAGGCTGGATCAGTTGATTCAGGAGGTGAATGGATTGTATCTGTCTCCTTCAGCTAAGCATTTTGTGGAATATCTACAGGGAATTAAGACAGAGCCAGAAAAATCTATCATAAGACCTATGGAGCTTTTTGTGGATACCATAGATGCCATGATTGCAAATCACACTAACTTTAGTGTGGATACATACCTAAATACAATCCAAAGAGCTGAAAAAATATATAAGGATATATTTGTGTACCAGGAGAATACACCGGATTATGATATGTTGAGATTTATATATCTAGAGTTATTCGAGGAGTATGGCATTTTATCCAGAAATCTTTTCAACTGTACCTTATTCCATACTTTTAAGGACAAGAATAATTATATGTCTTTTATGAAGACACTGCTAAGTGATATGAAGTCCAAAGATATTATCTATGACCTGGTGCAGTACGCCACAAGAGTTAGATCTATTTTCTTTGATGATGATTTATACACAGCTAATTTGAAATACGTAGCTACAAGAATGTTGACAGCGGGTGACAGATTACTTGTAATTGATTATGAAGCAAACAAGGTTGAGCGTATGGCTGGACACTACAACATCAGTGAAAACGACGTGGCTAAAACCGAGGAGCAGCTTATTAAGGCAAATAACATACTTAAAGAAAGTATAGAAGTTCTTAATCAGGTGGACCAAAAAGCAGAACAGCTGAGGCGTATTATGAAGGATACCACAACTACCATTGAGGATATTACTAAAAGGGAAACTGATATTATCAGTGCCAAGGCTGCAACTGCAAGAGCTGATATCAATGCGGCATACAACAGTTTTCTTGAGGAGCAAAGACAGGAGGTTATCCTTCAAAAGGATGTTCTTATAGACCAGATATTTAGAGAGTCTGAAACCAAATTAAATGAGTTAAGAGGCATGTCCCGCGCCATTACTGCCACCGCAACCTCAGAGCTTTCTAGAATCAATGCAGAGACCTCAAGTGCCATTGATAAAATTAGTACATATATGAGCAACGATGAGATGGAAAAAGCTCTTTCCATGGCGGAGGAAAATGAGGAGCTTTTAGGAAAGATTAGAAAGTTGGAGATATTGAACGACAAAAATATTGCTATTTTAGAAAAGAACCTGGAAGAGGAGTCTGTTAAGTCTACACCGGCTCAGGGTGTGGCAACAACTACAGTGTCCTACGCTGCACCTACAGTAGCGCTTCCGGAAGCGAACCCAGGTGTTATCCCAGAGATAAATTCACTTCTTGATACATCTATTCCGTTTGAACAAAGATTCAAGATTGTTATGGATGAGAAGAAGAGACGTGAGGAGTCAGGGGAGCATTTTCACAAGATGTTTGATGACGTGGTTATCGCTCTTATGGAGGATGCAAATCCGTATATGATTGGACCTTCAGGCTGTGGTAAGACGTATATGGTTAAGCAGATTGCATCCATACTCAATATGGAGTTTATCGATATTGGATACATTAACGAGGAGTACGATATTTTAGGCTTCCAGACTGCTACAGGTGGTTATAGTACACCAAACTTTTACCGTTGTTATAAGTATGGAATGATAGCATTTTGTGATGAGCTGGATAATGGTAACAGTAGAGCTACAGTAAAGCTGAATTCTTTCCTATCAAACAACAAGGATGCCAGCTATAACTTCCCTAACGGAGAAAATGTAAAGCGTCACAATAATTTCCGAATTATTGCGGCAGGTAATACAGCAGGTAACGGAGCGGATGCTAACTACAATACAAGAGAGAAGATAGAAGAGTCTGTACAGCAAAGATTTACCCCTGTTTATGTGGGTTATGACAACTACGTTGAGGGCAAGATACTTGCTGACTTCCCTGATTGGTACGAGTTTATTGTACTGTTCAGAGAGGCTACAGATGCCTGGGGCAGTATGAATGACTCTTCAGCGGCAGGTATTATCACTACAAGAGATACTGCGAAGATAAAGAGATATCTTACCAACAAGAGCTTCGATATGGGCAAGATATTGGATTATGAGTTTATACAGACAAAGGATATGGAATATCTTGCATTTCTGGTTAGCAATATTAAAGGCAAGATTGGTGGACACCCACAGGCAGCAAGTATTTTTACAATGTTTGAGGAGAAGGTAAATGAGCTTAGAGAAAGAGGCGGCAGAAGGTAGTGTACAGATTACCTACGGTATAAGTGAGGATACATGTCCTTTCTTTAAAATAGAGGAGAGAGGTAATCTCACTATATATAAAATGAATTTCAAATCCCTTAGCGGACTTCATCTTTTTTTAAATGAAAATCCGGTAGTAAATAACAATATTTTCTACACTCTTCGAAGCGAGAAGGGCAGTGAAAAGTTTGCCGGGGCACCACTTTTTGAGGCTATAGGTTATCTTATAGGTGGTTACCTAAAGGATTTTGAAATGTTTGTAAAACTGAAAAAAGAAATAGACAAGGTAAACATTAAGTATGAGAATACCAGAAAGGTTCGTCCCTCTGTTGTAGGTTCAAGACCTAATGTTCCAGCCTTTATTGCTGGGGCACCTAAGACTATGTACAGAGTTGACAGAGCAAAAGAAAAACGATTTGTAGATATATATATAAACATTGCTTACGACAACAATACTACAGAAGCACAGATTAGAAACAGAGGTATACTTGTATTGAACCTTGTAAAGCTTTTGGAGAGCCATGATTATGGAGTTAACCTTAAGGTCTTTGAGGCTTGCATGGTAGGTGGAGAAGCATTTTGTGCAACAGTAGGACTTAAACAACCAGGAGAACTTTTAAACGAAAAGAAATGCTATTACCCAATGTGTGGCAAGGAGTTTTTGAGACGAATTATGGCCAGAGTCAAAGAGTCAATGCCATTTAAGGAGAATTGGCACATGAGCTATGGTCAGGTTTTAAACGAGTCACAAACCAGAATTATAATGGATATACCAGAGGATGCAATATTTATCAATTCTCCTAAGGATATGGACATTTTAGGAGAAAATATTTACGAGGATGCGGACAGATTTCTTGATAAAATCAATCTAACAAAAGAGATTGAGGTTCCCCGCTATGCCGAGTCAAATAAGGAGGAGTAAGCTTGAGTGATACATTAATGACTTATGATATGCTGCAGACTATTGCAGCCAATCCGGAGATTAACCTTACACCGGAAGAAATAGAGCTGGTTGATAAGTATGCCAGTGAAATAGATTTAACCAATGCTACCGAAATTATTACATATGGTTCGGATATTCAAACAAAGCTGTCTGATCTGTCAGGTAGTATGCTTAGCAGCGCTAATACCCAGGATATAGATGACATCGGAGCCACCTTGGAGGAGACCATAGGGTACCTAAAGTGCATTGAGGAGGAAGAGGATAAGTTCACACTCTTTAAAAAGAAGAAGGAAGAATCCATTAGAACCAGATATAGGGAAGCGGAAAAGAATATCGATAAGGTAAGCAATACTCTTCAGCAACATCAGGTACGTCTTATGAAGGATTGTGCTATGATGGATCAGCTGTATCAGATGAATATTGCATATTTCAGGGAGTTGAATATCAAGATTGCGGCAGGTAAACAAAAGCTTGATAATTGCAGAGTAGTTGAGCTTCCTGCCCTTGAGCAAAAAGCTATTCAAACCGGCCTTGCTCAGGATGCGCAGGCTTGTAATGATTTCAAAAATCAAATGGATAGGCTGGAAAAAAAGATATATGAGCTGGAGCTTACCAGAAGTATTTCTCTTCAGTCAGCCCCACAAATCAGGCTTATTCAATCAAATGAAGCCACTATGGCAGAAAAAATTCAGTCAACACTTCTCAACACCATTCCATTGTGGAAGAATCAGGTGGTTCTTGCCCTTGGTATGGAGCATACTAAGCAGGCAGCAAAGGCTGATGCAGAAATCAGTGCCATGACTAACAAGCTGCTTATTAAGAATGCAGAAACCTTAAAGCTTGCTACAACCCAAACTATGCAGGCAGCAAACCGAGGATTTGTGGAGACCTCAACCTTAGATGCTACTAATAAGCTCCTTATTGAGAGCTTAGATGAGGTTGCACGTATTCAGGAGGAGGGTAGAGCTAGCAGAAGTGCTGCGGAGCTTGAATTAGTCAGAATTGATGAAGCGATGAAAAACAGATTGCAGAAAATGTAGTCAAATTGCAGATTGTATAGTAGTACTATAGTTCGCAAGGGGGGGATATGCCTATGAAATCAATTAGAACAAAAATACTCGTATTGATACTTGGATGTGTGGTGATTTCAACGGCAACAATTGTATTTGTAAATGTATTAAACGCCGGAAAACGATTAGATGAAGATTCCTTTCGGATATTACAACTAGAATGTAGCGAGAGACAGCAGCTTATTAATGAGGTCCTTCTTAGTGTGGAACAGGGAGTAAACACAATATATGAATATGCTGTCAGCATAATGCCCGAAGGTGACCAGGTTTGGGAAAATGAGGAACTCAGAGACGAATATCTTGAAAAAGTTAAAGAGGTGGCTTTAATTGCTGCAGAAAACACAGAAGGTGCAGTTGCAGTATACTATCGTTTTGCTCCAGAGCTGGTAAAGGATAATGCCCTGGGAACATTTATGGTTAAGGATGATGAGGGAATATTTATGCCTCATGAAATAACAGATCTTTCTATGTATGATAAGGATGATATTGAACACGTTGGTTGGTATTATATACCTCTTTCTAAAGGGAAACCAACATGGACCGAGCCTTATGTCAATAAAAACGTGGATATATATATGATATCATATGTGATTCCGGTTTACAGGGATGGCAAGACTATCGGAGTGGTGGGTATGGATATAGAAATGCCTTTGATACATGAAAAAGTGGATTCGGTTAAGGTTTATGACACGGGATACGCATTTTTGATGAACCATAGCGGCGAGATAATAAATCACGATGATTGCCCTCATGGAACCATTAAGGAAGAGGTAGCCGGCGATATGGATAAAGTTAAAAAACAAGTGTTGCTCTCCGCTGAAAATAGTGAGGTTGTACCATACAAATGGGCAGGGGAAGATAAGTATCTGGTTGCACAGCAGCTCGTCAATGGTATGTATTTTACCGTGTGTGTACCTGCCAGAGAGATAGATGCACCACGTGTTGATATGATTAGATATTCTGTGTTATCTGTGGTTATTATATTGGCATTTTTCTTACTGCTTACAGCATTGTTTACTAGTGCACTTGTTCGTCCATTGAAAAAGCTTACAGCTAATGCAGAGAGGGTTGCAGCATCTGATTTTGATGTGGACTTTTCGTGTAAATCCAAGGATGAGATAGGAGTGCTCACTGACAGTATTCACAAGATGGTTGACAGTCTCAAAGAAAATCTTGATCAGATAAACAACATGGCATATTATGATGCTCTTACCGGACTAAAAAGCAATGCTGCCTACAGTAAGATTATCGATGAACTGGATAAACAGATAAAGGGAAGTAGAGCGGAGTTTTCCATTTATGTTATGGATATGAATAACCTTAAGAAAATGAATGATACATATGGACATAAAATGGGAGACACTATGCTTTGCGATGCTGCAGATATTATGAGGAAGGTATGGGATGAGGATAGCATTTACCGAGTTGGAGGAGATGAATTTGCTGTAATATTGCAAAATAGTGTAGCTTCCCAGTACCAGGACGATATAAAAACTTTCGATGGTGAGGTTGATAAGTTTAACAAAGCAAATGATAAATACGATATAGAGATTCAGATTGCTATTGGAATGGCAGTATATAATAAAGGCCGTGATGATAATTTTAATGATGTATTTAGAAGAGCCGATAACTTTATGTACGAGGATAAGGCAAGGAAAAAGCATTTGTAAGTTAAAAATTGATAGAAGATAACAGTATGAAAGACAAATTTTCATAACAAAAGGCTGGAAGCAATAAATTGCTTCCAGCCTTATTAATTGTATAAGAATATTTAACTGTGTACTTGGAAATTAGTGTACGTCGTTAGGGTCGCCAACCATTGCATCAGCTGGAATTTCGCCCTCCTTTGGAGCCTTAACCAAAACAAGTGAAAGGATTAAAGCTACAATGTAAAGTGCAAGAGTTGCGTAGAGTACATACTGATAACCTGTTGGGTTAACTTCAATAATCTCTAAAGTGCCATCTGATAATTCGTGTGTAATTTCTTTAACTTCTCCAAACTTATTAACAATCCAAGCTGCCATTTGGTTACCTGTAAGACCTGCAAAGGCCCAAGCTGAAAGTGTAATACCATGTAATGCGCTTATGCTTCCCATACCATAGTGGTCTGAAAGAAGTGTTGGAACATTTGAAAATCCACCGCCGTAGCCTGCATTTACCATAAAGATAAGTGCAAGTACTAATATAATAAGACCTGTACTGCCTTCACCGTTCTTGATACCGCCAGTTACAATTGTAGCAGCTGTAAGAGCGATTGAGATGATGAAAATTAATTTGTAAACAGTATTTCTGTCCTTCATAGAATCTGCCCATGCAGAAAATCCAAGACGACCACCTGCATTAAATATAGCAGATACTGTTGATATAATTCCTACAAAGCTTGCAAGTCCGAGACACTTGATAATCATCTTCTCCTGAGAGATAAGTGCAAGACCACAAGTGATGTTAATGTAGAACATTAACCAGATACCGATATAGTTTCCAAGCTTTCTTGTCTTAATAACAGAGAAGATGCTCTTCTTCTCTTCCTTGCTCTGTGGCTCAACCCAGCCCTCTGGCTTATGTAATAAGAGATGTCCGAGGAACATCATTACAAAGTATACGCCAGCCAAAATCCAGAACATTTTGTAGATACCACCATCTCCAAGGTTGTCAAGTAATGACTGCATGATTGGAGATGCGATTGCCTTAGCAGCACCGAAACCTGCTACTGCAAGACCTGTTGCAAGACCTTTTCTGTCCTTGAACCAAAGCATAAGAGTCTTAACTGGTGATAAGTAACCAGTGCCAAGACCAATACCCATAATAAGACCATAGCATAAGTAGATTCCTGCAAGAGCAAGACCACTACCTCTATGCTGGCCACCATAGTAGATAAAGAAACCTGTACCTGCCATACCTGCAGCGAAACAGATAGTTGCGATAAGAGAAGATTTGTGAATATCTTTCTCAACTACGTTTCCAAGGAATGCTGCTGACATACCGAGGAAGAAAATTGCAAAGCTGAATGCCCACTCTGTGGCACCCTTTGAGTGACCGATGTAGTCAGCAATCTCCTGGCTAAATATTGACCAGCAATATACAGTACCGATACTACAGTGGAGTAAGAGTGCTGGGATTGCTGCGCTGACCCATTTGTTCTTAGGTTTTCCCATTTTGTTCACCTATGCAAATGCACAAAAAATGTGCGCTACCTATATTAAATTGTTAAGCCGAAACAGGGGTAGCTGCATATAATCCTTTCTCCATGTCCTGTCTCAGCACACATAATCGTACACATTTTACTCCTATTTTCAATAAAGTTCAAGAAAATAAATAAAAAAATCTACGTTTTTCGAAAAAAAGTCCCAAAGGAAGTAAAGGTACTTGTTTTTTGGATTTTATAGGAGTAGAATGTTATACATAAATGTAGTACGAGTAACTGTAATATTATATGACGGGAGATGAAAAAATGAGAACAGATTTAAAAGAAGATTTGATATCACTTAGGGCTACAACAGAGATGAACAGAAGAGAGTTTGCAGAATATTTTGGTATTCCATACCGTACTATGCAGGATTGGGAACTTGGCAACAGGAAGATGCCAGAGTATCTTTTCAGACTTATGGCATATAAGGTTGAGATGGAGAAACTCAAAAAGAAAGCAAAAAAGAAAAAATAAAACCCATAGAAAGTTGTTAAACTTTTTAGCAACTTTCTTTTTTTACCTTAATTTTTTGTTGTACTTGCAGAAAAATAATATTATAATTGTAGCTAAGTTAATTTTGTGACAGAATTAAAAAAAGGAGAATTAAAATGGCAAAGAGATATTATCAGCCGGAGATAGAGACTATGCCGGTAGACCAGATTAGAGCACTCCAGAGTGAGCGACTTGTTAAGCAGGTAAAACATGTTTGGGACAATGTTCCATATTACCGCGCTAAGATGGAAGAAAAGGGAGTTACTCCTGATGACATTAAGGGTATAGAGGACTTACATAAGCTTCCATTTGTTACAAAGGATGACCTTAGAGAGGCTTATCCATATGGACTTTTAGCTGCACCACTTA
>SVED01000065.1 GCA_015057515.1 Lachnospiraceae bacterium
GTTAAAACAGCTAAGACAGTTGTTTGGAATGGACCTATGGGTGTATTCGAGAACCCAACACTTGCTGTAGGTACTAAGGCAGTTGCAGCAGCTCTTGCTGAGACTGATGCTACAACAATCATCGGTGGTGGTGATTCAGCAGCAGCTGTTAACCAGCTTGGATATGGTGATAAGATGAGCCACATTTCAACTGGTGGTGGTGCTTCACTTGAGTTCCTTGAGGGTAAGGAGCTTCCTGGTGTAGCAGCAGCTAACGATAAGTAAGACCTTAGCGATAAACGAGTCGTAGACGAAGTTTGAGCTTAGTTCGAACTTATGCAGCGAAAACTTAGTGAAAACAAGCCGAAGGCATAGTTTGAACTTAGTTGAAGTCGCATAAATAAGAAGATTAGGAGAATGAGAAAATGGCAAGAAAGAAGATTATCGCAGGTAACTGGAAGATGAACATGACTCCAAGTGAGGCTGTTAAGCTTGTTGCAGAGCTTGAGCCACTTGTAAAGAACGATGATGTTGATGTAGTTTACTGTGTTCCTGCAATTGATATTGTTCCTGTAGTTGAAGCTGTTAAGGGTTCAAATGTACAGGTTGGTGCTGAGAATATGTACTTTGAGGAGAGCGGAGCTTACACTGGTGAGATTTCAGCAGCTATGCTCGTTGATGCTGGAGTTAAATATGTAATCATCGGTCACTCAGAGAGAAGAGATTACTTCAAGGAAGATGATGCTTTACTTAACAAGAAGGTTAAGAAGGCTATTTCAGCTGGTCTTACACCAATTCTTTGCTGTGGTGAGTCACTTGAGCAAAGAGAGATGGGCGTTACTATGGATTGGATCAGATTCCAGATTAAGTCTGACCTTGTAGATGTAACTGCTGATCAGGTTAAGGATATTGTTATCGCTTACGAGCCAATCTGGGCTATCGGTACTGGTAAGACTGCTACAACTGAGCAGGCTGAGGAAGTATGTAAGGGTATCAGAGAGTGTATCGCCCAGATGTATGATCAGGCTACAGCTGATGCTGTTCGTATTCAGTACGGTGGTTCTGTTAATGCAGGTAATGCAGCAGAGTTATTTGCACAGCCAAATATTGATGGTGGTCTTGTTGGTGGTGCTTCACTTAAGGCTGATTTCGGCAAGATTGTTTGCTACTAATAATTGCTATTTTTTATGATTTATATATGCAGGCTGGTTTTTACCAGCCTGTTTTTTTCTTGCATTTTGTTTGATAAAATAAAGAATATGGGTTGTAAAAAATAGTGGGTGATAGTGGTTATTTTCTTTTATTCTTGTCTTGTTCCAATTATTATATTATAATTTTATGAATAAAGTATTAAATCTGGGAGGAGTTTATTATGCCATACATTAATTCAAAAGTAAGTGTAAAAATTACAAAGGAGCAGGAAACAGAGATTAAAACAGCACTAGGTGAGGCTATTCGTGTTATTCCGGGAAAGAGTGAACAGTGGCTTATGCTTGGTTTTGAGGACAGTGTTTCTATGTATTTTAGAGGGGATAACAGCCAGCCTATAGCCTTTGTTGAGGTAAGTATTTATGGCGGTGAGAACCCATCCGCATTTGATAGCTTAACAGCTAAAATATGTGAGATATATAACAAGGTGCTTGGTATTGCACCAGACCACGTTTATGTGAAATATAATGCAGTTTCAAATTGGGGCTGGAATGGAGGCAATTTATAGTATATTGCCTATAAATAATGAGGAATTGATATGAACAAAAAACTAAAATTAGTTGTCTATATTCAGATTGTTTTAGTAGTTTTTCTTCTTGGTATACTACTAGGCATGCACATTCAGAAGAAAAGATTAAAAACAGACGAAAGTAAAAGCCAAACAAATATTGAAATTACTTCGACTGAAGATACTACATCGAGTGTTACAGAGGATAATCAGGCAACTTCATCTGAAAATAGAGAAAATGTTGCCAATGCATCCTCTGAGGATGCTACAACTTGGCAGGAAGAAGATAGAGTTGTTGTAGAACGTGATGTAGATTATGGTGCTATGGACGTACCAGAGCCAACCACAGATGACTGGCTTTCTACAGACGGAAACAAAATTGTTGATGCTAATGGAAATGAGGTTTGGCTGACTGGTATAAACTGGTTTGGTTATAACACAGGAACCAATACCTTTGACGGACTTTGGAATGCTGATATGAACCAGTCTATCCAAGAAATTGCAAATCACGGCTTTAACGTTATAAGAGTTCCTTTTTCGGCAGAACTCATACTGCAATGGTCGAAAGGAGAGTATCCACAGGCCAACTTTAATCAGGCTACAAATGATTATTTAGTTGGTATGGATAGCTTGCAAATATTCGAGTATTTCTTAGGACAGGCCAGAGCTAATGGTCTAAAGGTTATTATTGATATACATAGTGCGGAGACAAATGCCAGCGGACATGTGGTTAATCTGTGGTACACCGGGAAGATTTCCACTGAGGACTACTTGTTTGCTTTGTCATGGATGGCAGATAGATATAAAAATGATGACACAATCATAGCTTATGACCTAAAGAATGAACCACATGGAAAACCCTTCGAGGGCGATGGGGCGGCTAAATGGAACGATTCTAAAGACTCTAATAACTGGAAATATGTAGCTGAGCTTGCCGCAGATGCCGTGCTTTCATCCAATCCTAATGTTTTGGTGATGGTAGAGGGTATAGAGATATATCCAATTGATATAAAAACAAATGGAGATTTTTCATCTACAGATGATGCTGATTACTATTTTAACTGGTGGGGTGGAAATCTTAGAGGTGTAGCTGATTACCCGGTTGATTTGGGAGAGTATCAGAATAAGCTTATATATTCACCTCACGATTATGGTCCAACGGTATATGCTCAGCCTTGGTTTGAAGGTGAATACACATATGAAAGCCTTATGGCAGATTGTTGGTACGACAACTGGTTATATATTCACGAGGAAGAAATTGCACCACTTTTGATTGGTGAGTGGGGTGGATTTATGACTGAGCCAAACATAACTTGGATGACATATATGCGTCAGCTTATAGGTGAATATAAACTTCATCATACCTTCTGGTGCTTTAATGCCAATTCTGGTGATACAGGCGGAATGGTTTTAGATGATTTTACAACCTGGGACGAAGAAAAATATGCCTTTGTAAAAGAGGTTTTATGGAATGACGGTACTCATTTCATTGGATTAGATCACGAGATACCTCTCGGAATAAATGGAATTAGTCTTGGAGAATACTATTAATGAGATATAAGAAACAAATTACTTTAATGTTAACAGTCTGTTTTTTGATTGTTGCAGTATTTTCGTATATGATGCCTGTAAAAGCAGGTAAAAATACAATATATAATACCGTTTCCTATGAGGGGTGGGATACTGGCACCACAGGTAGTGTTAAATATTTGGATGGAAGCACAGTTATGGTGTGTATATTTCTTAACACTACAGGTCAGGTATGGTATAAAGATGAGAAAAAGCATATTGAAAAAAATATGGAGATTGCCTGTGATTTTTTAGTCAATGAAGGGAAAAGGTATCAAAAGGATGTTGAGATAATCTATAATTTTGATTCGGGAAGTGACTTAAATTATGAGTTGAGATATGATGAAGTATTTATGGGTACCTGTTCCACAAGTGATGAAAAATATGGTGATGCAGTTTCAGATATGTATTTTTTTATCATGGACTACATACACAATAACATTTCTTCTGTTGATATTATGGAAAAATATAACGTGGACAGCATAGGTTATCTTGTGTTTATTGATGGTGAATCTACTGAGGCATGTGCATATTCATATTACGATAATTATAATACCTACTATGAGGAAATTGCCATGATACCAATAAAATGGACTGGTGGCATGGAAGTTAATCCTGATACCTATGCTCATGAAATATTACATCTTTTTGGAGCAAGAGATCTTTATACAACAAAGAAAATAAGTGGTATTACAAAAGAATTTGTCATATATGCAGGTGATAAGTATCCAGAGGATATAATGCTTGGATATGCCACAGATGGAGTTAGCTGGGAAGATTCAATATCTTCAGAAATAACCAGTCTGACAGCATATTTTATTGGTTGGAAAGGATATATTTCTGAACTGGAAAAATTCCCAAGCATAGAATCAGAAAGTAAAGCTAGTTTTTCTATAGTGGACTATCCTGGCAACTATGAGGAGTTTACTCTGGAAGGAAAGAAGACTGATGAAAAAACTTTTAAGGCTAATATTGTTGAAGCGGTATTATCTATAGGAATATTAACATTCTTTGTAATAAGCTCTATAAGAAATGCAAATAGAGTTAAAGCACAAAGGGATTATGAAGAGGGCCTGAAAAGACATTGGGCCGAAAAGGATAACGAACAATCTTTTGATTAATTTTTGGTTGATAAAATGCTAATATGTGTTAATATATAAAATGTGTGTGATATGTTTATGGTTTATTCACATAGATAGACAATTTTTATAAAAGGAGACGGATTAATGAGTAAGAAACCAGTAGTTTTAATGGTACTTGATGGTTATGGAATTAGCAAGGAGACTGAGGGTAATGCCATTGCAATGGCAAATACACCTGCTATGGACAAGCTTATGACTGAATGCCCATTTGTTGAGGGTAACGCTTCAGGTCTCGCTGTAGGTCTTCCTGATGGACAGATGGGCAACTCAGAGGTTGGTCATATGAACATCGGTGCAGGAAGAATTATATATCAGGATTTAACATCCATTACAAAAGCAATTCAGGATGGAGATTTCTTCGAAAATGAGGCTCTTCTTCAGGCGATAGATAACTGTAAGAAGAATAACTCAGACCTTCATCTTTGGGGACTTTTGTCAGATGGTGGAGTTCACAGCCATAATACACATGTATATGGTATTCTTGAACTCTGTAAGAAGCAGGGACTTTCAAATGTATATGTACATCCATTCCTTGATGGTAGAGATACACCTCCTGCATCAGGCAAGGATTATGTTGCTGAGTTAGTTGACAAGATGTCAGAGATAGGGGTTGGTAAGGTTGCATCTATTTCAGGACGTTACTATGCAATGGACAGAGATAATAACTGGGATAGAGTAAAGATGGCTTATGCAGCCCTTGTTTATGGTGAAGGCGTTGAGGCAACTGATCCTGTACAGGCTGTAGCAGATTCTTATGCTGACGACAAGACAGATGAGTTTGTTCTTCCAACAGTAATCAAGGAAAATGGTGCTCCTGTAGCTACCGTAAAGGCTAATGATTCGGTTATTTTCTTTAACTTCCGTCCAGATAGAGCAAGAGAGATTACAAGAGCCTTCTGTGCTGATGATTTTGATGGATTTGAAAGAGAGGGAGGAAGACTTCCTTTAACATATGTTTGCTTCAAGGACTATGATGAGAGCATACCTAACAAGATTATTGCATTTAAGAAACAGGAAATCACAAATACTCTTGGTGAGTATTTGGCAGCTTGTGGCAAAACACAGCTTAGACTTGCAGAAACAGAGAAGTATGCACATGTTACATTTTTCTTTAATGGTGGTTTAGAGGATCCAAACAAAGACGAGGACAGAACTTTAGTTAACTCACCAAAGGTTGCTACTTATGATCTTCAGCCGGAGATGAGTGCTCCTGAGGTTGGAGTAAATCTTGTTGAGGCTATTACATCTGACAAATATGATGTTATAATAATTAATTTTGCTAATCCAGATATGGTAGGACATACAGGCGTTATTCCTGCTGCCGTTGCTGCAGTTGAAAAAGTTGATCAGTGTGTTGGTGCAGCAGCAGAGGCTGTTAAGAAGGTTGGTGGAGTTTTATTCATTTGTGCTGACCATGGTAATGCTGAACAGATGATTAACAAGGAGACTGGTGCTCCTCATACAGCACACACTACTAATCCTGTTCCATTTATCCTTTACAATTACGATGATGGTGTAAAGCTTCGTGAAGGTGGTTGTCTTGCTGATATAGCGCCAACTATACTTGAGATTATGGAGCTTCCACAGCCTGCAGAGATGACAGGTAAGAGTCTTATTGTAAGATAATATGTTTATATCTGCCTGCACTGTACGTGATAGCTGTGTGGGTAGTTATTATACAAAAAGAAAAGGAGCACACTACACATGAAGAAGTTTTTTAATGAATTCAAAGAATTCGCAATTAAGGGCAATGTAATGAGTCTTGCTGTTGGTATGATTATTGGTTCTGCTTTTACGGCGTTAGTTAATTCATTACTTGACAATGTTATCTCACCTATTATAGGTTGTTTTAACACAGGTGGTATTAATGGATTACATTTCACAATCTGGAAGGCGGATATTTACTATGGAGCTTTCCTCACAGATGTTGTTAATTTTCTGATTATGGCATTTGTTGTTTTCCTTATGGTTAAAGGTGTTAACAAGCTTTCTGACATGGGCAAGAAAAAGGAAGAAGAGGAAGCGGCACCTACAACAAAGAAGTGTCCTTACTGTAAAAGTGAGATTGATATTGATGCTACAAAGTGTCCACACTGTACATCAGATGTAGAATAATATGTATAAAAATGTCTCTAATTGATAATAATTACTTTAGTATATTATTGATTGGAGGCATTTTTTATGCGAATTGATAAAATAAAGCATTTAACAGCTAGGGAAATTCTTGACTCAAGAGGTAATCCTACGGTTGAGGTTGAAGTCATCACAGAAAGCGGAGCTTCAGGCATAGCATCAGTTCCTTCTGGGGCTTCTACAGGAGAATACGAGGCTCACGAGTTACGTGACGAAGAAAAAAGATATATGGGTAAAGGTGTTGAAAAAGCTGTAACAAATATAAATACAAGAATAAGTGATCGACTTATAGGAATGAACGTTTATGAACAGGCTGAGATTGATAGAGTATTAAAGGATGCCGATGGAACTAAAAACAAATCCAAACTAGGTGCAAATGCAATTTTAGGTGTATCCTTATCGGTAGCGAGAGCTGCTGCTAATTCTCTTAAAATGCCTTTGTATAGATATATTGGAGGTACAAATTCAAAAAAACTCCCTCTGCCAATGATGAATATTATGAATGGTGGATGTCATGCTGATAATACTGTGGATTTGCAAGAGTTTATGATTGCACCTGTTGGAGCTGATTCTTTTAAAAATGGTCTATTAATGTGTGCTGAAATATATCACACATTAAAGAAAATTTTATCTGAAAATAATTTATCAACAGGTGTGGGGGATGAAGGTGGTTTTGCACCAAATTTAGGTAGTTCAGCAGAGGTACTTGATTATTTGGTTGAAGCTATAAAAGGCGCAGGATATAAGCCTTATGATGACGTAAAAATTGCTATAGATGCCGCTGCAAGTGAGCTTTATGATGATAACACAGACATGTATTATTTCCCTGGTGAAAGTAAGATGGCTGGTCGTGAAATATATCGTAATTCCGAGGAAATGGTTCAATATTACGAAGAATTGTTAAAAAAGTACCCAATATACTCTATAGAAGATGGGCTTGATGAAAATGATATGAAAGGCTGGAAGGTTATGACCTTTAGGTTAGGTGACAAAATACAGCTTGTGGGAGATGATTTATTTGTCACTAACACAAATAGGTTGTCACAAGGTATAAAAGATGGAATTGCCAACGCAATTCTAATTAAATACAATCAAATAGGAACTCTTACAGAAGCAATGGATGCAATAGAAATGGCAAAAAGAGCTGGATATAGTACTGTTATTTCTCATCGTTCAGGAGAAACAGAGGATTCGTTTATAGCGGATTTGGCAGTAGCAGTAAATGCTGGACAAATTAAAACAGGTGCTCCTTGTAGGGGAGAACGTACGGCCAAGTATAATCAATTACTTCGAATTGAAGAAGAGTTAGGTAAAGTTGCATCAGAAATAGAATTTATGTTTTAATGTTGATTTTTGTTAGTATAAAGTATAAAATATTCCCTATGACAAAATATATTTGTATTTTTGAAATGGAGCTTTCTACATGAAGAAGAAAAACCTTAGATTTTATTTTACAATAATTACTGTTAAAATAGCTACCGCTCTTATGAAGCTTGTTGGCAAGAACGCAACTCATTTACCAGGATGGATTGCAAACAAAATGTGTCCAAATTTCATTTCCTATATGGAAAAGCCTGATAAGCTTGTTTTTATTACTGGTACAAATGGCAAAACCACAGTATCAAACCTTGTTGCTGATGTTTTAAAGAGCTATAACTATGAATTTATAAATAACTCTACAGGTAGTAATATTAGAGATGGTATTGTTTCAGCGCTATTGACAAAGACATCATTTCTTGGAAAGAATAAGTCTAAGCTTGCTGTTTTAGAGGTTGATGAGAGATATGCTCCTAAGATTTATCCTTATTTACCACCAGATTTTTTGGTGTGTACAAACTTATTTAGAGATTCATATAGAAGAAATGCCCATTCAGAATTTATTTTCAATATATTAAATAGTCAGATTCCTGAGACAACAAAATTAATTCTGAATGGTGAAGATTTGATAAGTTCCAGACTTGCATCAGATAATCCAAGATGTCATTTTGGTATAAATTTTATTGATACTAAGGCATCTTCTGACAATATAATTAAGGATATTATTGCTTGTCCCCATTGTGGAGCACTTCTTTCGTTTGACTATATTAGATATAATCATATAGGAAGAGGTCATTGTACAAATTGTGACTTTGGCTCTCCAGACTTAGATTATTCAATTGACCATATTGACTATGATAAGGGCACTTGTCTTGTAAGTACACCATCTGGCAACGCAGATTTTAAGTTGTTAGGAGATAACATTACTGATGCTTATAATATGATTGCAGCAATTTCCTGCCTTATGGAAATGGGACTTTCTTTGCAGGATATAAAGAAATCCTTTGATAACATAAAGGTTGTATCAAGTAGATTTAATCAAGAGATTATTGGAAATAAAAAAATTATTCGGAATCTTGCAAAAGGTCAGAATCCTATAGCATGTTCAAGAGTCTGTGATTTTATCAGACACCAGGAAGGAAATAAGGCAGTTATACTTATATTAGATGATATATATGATGCCAAGGAAAGTAGCGAGAATGATGCGTGGATATATGATGTTGATTTTGAGTTTTTAAATAATGATGATATCAAACAGATTATTTGTAGTGGTGTAAGAAATAAGGATTTTCAGCTTAGATTGCTTATGGCAGGTATACCAAAAGAAAAGATTAAATGCTGTGAAAAAGAGATTGATTCTGCATCATTTATTGATTATGATGAAGTTGATACAATATGCATAATGCATGATATACATGCCGGTGGTATGGCTAAGACTATTGTGGATAATATCGCAAAGGCACTGGATAAGGAGAATGTTGCACAATGAAAATAGAAGTATTATTTCCTGAATATTGTAATTTATTTGCAGATTCTTCAAATGTAAAGTATTTGCAGCAATGTTTACCTCTGGCTGAGTTTATTTTTACAAATTATCTGTCAGAGCCTGCTTTTGTTACAGAAAAAGTAGACCTTATATATATAGGGGCTATGACTGAGGATATGCAAGAAAGAGTAATCAAAAAGCTTATGCCATACAAAGACTGTATCAAAAAGCTTATTGAGGATAATGTTACATTTCTTGTTACAAGCAATGCAATTGAAATATTTGGTGATTATATTGAAAATGAAGATGGTTCCCGAATAGAAGCATTAGGTATTTTTAATTTCTATGCTAAACGGGATATGATGAATAGATTCAACTGTCTTTTTAGAGGTACCTTTGAAGATATGACTATTGTTGGGTTTAAGACGCAGTTTACATTTGCTTACAGTGAAGATTTTAAACATCCTTTTATTAAGGTGGACAAAGGAACAGGTATGAATCCTGATACTGGTACAGAAGGTATTCACTATAAGAATTTTTTTGGAACCTATGTTATTGGTCCGCTTTTAACCTTAAATCCTTATTTTACAAGATATTTACTTAAGACAATTGGAGTAGAGGATCCTAAGCTGGCTTTTGAAGATGTAATAATTGATGCATATGACAGGAGACTTAAGGAGTTTCTTGATCCAAAATGTAACTATTACTAGTATGGTTATTGTAAAAAAGTGTTGCCAATATTGTTTTATTGTGATAATATAAGCGAAGTGTGATTTGATTTGTATTTTTCGAGGAGGTTATTCTTTTGAAGACAGCAATTATAGTTATATTTTTAATAGTATCAGTTATTTTAGCAATCATGATAATGATGCAAGAAGGAAAGGGTGGCGGATTTATTACATCTAATGGCGCCCAGAGTGATTCATATTGGGGTAAAAACAAGGGTAAGACAAAGGAAGGTATTCTTCGCAAGATTACAGTTGTTTTTGGTATTGCCTACATGATGCTTGCACTATTTCTTTCATCAAAGTTTATTTAAAGATTATTATGATGCTTTGTAATTTGCAAAGCATCTTTTTTTCTGTAAATATCCGTACTAATATGATATAATTAATATATGGAATGTTTTGCTATTTTGTCTGTTGAATGGGGGTATTCATATGGGAGAAAAAAGAGAATTAGTGAAATCCAAATTATATGATTTTATATGTGATGATATGTATAAGCCAATGAGACTTAAGGATATTCGATTTTTGTTACAGGTTTCTGATGATGACAAAAAGAGGGTAGAGGAGGCTTTGAATGAGCTTATTTCTGATGGAAAGATTGTTCTTACACCAAAGGGTAAATATAAAAAGTTAGACGATAACTTACTTGTTGGAACCTATATTGGAAACAAAAAAGGGTTTGGTTTTGTCAGAGTTGATGGACAAAAGGATGATTATTTCATCCCTGCAAAGTATAGTCTTGATGCCTTTCATAATGACAAGGTTGTTATTAAACCAGAAAGTGATGCAAGAGCAGGAAAAAGAAGTGAAGCTCAGATAGTGAAAATTCTAAAAAGAGGTATGAGTGTTGTTGTAGGAACCTTTGAAAAACAGGATGGTTTTGGATTTGTTATACCTGATAATCATAAGGTTGCAGATGATATTTTTGTTAGCAAATCTGATTCTATGGGTGCTATGACAGGACACAAGGTTGTGTGTGAGATTACAACCTATGCTTCTAGTGGTAAATCACCAGAAGGTCGTATTGTTGAGATCCTGGGACATGTAAATGACCCTGCGACTGACATACTTTCAGTTGTACGAGCATATGATATACCAATAGAATATCCCGAAAAGGTTATGGAATCCCTTAATGATATACCAGATCAGATATCTGAGGATGATATTGTTGGCAGAACTGATTTCAGACAGTGGCACACAGTTACAATAGATGGTGAAGATGCTAAGGATTTAGACGATGCAATTACCTTATCCTACAAAGACGGTATATATACTTTAGGTGTTCATATTGCCGATGTATCACACTATGTAAAGGAAAAATCACCACTTGATAAAGAAGCATTAAAGCGTGGTACCAGTTGTTATTTGGTAGATAGTGTAATTCCTATGATTCCACATAAGCTTTCAAATGGAATATGTTCCCTCAATCCAAATGTAGACAGGCTTACACTTAGCTGTGTTATGGATATTGATAAAAAGGGCAAATTAATCAATCACTATATATGTGAAGGTGTAATTAATTCTAACGAGCGAATGACCTACACAGATGTAGCAAAAATACTTGCCAGAACAGATGATGCGCCTATGGAAAGATATGATTATCTTATCTATATGTTTGATTTGATGAAGGAACTATCAGATATTATTCGAATCAATCGTCACAAGAGGGGCTCTATAGATTTTGATGTTGCAGAGACAAAGATTATTGTGGATGAAAATCATAAGCCTGTAGAGATTAAAGCATATGATCGAAATCCAGCTACAAAGCTTATAGAAGATTTTATGCTTATGGCAAATGAAACAGTTGCAGAAGATTTTTTCTGGCAAGAGATTCCGTTTGAATATAGAACTCATGAAAGCCCAGATAAAGAAAAAATAGAAAATTTAACCTTCTTTATAAGTAAATTTGGTTTATTCCTAAGACCATCACAGGAAGAAGTTCATCCAAAGGAACTTCAAAAGGTTTTGGAACGTATAGAAGGCGAGCCATATGAAGCGCTTATAAGTAAGATGATGCTTCGCTCTATGAAGCAAGCAAGATACTCAACTGAGTGTACAGGACATTTTGGCTTGTCATGCAAGTATTATTGCCATTTTACATCACCAATAAGAAGATATCCTGATTTGCAGATTCATAGAATAATCAAAGAAAATCTTCATGGCAAATTAGATGAGAAAAGATTATCTCACTACAAAAAGATCCTTCCATCTGTTGCAGATGACAATTCCCTTAAGGAGCGTCGTGCTGAGGAAGCTGAAAGAGAAGTGATTAAACTAAAAGAAATCGAGTATATGTCTGAACATATAGGAGAGGAATTTAATGGTGTTGTATCTGGCGTTACATCTAACTATTTGTATGTAGAGTTGGAAAATACCGTAGAAGGAGCGGTTTCCGTTGCCCATATGCAGGATGATTACTATTATTTTGCTGAGGAAGAGTATGCTATGATAGGCGAAAATACAGGCAAAAAGTATCAGTTGGGAGACAAAGTCCGCATTAGGGTACACAATTGTGATAAAATTAAGAAAACCATTGATTTTTCCATAATTGATGATAATATAGAAAGGGCAGAATAATGGCTAAGGGAAAAGGTACAAGATTAATAGCCAACAACAAAAAAGCATATCATGACTACTTTGTTGAAGATACCTATGAGGCAGGTATTGCCTTAGCAGGTACTGAGGTTAAGTCTCTTCGTATGGGTAAATGTAGTATAAAAGAATCCTTTGTCCGCATAGAAAATGACGAGGTATATATATATCAAATGCATATTTCACCTTACGAAAAAGGCAACATATTCAACAAAGACCCACTTAGAACAAGGAAGCTTCTTTTGCACAGA
>SVED01000066.1 GCA_015057515.1 Lachnospiraceae bacterium
TGCGCTTGTATCTGTTGCAAGTTGCAATCAACGCGTTATGGTCATTTTTCTTTTTCCGTTTGGAATGGCGATTGTTTGCGTTCTTCTGGTTACTGCTGCTCATCGCCGTTGTGGTGCTGACCATGGTCGCGTTCCGCAAAATCAACCGCACGGCATTCCGCTTGATGATTCCTTATCTGATTTGTTTAAACTTGGCAACACTGCCATAACCTACAACAGATCAACCATCAACCTCTAAAACACCTACCAAATCAACGAAAGTATATTCTTCTCATAATACATTTTTATGCTAAGGGAATTGTGAGCTGGTATGCGGATATATATATAATAATTTCTTCGCAACCTTACGGGTTCAAGTAATCCTACGGTTTACGCTTTCGATGTTTGATTGGCGTGCCACTCCCAAAACTCGTGTGCCGAAATGGCTTCTTAGGTGGATTTTTTAGACAACTAGCTTGTACCAAATATCAAGATTTTATCAATTGCGATGACGGCACCGCGGAAGTGATGTCTGAGGAGCATATAAAAAAAGAACAGGAAAGCTGAAACTATTTCACACTTGAAATTAGTTCCGACTTTCCTGTTCTTTTTTTATATGCGACGAGTTCGCGAGAGCGGTGCCTAATCAAACATCGCAATTGTAAAATCTTAGATATTTGCACAAGCGTAAGGTTGCAAAAAAATTCACCTAAGAAGCCCTTCGGCACCCTCAGACAGTTGTCCGTGGCACGCTTCATCGAAAGCGTTTGCACCTGGGATTACTAAGAACCCTAGTTGCCTACAGAAATTATTATATATATATCCACATACCATTTAAACAACTACTGCATAAAATGTATTATGAGAAGAACATACCCGTTTTATGTTCAGGTATGTTCTTCGTGGTTTATCTTTGCTCGTCTTTTAGTCTTGTGAGAACTGCTATACTCACTGCAGCGAAAAGGAAGGTTACTCCAAATAAAACGCCCCAGCATTTAGCCATATGAGATCCGTTTCTCAAGAACATTTCATCAGGTTCTTCCTCATCATCTTCTGTTTCTTCCTCTTCTTCTGCCTCAATAACAACAGGATCTGAATGATACTCGTCAAAGGACTGCGGATCACTGGAATACAGTGAATAATACTCAACAGAATCCTGAAGCTGATTGATAGTATCATCATAAGTACTCTGCATTTCTGCTATTAAATCATTTGTCTCCTGAATAAGTTCATCCTGTTTTTGTTGTGCTTCCTCTTCAGCCTGTCTTGCCTCTTCTTCACCTACACCTTCCAAGTCATTCAAGGAGTTTGTACTTCCAAGAGCCTCCATAGACCAACGGCTAAATGTTAGGTATGACACCTTCTCAGTCACTCCACTAAGGGAGAAGAGAATACCTGAGAACAAGAGCTGAATAATAAGTACAAATGGTGCTATAGTCATAGCTCTATCACCATTCTTTGAGACAGATGATATAAGAAGACCAAAGCTTGCAGCAACATAAATTGTCACAAATATGGTAAGCATCATCTCAAATGTAGCATTGCCAAAGACGACGCCATCGCACTTTGGTGCACCCTTAACAAGCACAAATACCGCTATCATAATTACTGCCTGAACGAGAGCAATCATAGCCTGAACTATGTACTTAGAGAGCATATATACTGGCAGTTTTAGGTTCGCCATATATTCTCGTTTCAGTATGACTCGTTCTTTGTAAACTTCTTGGATTGTATTAAAAAGTCCCATCCAAATACCGGCACTCATAAGTGCAAAAAGTATTGATCTTGTCTCGAACATCTTCTCATAGATGCCTTTTTCTGCCACCAAAGCCATAAGTAAACCTATAAGCACAGGCTGAAGGAATATCATGGCAAGTCTTTCTAAATCATTCTTTATCAGTGTGACATATCTTCTAATAAGTACAGAAAGCTGATTGAGACTGCTAACCTTTCTAGGTTTTATTTCCTTACCTGAATCAACACCTGAATCAGTACCAAGCTTGTTGATACCAGAAGCTTTAAATCTAGCCTCCCATCCCTTTGTATCAGCGGTAATTTTGTCATAAACTTCAACTATATCGTCTGTTGCAAAGAAGTCCTTTATACCCTCAGGTTTGCCACAATAGCAAAGTCTTCCACCATAACCCATAATAATAACCTTATCACACAGGTGCAGATTATTGGTAGTATGGGTAACCATAATAATAGTCTTCTCCTGCTCCTTAGAAAGTCTGCTTAAAGTGTGCATAAGATGCTGCTCAGTTCCAGGATCAAGTCCAGATGTAGGCTCATCTAAGAAGAAAAGTCCCGGATTGGCAAGAAGCTCGACTGCAATACTTGCACGTTTCTTCTGACCACCACTAAGTCTTCTGATATATGTATCCTGATGCTCTAAAAGCTCAACCATCTGAAGTACGTCTCTAATACGGGCATCAATCTCTGCCTTAGATGTATCCTCTGGCATCTTGAGCTTTGCTGTATAGTAAAGCATCTTTTTAAGTGTAATATTCTCGTATATAATATCCTGCTGCGGAACAAATCCTATGATATTCTTCAATGTTTGGAAGTTCTCACGGAGATTGATACCATTGCAATATACATCACCTGTAATATCTGTATCAAAACCACTCATTGCAGTCATAAGTGTAGTTTTACCTGCGCCTGAACCACCGATAATTGCAACGAATTCATTTGCACCAATACTGCAGCTTACTCTGTCTAATATAGTCTTCTTTCCTTCCTTAGCAGGAACCACTTTATTCAGACCTCTAAGTTCTAATGCAATACCTTCAGGCTTAACCTTGTAGAATATCTGGTTACCTGTAAAGATAAAGATAGTATTCAAAATAGTAAAAATATCTTTGTCTGCAAGCTTGTAAGGTCTGTCTATTTTTATGCCGTTGACAAACACACCATTAGCTGATTTGTTATCAAAGAGATAACACTCCCCATTGCTGCATCTAATACCGGCATGTAATCTTGATACTGCTACGTTTCTAAGTTTAATATCACAGTTCTCGGCACGACCAATGCTATTGTCACCATCATGAAGTGTATATGGTTTCCATGTACCAGATGTAGAATTACAATCATATAACATGAGAACTGAATCCATACCATTCACACTTTTAGTAGTACCCAGTCTTATAATCATATCATTGTCATCGCCACCATAATACTGTCCTGGCTCAGCAGTACAAAACTGCTGTCCGTATGCAATATATGTTCCATTTGAACTATTGTTATCTTTAATAAAGAACTTTCCCTGACTGATGCAAATCTCACCATGGTGTCCTGATACGATTTCAGAATTAATCACTATACTGTTATCGCTAGAACGTCCAAATGTATAGGTTGCTTCCATATGAGAACTCATATCTAACTCGTTAATACCATTTTTATCAACTATAACCAAGGTGTTTTTCTTATTGGTTGACTGTGGCTGATACTGTGGCATAGTTCCCGAGTCATAATACATAGTTCTGCCGCTCATATTGTTATCCATACTCTTTTTCCTCTCGTAATAATATTTTCAAAATCTTTTGTGTCATAAATCTAAAAAAGGCTGTTGCACAAAAATGTGCAACAGTCTTTAATATTCTAAAAATTAGCCTCTCTTAAGAAAGTCTGGAATCTTAATGCCACTAGCTGCATTGCTCTGTGGTCTGACAGGTGTTGGTTTAGCGCCTCCTGTTAAATCTGTTGCAGGCTTAGCAGCTGTCTGATTCATAAATGATGGCTTCATTGATGGTGTAGTTGCACCTGTAATAGGTTGTCCAGAATAAGTTGGAGTCTTAGCTATAGGCGTAACAGCTGGCTTAGCACTCTGCTGTGTTGGAATTGATACTGAAACAGCGCCAGCCTTTCCTTCAATGCCAGTAGCGATGATAGTAATACATACATCTTCACCCATAACATCATTATCTACTGTACCAAAGATGATGTTTGCGCCATCTCCAGCAACCTCTGTAAGGTATGTAATTGCATCGTATGCTTCAACGATACCGATATTACCTGAGAAGTTAACAATAATATCTGTTGCTCCTGCAACTGTAGTCTCAAGCAATGGACTATCCATAGCAGACTTAATAGCGTCAACAGCCTTGTTATCACCACTTGCTCTACCAATACCAATATGAGCAACACCCTTGTCTCTCATAACTGTCTGAATATCAGCAAAGTCGAGGTTGATAAGTCCTGGCTTATTGATAAGGTCAGTAACACCCTGTACACCCTGCTGAAGCACTTCATCAGCCTTCTTTAATGCCTCTGGGATACTTGTACGCTTATCACATATCTGTAATAACTTATCATTTGGAATAACAATAAGTGTATCAACGTTTTCTTTAAGCTTTGCAATACCATTTACAGCATTGTTCATTCTAGGCTTACCTTCAAATGAAAATGGCTTAGTTACAACACCTACTGTAAGGATTCCAAGATTTCTTGCTATCTCGGCAACAACAGGAGCAGCACCTGTTCCTGTTCCACCACCCATACCACATGTAACGAATACCATATTGGCATCCTTCATGATATCAGTGATTTCCTCTCTATTCTCTTCTACTGCACTGGCACCAATCTCTGGCTTAGCTCCTGCACCAAGACCTTTTGTGAGTTTCTCACCAATCTGAATCTTAGTAGTCGCTCTACTTTGTGATAAGATCTGTTTGTCAGTGTTAATAGCAATGAGCTCTACACCCTCCACATTCTCATCAATCATTCTGTTTACTGCATTGTTACCAGCTCCACCTACACCAATTACCAGAATTCTTGCAGGGGTTTTTTCGTCGTTTGATTTTATTTCAAGCAAGGTCTTTTCCTCCTTTAATTGTATTTAATGTTGTTATATAATCACGCAACAAGTTAGAATATCCCACAATGTCGCATTATTACCTATATAATATAATTTTTTCAGAAAAATATCAACATATTTTTATTATTTATTGCTAAAACTTGCTGTAGCATTTTCTGAATTAAAATCCTTCATATAAAGGGTTCCCTCTTTTCCCTCAAGCTGAGCTAAAATACTACCCAGATTCATCATCTGTATTTCCAGATACTCTCCGTTTCCCAGCTCAATTGTAATCTTGTCATGCAAAAGAATTATTTCGTTTTCTGCTGTGAATTTTATACCATCAATATCCAGCTCATACTTATCTATAAGCTGCGTTATGGATAAAATTGATTGAAACTTACCTGTGTCATCTATGGGTAATTTTTTGCCAATCTCCCAGCTATCAAACTTTAATCCTTTTATGCAAGGCACACCCTGAATTATATCCGAAGATACATCCAGTATAATTCCATCTTTATCAAAATATACATAGCTATCCATATATTCCACACAGCCAGCTATTGATTTTTCGTACACCATTACACTTATTTCATTTTTCGAAATAAACTCTATATCTATTTTTTCAACAAAGGGTATGTCTTCAATTGGATCTATTTTATTTGATAAATATAATAGTGCTGTATTGCCAGAAAACTTCTGCGCTTCTATAGCATCAATAACCACCTGTTCATCCACATTAACACAGCCAGAAACCTTTATTTCTTTCAACTTGTATGTATTTAGATATAAGGCTCCTGCCAAAAGCAAAAGCAAAATAACTATGGGTATAATTATCTTTTTCATAGGCACATCTTTCTTTCATATGATTATTCCACTGCCACAGGTTTAATTCTCCTTGACACACTGAGAACTACTCCTATTTCAACCAACAACATCACAATAGATGTTCCGCCATAGCTGATAAACGGAAGAGTTACACCTGTTGGAGGAATAGTATTTGTTACTACACCTACATTTATTATAAACTGAACAGCGATATGGGTCATTACTCCCGTTACCAAAAATCCACCAAAGCTATCAACAGTATGCTTAGCTATATAAAACATTCTCATAATCAGCATTGCGAAAAGTAATATTACGCCCAAAGCACCAAAAAAGCCAATCTCCTCACATATAACCGAGAATATCATATCATTGTGAGATTCTGGCAAAAATCCCATTTTTTGAATACTCTGCCCCAAACCTCTTCCAAACAATCCACCTGAGCCAATAGCATATAAGGACTGCATAGTCTGAAATCCATGTTCGCTGGTTTCAGGATGAAGCCAGGCATCAACTCTATCTGTTCTGTAACCTGTTGCCATAAGAAATGCCAAAGCTGCCGAAGCACATACTATAGCAAAAGCTACTATATTCCAAAACTTTGGACTGGCAACAAATATTACAGCTATCATCACTGCAGCACACACTATTGCTGTACTTAGATTCTCTATAGCAATTAATCCAATACACACTATAGGCAATCCACACATTTGAAAAAGACCACCTATGGTTTCAAGACGTTTAGACTGAATCACACAGGCATGGGACATAAATATTATAATAACAATCTTAGCAACTTCGGAAGGCTGAAACTGAAATGATCCAAGTGGAATCCATCGTGTAGCACCCTTAGTTGTTACACCAATAAAAAATACTATGCCACACAAGCCTATGGCTACAAACATCAAAACCCTAGAAAACTTCTTGAATTTCTTGTAGTTAAATTTGGACACAAGGAACATAACAAATAAGCCAAACACCGCAAAAAAGCCTTGTCTTTTTGCAAAATATCCACTATCGCCGGTATACACCACCGCTTTGTAAGAGCTGGCACTATATACCATCATAATTCCTATTAACACCAAGGTTATTGTTATGAATAGTGTTTGATAATCAAAATATCCACCACTAACAAACCAAGGCTCATCTTCTTCACGTCTTCTCTTTTTCTGTTGTGGTGATACTTCCTGACTATTCATACCCACCGTCATCACTCCTCAAGTTTCTTTACATATTGTTTAAACATATCTCCTCGTTGTTCATAACTTTTAAACATATCCCAGCTAGCACAAGCAGGTGAAAGAAGCACTGCATCACCTGGTCTTGCATTGTTATAGCAAAACTGAACAGCTTCCTCCAATGTATCCATTTTTACTATACTATAAAAGCCATGTTGCTTTGCACAAAGGGCAATGGCATCAGCAGTTTTTCCAATAAGAACCAGATACTTAACCTTTGCAGGGAAACAATCCACCCATTCATCATAACTTGCACCTTTATCGTAACCGCCACCAATAAGGAATGTAGTAGTTGTCATAGCTTTGATTGCCTTAATAGCAGCATCAGGATTTGTTCCTTTTGAATCATTATAATACGCAACACCATTAATTGTTTTTACGAATTCTATTCTATGCTCTACTCCTTGAAAGTCAATGCACACCTTTTCAATGACATCTACCGGTACACCCATATAGTATGTAATCGCCACCGCGGCTAAAACATTTTCTACATTGTGTGTACCAAGAAGTTTGATATCCTTTAGAGAAAGCACCTTCTTAACAACGCCATTTTCCCTGATAAGAATGTCATCTCTATCAACGTATACACCCTCATCCAACTTTGTCATACGACTAAAATATATTATCTTTGCCTTTATTCTATCAGCAAGCTTCACTGTTTCAGGATCATCGTAATTTAGTACAACATAATCATCCTCGCACTGATTCTTTGTAATATTCAGCTTAGCCTTTGCATAGTTTTCAAAAGTAAAATGTCTATCCAAATGATCAGGAGTAACATTTAATATTGCACTTACCTTTGGTTTAAAATCTATTATGGTTTCCAACTGGAAACTACTAATCTCTGCAACTGTAACCGAATCATTCACCGTTTTATCTGCAAGACCAGTATAAGGAATACCAATATTTCCAACAACTATTGTTTTTGAATTATGTTCTTTTATAATTTCTCCCACCAGTGTAGTAGTGGTGGTTTTACCATTTGTACCTGTTATAGCTGCCACAGTACCTTTTTCATAATGGTATGCCAACTCAATCTCACTCCACACAGGTAATCCAGCTTCCTTTACTTTAAGCACAAATTCTTTGTCCACCGGTATACCCGGACTAATAACCATTAACTCGCACTGGTTAATTATGTCTGATGTGAGTTCTCCTATATGAAGCTCTATATTTTCTCTACCTGAAACATCATCAAAATGTCCCATAAGCTTACTTTTATCAATGTTAGTATTCTCATCATACAGAATAACCTTTTCACCATTTCTCGCAAGAAGAGCACTGGCACTTATACCACTTTTTCCACAACCTGCAACCAATACTTTTTTATCAAACATATAAATTCCCCCTGGCTTATATTGCCAACAAACCAATCAGACAAAGAATAGCGGTCACAATAGAAAATATTGCTACAACCTTTGTCTCTGGCCAACCACACAGTTCAAAATGATGATGGATTGGAGCCATCTTAAATATTCTCTTACCAGTCTTTTTGAAATAAGTCACCTGTATGATGACTGATAGAACTTCCATGAAATAAACAAAAGCTACAATCAATATAATAAGTGGCATTTTAAGCACATAAGCTGTGGATGCTACAAACCCACCTAAAGCCAAGGAACCTGTATCTCCCATAAATACTCTGGCAGGGTATACATTGTACACCAAAAATCCCAAAAGACTACCTACTGTAGCGCATGTAATCGGAGCAACACCCGAACCCAAACCAATTGCTACTACTGTAAAAAATGTTGCAATTAATACAGTTACAGAAGAAGCTAATCCATCTAATCCGTCTGTGAAATTTGCACCATTGGCAGTTCCCAAAACAACAAAGAACATAAGAGGTAAATACATCCAACCAAGTTCTATTGTTTTATCTATAAAAGGTATCGTTATGTCTGTTCCAAGGTCCGTATGTTTGTAAATGTAGTAAGCAAAAATACCAGTCACAAGAAACTGTCCTAACATTTTTTGCCATGCCCTAAGTCCCATAGATCTTTTCATAACAACCTTAATGTAGTCATCTAAAAACCCTACAAAGCCAAAACCCAATGTTAAAAATAGCACTGGAATAATCTGAGGGTAATCTTTAATGTAAAACAGGGAAGTTATAACAATACTAAATAGAATTATCAATCCACCCATTGTAGGTGTCCCAGACTTCTTTAAGTGAGATTCCGGTCCATCCTCCCTAACAAACTGACCAAATTTTAGTTTTTTCAAAAAAGGAATAATGATGGGACTAAGCACCACACTAATTCCAAATGCAATTAAAATCGGTAAAACTATATCATTTCTGCTCATATCCTGTCTCCTTTAGTATCCTATGTATATTAGTATCTCTCAATCCCCAAATAAGGGAGTATGTTCTCATATATATCTCCTACAACCGGAGCTGCAACTGTGCCTCCATAATACACCCCTTCTGGCTCATCAATCAAGATTAATGTTATAACCTGTGGGTTACTAGCAGGTGAAAATCCTAAAAAAGATGAAATATATTTATTGCTACTTCTAGGTAGTTTTTCGCTTGTAGCTGTTTTTCCACCAATAGAATATCCCTCCACATAAGCATTTTTTCCTGTCCCCTCTGATACTACTTTTTCCAAAAGTAATTTCATAGTTTCTGATGTTTCTCCACTTACAGCATTTGGAGTGGTAGGATATTCCAATTTATCAGTAATATTATTGTTTTCATCAGTAACATAAACGCCAAAATGTGGAGTAACTAAAGTTCCTCCATTAATCACCGCCGAAACTGCTCTCATAAGTTGCAAGGGTGTAATCTGAAAAGACTGACCAAAAGACATAGTAGCCAATTCTACAGCTCCAACATTTTCCAGTTTGTGAAAAATTGAGCCTGCTTCTCCCGGAAGATCTATACCTGTTTTCTCAAATAGTCCCAGGTTATCCATATATTTATAAAAATCTTTTGCTCCTACCCTAGAACCTATATCCATAAAGACCGGATTACAAGAGTTCATAATTCCTTCTTCAAAGGTTTCCTGACCATGGCCAACAACCTTATGACATCTAATTCTTCTATCTTCTACCACCCTATACCCTGGGCAATAAAATCCATCTGTCACCTCTAACACATCTGCTTCAAATGCGGCAGTAGCTGTTACAATTTTAAATGTAGAACCCGGCTCGTAGGTATCATTTATGCAAAAATTTCTCCACATTCCATTTAACATATCCTGAGTCACTTCTTCATCTGTTTCATAATTCAGGGTAAATGGGTCGTTCAAATCATATTCCGGATAATCCGTCATACCATATATTTCCCCATTTTGTGGATTCATAACTATGATACATACTCTTTTTGCATTTTTCTTTTCCAGAACCTCCGCAGCGGTCTGTTCAATATACTGCTGTATATTTATATCTAAGGATATAACCAGATTTTTTCCAGCTATTGGGTCTATCCTAGTTTCTGCCATATTAGGAATTTCTATTCCTCGAGCATCAGTAAAAGTATTAATACTTCCATCAACACCCATAAGCACATCATCATACCAAACTTCCAAACCTACTATCCCCTGGTTATCAGCTCCTGTAAAGCCAATAACCTTAGATGCCAATGTAGAATACGGATAATACCTTTTATAATCCTCATCCACCATTACGCCATCCAAATCCATACTTCTAATCTCATCAGCAATTTCTTTTTCTACATTGCTTTTTATCTTTTCTCTGGAAGATATTTTTTCAACCTTCTGCCTTACGATACTTTCATCCATAGAAAGCTTTTCGGACAAAATCTTAATAACTTCTTCTGTATCAGTTATTTGACTGTGTATTACGGATATGGAGCATACCGGCTTGTTGCCAGCAATAATATTACCATTCCTGTCATATATTAAACCTCTCGGTGCTTTTATGCTTCTTTCTCTTTCCTGTACCTCAGTAGCAAGCTTGCTATATTTATCTGCACCTTTTAGCATTAATAGCCCTATTCTTGCAATCATAATCATTAGCACAACTCCACAGGCTAATATAAATACTTTTAATCTGCTCACACTGTGAATGGTAAAATATTCTTTTTCTCGACTTTTCAATAAATATCACATCTTTTTTCTCCTTATGTAATATTTATTCCAAATATAAAAATCTATAACAACTATAATTATTCTGCGCTGTCATCACCCTCTGAAGTATCTTCGTATGAAGTGTCTTCACCAGGTGTATCCTCATCTGATGTATCCTCGCCAGACTCATCTTCATCACCAGAGCCTTCCTCTGTTGTTTCTACATCCTCCGAACCGGCAACATAAGGATTATCCTCACCACCTGCCACATCATTTTCCGGTGTATCACCGACATATATAGGACTAATTTCCTCTCCCGGCGCATCGCTATTATCTAAATCAAAGTTGTCGTTATCCTTATATATATTTAAATACGGAAATAATTCTACTGCAATATCTGCAAATATGTATGAAGCTTCCGGACTTGATGACTGGTCTGGTATATTAGGCTCATCAACAATTACATAAACAACCACCTGAGGATTATCTGCTGGAGCAAATCCAATAAATGATATCAAATACTTTCCATTACCTCTAGGAAGTTTTTCTGCTGTACCAGTTTTTCCACCTATAGAGTAACCTTCAATAGCCGCTCTTTTACCTGTACCCTGTTCAACAACAAGGAATAACTGATTTCTCATTATATCTGAGGTTTCCTCTGAAACAGTTCTTCTAACAAGAACATTCTCGCGGCTCTCAATAATATTTCCATCTTCATCTTCTATTCTTCTTACTATACTTGGCTCGTAATAATATCCACCATTGATTACTGAACAAAAAGCTGTCCCAAGCTGCATCATAGTTGTGGTAACACCTTGACCAAATGAAGATGTAGCAAGTTCTACTTCATTTAATGTATCTCTATGATATACAGCTGTGCTTAGTGATAGTTCATCATACTCACCCTGAATATCAATATTAGTTCTCTGACCAAATCCAAATAATACCTGATATTTATCAAAATCCGTTGCTCCCTCTTTGGCCGCTATTTGCATAAGTGCATCATTACATGATTTCTCCAATGCTTGTGAAAGAGTAAGTTCACCATGTCCACCATATCTACGTGAAGAACATCCTATATAATATATATCCTTTTCCTCGCCACCATCACAGAAAAATGTATCAGTTTCTGTAACATAGCCTTCTTCAATAGCTCCCGCAATTGTAAACACTTTATATGTAGAACCCGGCTCATATAAATCGGTTACAGCGAAATTTCTCCAAACATTGTTTAAAGCTTCAACATGCTCTTCGTCTGTTCCCTTATCTTTAAACTCCTCAAAAGTCTTATATTTTGCCTCCTCGTCATCCTCAAGTCCAACAAACTGATATTTTGTTGAATCTAAAGAATACGCATCATTTGGATCAAATTGGTGTGAGTTATAAAGAGCTAAAACATTACAGTTACTTGGATCCATTACTAGAACAGAAACATTCTTTGCACCCACAGTTGACATATATTCTGTCACAACATCCTGAACTATTTTTTGTACATTTGCATCAATACTTGTCACAAGATTATAGCCATTTACTGCTGGTTCTACTTCTTCTGTAAGAGAATTATCCTCACTCAAATATGAATAAGATCTACCATTATATCCATTCAGATACTCATTGTAGCCACCTTCTACACCATACATTCCAACATTGCCGCTTACAGTAAAACCAAGCACATGACAGCCAAGCTCATTATTAGGATACACTCTATCATATTGTTCTTCAAAGTATATACCTACAACATTGTCCCCTGCATCAGTTTCACAATAGTCCATAAATGCCTTATACTTTTCGTAAGGAAGTGCTTTTTCAGCTCTGACATAATATGAATCTTTATCTGATAAAAGGTCAGCAATCTTCGCGTCATCATATCCAAAATTCTGCTTCAACGCTTCAATTGTTGCTGTTTTGTATTCTTCTTTTTCAAGTATATTTTTAGGTTCAAGTATAAGATTGTATACATATTATGATGTGGCCATCACTGTGTC